>NZ_JBHVRF010000004.1:0-481682 GCF_042885955.1 Microbacterium sp. NPDC058021
AACGCCTGCCCGAACCCGCCACCGTTGGCGGCGATCGGCGCAGCCGTCATCACCGGAGCACCCCACGCACCACCCGCACCACCGGCGGCATCGAACGCGCCCAGCACCGGCTGCACCACGGCGAACGAACCCGCCGGCGAGGCCACCACCGCACCGCCCTCGAAGTTCTGGCGGCACACCGCGCCCGCGCACGACTGCTCCGACGTCGGCCAACCCAACCGACCCGCCGCACCGTTCTCACGGAAATATCCGTCCCGGATCACTCCCGACACCGCGAACGCACCGGCCGGGCCGGCATAGATGGAGCCGCCGGTGAAGGGCTGGGCCACACCACCGGGCAGGGTGCTCTGGTTGTGCGTCGGCCACCCGAGCGGTCCGTCGGCTCCCGAGCGGGCGAAATAGTAGTCGCGCAGCGCCCCGGCCCAGACCGTCTTCGCTCCGATGGAGGGCGTCCAGTAGATGGAGCCGTTCGCGTACGCGCGAGCGAAACCCCCGCCGTTGCGGGTGATCTCGAGCACCGCCGACACCGGCGCACCCAACGTGGCGTCACCGCCCTGAGCGGCATGCTCCGCCGCGATCTCGGCGACGTGGTCGCGTCGGGTCGAGCCGAACCAGTCGTTGAAGTACTGGTAGAAGTTGCGGTTGCCGTACGACGAACACCCATCACCGGTGCCGTACCCCGCCCGCAACGCCGCCGCATTGGGCTGATACGGCGTGTAGTAATACAACGCCGCCGTCGCCTTGTTCTCGATGTACACCGGCGACGAACCACAATCGATGTTCGGGTGATACCGCACATTCCACGTCTTACCCGGCGCATACCAGGTGAAATAGTTACTCGTCCCCGGCGGGTTCGCATACCGCTTCAGCTGCCACGCCGCCCCATGCACCTGATTGAAGAACCCGAAATAACGCGAATCGCACGCCGCCGTGTCCGGGCACCCCTGCCCCATCGCGATCCGATACTGCGAGTCATACGGATACGTGTCCGTCACCAGACCCTGCTCCTTCTGGAGCATCACGATCAACGCCTGCGGATTGATGCCACACGCCTGCGCCACCTTGAAGATGATCCGCGCCGCCGACTCCACCCCACCACCGGCATACGCATTGCACATCGCATCCGCACCGACCGCCCGCGTCAGATCGGTCTTGTCCTTCAAACACACATACCCGGCACGGCACGCCGTCACCTTCGAATTCAGAAACGCCTGGATCTGCGCCTCACTCATCGTCCCGGCGTTATAGAACACCGCATCCGACACGATGTTCCCCGGCCGGAACTGCGACAGATCCGCCGCCCGCACGATCCCACCATCCACAGCCGGCCCCGCCCGCACCACCCCGACCTCAGCAGCCACCGGAACCGCCTGCGCCGGCACGGCCACCAGGGCGCCAAGGAACATCAGGAGCACGCCCAACAGCGCGGTCAGTGCTTTCGAGCGCACAGAAACCTGCCGTGCCGGGGGACGCATCATGTGACCAGTGTTGCGGAAGTCATGAGTGGACAACAACGATTCGCACATAACGATCTGCTGAGGGCGCCAGTCGAGCGCTTCCCCGGTCGAGACAGACGCCCAGGCCGCGGTGATCCGCAGGCCTCACCAAACGCACATGATGACGACCGATAGCCTGGACCCATGCGCAGACTGCTTGTGACCGGCGGCGCCGGGTTCATCGGATCGAACTTCGTCCACCACGTCGTGGAGAACACCGACCAGCACGTGACGGTGCTGGACAAGCTCACCTACGCCGGCAACCGGGCCTCCCTCGCCGGGCTCCCGGAGGACCGGGTCCGGTTCGTCCAGGGCGACATCGCCGACGCGGCGCTCGTGGACGAGCTCTTTGCCGACGTCGATGCCGTCGTGCACTACGCGGCGGAGTCGCACAACGACAACTCACTGCACGACCCGCGACCGTTCCTGGACACCAACATCGTAGGCACGTACACGCTGCTCGAAGCGGCCCGCAAGCACGACCGGCGGTTCCACCACATCTCCACCGACGAGGTCTACGGCGACCTCGAACTCGACGACCCGGCGCGGTTCACCGAGAACACCCCCTACAACCCGTCGTCCCCTTATTCATCGACCAAGGCCGGCAGCGATCTGCTCGTCCGCGCCTGGGTGCGCTCGTTTGGCGTGCAGGCGACGATCAGCAACTGCTCCAACAACTACGGTCCGTACCAGCACGTCGAGAAGTTCATCCCCCGCCAGATCACCAACGTGATCCGCGGCATCCGCCCCAAGCTCTACGGCAAGGGCGAGAACGTGCGCGACTGGATCCACGCCGACGACCACTCCTCCGCCGTGCTGACCATCCTCGACAAGGGCGAGATCGGTGAGACCTACCTCATCGGCGCCGACGGCGAGAAGGACAACAAGACCGTGATCGAGCTGATCCTCCAGCTCATGGGGCAGCCGGCGGACGCGTACGACCACGTCACCGACCGCGCCGGTCACGACCTGCGCTACGCCATCGACTCCACCAAGCTGCGCACCGAGCTGGGCTGGGAGCCGAGCTTCCGCGACTTCGAGGCCGGCCTGGCCGCCACGATCGACTGGTACCGCGCTCACGAGGACTGGTGGGCGCCCGCGAAGGACGGCGTCGAGGCGTTCTACGCGGCGAAGGGCCAGTGACGGTGACCGAGTACGGCAAGCCTCTGCAGCCCACCCCCACTGCCATCCCCGGGCTGGTCGTGTGGGATCTGCCCGTCCACGGCGACAGCCGTGGCTGGTTCAAGGAGAACTGGCAGCGGGAGAAGATGACGGCGGCGGGCCTGCCCGACTTCGGCCCGGTGCAGAACAACGTCTCCTTCAACGACGCCGTCGGCACGACGCGCGGCATCCACGCCGAACCCTGGGACAAGTGGGTGTCCGTGGCCACGGGACGGGTGTTCGGAGCATGGGTCGACCTTCGGGAAGGCCCCACGTTCGGCACGGTGTTCACGACCGAGCTCGATCCGTCGAAGGCCATCTTCGTACCGCGCGGCGTCGGCAACTCATACCAGACGCTCGAGCCCGATACGGCATACAGCTACCTCGTCAACGACCACTGGTCGGCAGAAGCGAAGTACACGTTCCTGAACCTCGCCGACGAGACGGCGGCCATCGCCTGGCCGATCCCGCTGGATCGGGCCGAGCTGTCCGCCAAGGACCTCGCCCACCCGCGACTGGCGGAGGTGCGTCCCGTCCCCGCCAAGAAGATCCTCGTGATCGGCGCCAACGGCCAGCTCGGCCGCGCCTTGCAGGCGGAGTACGGCGACGACGGCACCGTCGAGTACACCGACAGGGCGACGCTGGACATCACGTCGCCCGACTTCGAGACCGCGCGCCACTGGCGCGACTACGACGTGATCATCAACGCGGCCGCCTACACGGCGGTGGACCGCGCGGAGACCCCGGCGGGCCGCGTCGACGCGTGGGCGGCGAACGTCACCGGCGTCGCCGCGCTCTCCCGCGTCGCCACCGCCAACGGCATCACGCTCGTGCACGTGTCCAGCGACTACGTCTTCGACGGCACCCAGGAGGGCGCGTACTCCGAGGACGCCGCGATCTGTCCGCTCGGCGTCTACGGCCAGACCAAGGCCGCCGGCGACGCGCTGGTGGCCGGTGTCCCCCGCCACTACGTCGTGCGCACCAGCTGGGTCATCGGCGAAGGCGGCAACTTCGTGCGCACCATGGCGTCGCTGGCCGAACGCGGCATCGACCCGAAGGTCGTCGCCGACCAGGTCGGGCGGCTCACCTTCACCGATGAGATCGCCCGCGGCATCCGCCATCTCCTCACCGTGGGCGCGCCCTACGGCACCTACAACCTCACCGGCTCGGGCGAGGCCGCCTCGTGGGCGGACATCGCCCGCGACGTCTACCGGCTCACCGGCCACGACGCCGACCGTGTCAGTCCGGTCTCCACCGACGAGTACTTCGCGTCGGCGAACGGTCCGATCTCCCCGCGGCCGCGCAACAGCGTCCTGGATCTGGCGAAGATCCGCGCCACCGGCTTCGAGCCCCAGCCGGTCGATGTCGGCCTGGAACGGTACATCGGCTCCCTCGACGCATGATCGACATCGTCATGCCGTTCTACGGCGACGCCGAGCTGTTGCGCGCCGCCGTGCGCAGCGTGATGGATCAGAGCGATGACCGGTGGCGACTCGTCGTGCTCGACGACCGCTATCCCGATCCCGAACCGGGCGCCTGGGTCGCCGGCCTGGACGATCCGCGCGTGGAGTATGTGCGCAACGAGACCAATCTCGGCGTCGCCGGGAACTTCCGCCGGAGCGTCGCGATCGCCACGGCGTCGCACGTGACGATCATGGGATGCGATGACCTCATGCACGAGGGGTACGTCGCCCGTGTGCACGATCTGATCGCGGAGTACCCCGACGCGGCGTATTTCCAGCCCGGAGTCGAGGTCATCGATGAGCAGGGCGACGTCGTGCGGCCGCTCGTCGACCGCGTCAAGCAGTGGTACGCCCCTGCTGCGGGCGCGCCGCTGCAGTTGAGCGGCGCGGACCTCATGCGGTCCCTCGCCCGCGGTAACTGGACCTATTTCCCGTCGATCTGCTGGCGGACCGATGTCGTCGCCGCTCACGACTTCGACCCCACCCTGGAAGTCGCTCTGGATCTGGACCTGCAGTTCCGCATCGTGCAGGACGGCGGTTCGCTCGTAGTCGACTCGGTTCCGGTGTTCCAGTACCGCCGCCATCATGAGAGCGTGTCGGCCCTCACCGCGAACGACGGAACCCGGTTCGTCGAAGAGCGCCGCGTGCTGCGGGAAGCCGCCGATGTCGCCGCAGACCGCGGCTGGACGCGGGCGGCGCGCGCCGCCCGGTGGCGGGTCTCCAGCCGCCTCAGCGCCCTGTCCCGCCTGCCGGCGACCGCGCTCGCGCGGGATGGGTCAGGGGTGCGCAGCCTGCTCTCCCACGCCGTCACGCTGGACGGCCGCGCGCGCTCTCACGCCGGATGAGGGCACCGATGTGGATCGCGAGCCCGCCCACGGGGCCCAGAGTGAGGGCGAGCACGACCCGCTGATCGAGGTCGCCCGGCACCGCGAGGAGCAGGATCGAGCAGGCTGCGGCAACGATCCAGCCCACCACGAATGCGGTGTGGCCGCCGCGGGCGACGACCGCAGCACCCGTGATGCACAGAGCGGCGGTCAATCCCGCGGATGCCACGAGCGCCGCCAGCGTCACGCCGCCGATCGCATAATCCTCACCGAGCCAGGCTCCGATGAGCGGGGCGATCCACACACCTGCGACGACGGAGAAGGCTGCGGTGACCGCGAAGACCGCGCCGAGCAGGGCTGCCAGCCGGCGCCCGAGCCCCACGCTCAGATGCCGCAGGCGCACGATGAGCAGGCTCTGCAGCGCCAATGCCGGGATGACCAGCGGTGCCCGGGTCACGGTGAGGTTGAACAGCAGCGCGCCGACCTCGTCTGGGGGTGTATCGCGGGCGAACGCTCCGATGAACAGCGGAAAGGCGCTGATCATGACGGCGGTGGCGGCAGCGGCGGCGAGGGTCCTGCCGGCGTTGGCGATGAGCCTCGGCATCGGCACGTCCACCACCACGCCACGACGGATCATGCGGAGCATGAAGATCGCCACGAGGACAAGGGTGAGCAGGATCGGGGCGACGATGGCGACCTCGATGAGGTCCGGACGACGTGCGGCCAGGGCGGCGGACACCAGCATGAGGCGGAGCACCGGATCGACGATGATGGCCGCACCCACCCAGCGCCACGCGTGCGCGCCGTAGAGCGTGCCGACGGCGACCGCCACGCACACCGACGCCGCGCCCCCCACGCACAGCAGCGCCACGACCGCGGCGGTGTCGGTCGGGAAGACGAGTCGCGCCCAGAGGGGAGAGGATGCCAGCACGAGTGCCGCCACCACGACGGCTGCCAGCGCCGCGAAGCGGAGCAGGGTGCGGGCGCCGCCACGGTCGGCATCCGCGCTGACCTGGACCGCACGGGCGATCTCCTGCTGGACGCCGCCGACCGCCCCGACGATCAGGAAGAGCGCGGCCCAGAAGACACTGAAGCCCGCATACTGTGCGGCATCGAGCCCGAAGCCCGCGACCGCCTGGATCCCGTAGCCGGCGACACCGGCGATGCCGGTCGCGACGATGACGATGGCCGCACCCCGGTTCGCCCCGCCCTCGCTCGCTCGCACTCACACGATCCTATCGAGCACGCTTGCTAGAGTCGTGCCATGCCGGTCTCCGCTTCAAGGGCTCTTATCGTCGTGCCCGCGTTCAATGAGGGCCGAGGCGTGCACGACGTCGTCCTGGAGATCCGCGACGCGATGGGCGACGCCGCGGACTGCCTCGTGATCGACGACGGTTCCTCCGACGACACCGCAGCCGAGGCGCGCCGCGCGGGCGCCCTCGTGGCGCGTCTTCCGGTGAACCTGGGTGTGGGCGGGGCGCTGCGGACGGGTTTCGTGTACGCGCGTGACGAGGGCTACACCGCACTCGTGCAGGTGGATGCCGACGGCCAGCACGACCCCCGTTACGTCCCCGACATGCTGCGCCGCCTGGAGCACGCCGACATCGTCGTGGGTGCGCGATTCGCCGGCGAAGGTGACTACGCCGTGCGGGGCCCGCGTCAGTGGGCGATGCGGGTGCTGTCCCACCTCATCCGCGCCGTCACGGGCTACCGCCTCACCGACACCACCTCCGGCTTCAAGGCCTGCGGCCCCCGCGCCATCGCCCTGTTCGCCGAGCACATGCCCGCCGAGTACCTCGGCGACACGGTCGAAGCACTCGTGATCGCGAGCCGCGCCGGATGCCGGGTCGAGCAGTTGCCCGTCGCCATGCGCGACCGCACCCACGGCACCCCATCCCAGAGCCCGGCGAAGGCCGCCAAGTACCTGATGCGTGCCGTCATGGCCGTCACGGTCGCCACCATGCGTCCTGCTCCCCGCGTAGGGGTCGCCCGGTGAGCACCGCCACCTACATCCTCGGCATCATCGCCGCGGCCGGCGCATTCGTCTACATCGTGGATCTGCTGCGACGCGGCAGGCTGCGCGAGCGCCATGCCGTGCTCTGGCTGTTCGCCGCACTCGCCGCACTCATCGTGAGCATCGCGCCCGGCATCCTCGTGTCGGCCGCCGATGCCCTGGGGGTGGACGTCCCCGCGAACCTGATGTTCTTCGTCGCGATCGTCGTGCTGTTCCTGGTCTCCATCCAGCACAGCACCGAACTGACGAAGATCGAGGAGCAGAACCGCAAGCTCGTCGAGACGGTCGCACTGCTGGAAATGCGGCTGGGCGCGCGCGATGACACCACCCTGCAGGACGATGACGCACACTGACACCGCACCCGACCGTACCCGCTCCACCTCACGGCGCTCACCGTGGGTGACGTTCACGGCGGTCTGGCTGATCCTGACCGTGGTGAGCTCGCTGTGGAGTCTGGCGACGCCCGTCGCCGGCTCGCCCGACGAGCCCGCCCACCTCATCAAGGCAGCCTCCGTGGCACGCGGGCAATGGGTGGGGGAATACTCGCCGCGCGGCCACATCGTGCAGGTGCCCGAGTACATCGGCGACACCCACGGCGACGCGTGCTTCGCATTCGACCCCTTCGCGGCCGCCGACTGCGCGGTCGGCCTCGAAGAAGGGGACGGCTCCCTCGTGGACGCCCTCACGACGGCCGGGCTTTACAACCCGCTGTACTACGTGGTCGTCGGCTGGCCCTCGCTCGTCTTCGACGATGTCGGCGGCATCTACGCCATGCGCATCATGAGCGGCCTGCTGTGCTCCCTGATGGCGGCCCTGGCCTTCATGGCGCTGCGCAGGCTCCCCTCCCCCCGGCTGCCGCTGGTCGGGTTCTGGATAGCGATGACGCCGATGGCGTTCTTCCTCTTCGGCTCCGTGAATCCGAACGGATTCGAGGCGGCGGCGGTGCTGTGCTTCTTCGCCGGCATGCTGGCGCTCATGCACAGCGGTCCACGGGAGCGCATCACCTCGCTCGCGGTGATCACCGGCGTGGGCTTCGCCGCTGCCGCGAACGCCCGCGGGCTCTCCCTGCTGTGGCTGGTGGCCGCGGCCCTGATCGCGGTCATCGCCGTTCCCTGGAAGCAGTTCTTGTCGCTCTTCCGCCGGCGCGCGGTGTGGATCCTGCTGCTGGCATTCGCCGCGACCGGGGCGATCGCCCTCGCCTGGCTGCTCGGAACCAACAGCCTCGGCACCTCCACCATCGATGCGGAAGCGGGCTTCGAGCACCCCAGCACGGGCGGATCCTTCGTTCAGGGATTCCTGCACGTGCTGATGAACACCCTCGGCTACGCCGAAGGGGTCGTCGGCTTGTTCGGCTGGCAGGAGACCCGCTCACCGGTGGAGGTCTACTTCGTCTGGGCCGTCGCCAGCGGCGCGCTGGTGCTGTTCGGACTCGCCGCGGCCCGAGGGCGGGCGCTGGCCATGCTCCTGGGGGCCGTCGGCCTCTTCCTCTTCCTTCCCGCGCTCGTGCAGGGGATCTTCATCTCCAGCGGCGGGATCATCTGGCAGGGGCGGTACAACCTGCCGCTGTTCATGTGCCTGGTCATCGCCGCGGCACTCGCGGGGGCAACGCAGTTCGACCGTCTCCCCCAGGCCCTCGTGCGTCGCCTGATCCCGATCACCTTCGCCGCCCTGGTCATCGCGCATCTCTACGCCTTCACCGCGACCCTGCACCGCTATGCGGTGGGCTTCACCGGCTCGTGGACCGAGGCGTTCCTCGGATCGGGCTGGCAGGCGCCGGGCGGCAACGTCGCACTGTTCATCGCGATGGCCGCCGTCGGCGCCGCCGCCGTGTTCCTCGGCTCCCGGGCGCTGTCACGTCGCGATGCGCCCGGCGAAGGGCGTCGCGCCGTCACGCTGCCCGAGCCGCAGCCCGAGCGCGTCGGCAGCTGACGCCCCTGCGGGAAACGGGCTCAGGGCACCCGCACCGTCTTGCATCCGAGCGTCGTGTTCGGCCCCTGCGGGGTGTTGATGCCGTACAGGCACACCGTCCGATCGCCGCTGGCGGCCGGCAGTGTGATCGAGAACCCGTGGTCTGCCCCGCTGGCGGGGAAGGCGAGACCGACGTCGGGCCGCGCCGATGCCGCACGGTGGCTCGTGCCGACGCCGTCGACGTACACATGCACGTCGATGGGCGCGGCGACGTCCGGGTCGATCGCCCAACCGGTGGCGGTGAGGCTGCCCGGTGCCGCCGTGAGCGACTCGAAGTTCCCGAAGGGTGCGGTCGCGACCGTCACCGATCGGCACCCGAGGGTCGTGTTGCCGCCCGGACCGGTGTTGATGGCATAGGCGCAGACGTCGGAGCGTCCTTCGGGGAGGGGCACCCGCAGCGAGAAGCCGTGCTGCGCACCGTACGCGGGGTATGCCGCGCCCACGTCGAGGCGGGTGGCGTCGGCGGTGTACTCGGCGCCCTGGCCTCGCACGTACACGTGGATCTTGGTCGAACCGTGCGTGTCGGGGTCCAGCGCCCAGCCGGTCAGCACCGCGCTCCCGGCATCCGTCGTCACGGACTCCAGATTGCCGATCGGGGTGCGCCCGAGGTCGGGCGACCCGGGCATCATGACGGTCGTGCACCGCAGTACGACGTTGCTGCCGATGCCGGCGTTGATCGCGTACAGACAGATCTGATGCGTGCCCGGACTCAGCGGGACGGTCTCGGCGAATCCATGGCGCGTGCCGTAGCCGGGATAGTGCGCGGCCAGATCGGGGCGGTCACGATCGGCGGCGAAGCCGTAGCCCGTCCCGCCGACGTACAGGTGCACCGGGATGGAGTCCGTGACATCCGGGTCCAGCGCCCAGCCGGCGATGCGCAGCGTGCCGTCGACGAAGGCGAACTGGTCGATCTGCGCGCGCGGCGAGCCGGACTGCGACACGAGCGTGTGGCATCCCAGGACGCGGTGCGACGATCCCTGGCCGACGTTGATGGCGTACGCGCACACCTCGGGGGTGCCGCCGTCGGTCGTTGCGGGGACGAAGAGGTCGAACCCGTGGCGGCTGCCGAGCGCGGGGAAGGCGGCCCCGACGTCGGGGCGGTCGAGGTCCGCGACGTAGGAGCGTCCCACGCCGGCGATATAGACGTGCAGTTCGATGGAATTGCTGGTGTCGGGGTCGGCTGCCCAGCCGCGCAGCTGGAATCCGCCCGGCACCGATGCGATGTGCTCGAGGTTTCCGATCGGGATGTGCGCGGAATCGGGCACCTGGGTCGAGCCGAACCAGTCGTTGAAGTACTGGTAGAAGTTGCGGTTGCCGTACGACGAACACCCATCACCGGTGCCGTACCCCGCCCGCAACGCCGCCGCATTGGGCTGATACGGCGTGTAGTAATACAACGCCGCCGTCGCCTTGTTCTCGATGTACACCGGCGACGAACCACAATCGATGTTCGGGTGATACCGCACATTCCACGTCTTACCCGGCGCATACCAGGTGAAATAGTTACTCGTCCCCGGCGGGTTCGCATACCGCTTCAGCTGCCACGCCGCCCCATGCACCTGATTGAAGAACCCGAAATAACGCGAATCGCACGCCGCCGTGTCCGGGCACCCCTGCCCCATCGCGATCCGATACTGCGAGTCATACGGATACGTGTCCGTCACCAGACCCTGCTCCTTCTGGAGCATCACGATCAACGCCTGCGGATTGATGCCACACGCCTGCGCCACCTTGAAGATGATCCGCGCCGCCGACTCCACCCCACCACCGGCATACGCATTGCACATCGCATCCGCACCGACCGCCCGCGTCAGATCGGTCTTGTCCTTCAAACACACATACCCGGCACGGCACGCCGTCACCTTCGAATTCAGAAACGCCTGGATCTGCGCCTCACTCATCGTGCCGGCGTTATAGAACACCGCATCCGACACGATGTTCCCCGGCCGGAACTGCGACAGATCCGCCGCCCGCACGATCCCACCATCCACAGCCGGACCCGCCTGCACCACCCCGACCTCAGCCGTCGGCACCGCCTGCGCCGGCACGGCCACCAGGGCGCCAAGGATCATCAGGAGCACGCCGAGCAGCGCCGTGAGTGTTTTCGAGCGCGCAGCAATGCCGGGTGCGGGGGGACGCATCATGTGACCAGTGTTGTGCAAGTCGACTGAGAATCCCGCGCGGCTCGCCCACACCACCCTCGATGGTGCTATAGGTCGGCGTGCAGCTGCCACACCCGTTCGGCCGCGCCGAGCCAGGAGAAGGCCCGGCCGCGGTCACCCGCGAGCACCGCGAGGCGAGCCCGGGCGGCATCGGAGCCGAGGGCCTGTGCCAGCGCTTCGGCGAACGCATCGGCCGACGCCGCAACGAACAGCCCACCCTCCGCGATCACCTCGCGGTGCACGTCGCTGTCCGCGGCGATGACCGGGGCGGCGACCGCGAGTGCTTCTACGACCGTCCACGGGTGATCGGTGATGCTCGAAGGCGCCAGCACCGCTTCGGCACCCGCCAGCGCGGCAGCGCGATCGCCGGTGTCCAGTCGCCCCTTCACGTGCACGCGCGATTCGGCCAGCCCCGCGGCCGCGGCGGCGTCCGCGACTTTCGCCGCCGCGTCGTCGCCCACATCGGTCACGACGACGGACAGGTCCCCGCCCTCGCGCACGACGGCGGCGAAGGCGACATCCAGCCCTGCCTGGCGGGATCCGTCGATCAGCACGTACTGTGCCGGCAGATCCTGCGTGCGTCGGCGTCCGACCTCATCCGCCGGCACCCCGAATCCCGCCGGCGGTGCCCCCGCCACGACGCGGAGCCGCTCACCGAGCTTCGGCGCGATCACCCGGAGCGCTTCCGCGTGGGCGTGGGTGGGCACCACGACGGCGTCGGCGTGCTTGACCGCACGCTTGAGCATGGCCCTGTGCCACAGCACGTGGGTGCGGGGCAGCTCGTCCGGCGCCTCCCAGGGGGTGAGGTCCCACACGGTCACGACCGTCTGGTCGTGGTCGTACACGCGATCATGGCGCACGAGCGGCGCCATCAGGCTCGGCGCGTGGATCATTCCACCGCCGGCACCCGCCGCGATCCCCAGCTGCCACGAGGTCGCGAGTTCCCGGCGCGCCAGCGGTGCGGTGTCGATGCGGGCGATTCCCGGGACCTCGTCGCGCACATCGGCGATCGTCTCGTCGGAGCCTGCGGGCATCAGCACGGACACCTCGCATCCGGACGGCGCGGTACGCACGAGTCCCCTCGCCAGTTCCCGCGATGCTTCGGCGACGGGCCCCACGGGGGCCGCGTCGTCCAGCACGACGCGCAGCGTGGTCGTCATCGCTCAGCCCTCCGGCGTCGGGGTGGGCGTGGGCGGATGCAGCGTCGATTGCACGATCTCGTGCACGTAGGCGTAGTCCGGGTCCTCCGGATCGATGCCGATGCCCTGCGGCGTCAGCTCGAGGGTGGTCACCGGCTGTTCCTTCGCCTTCAGTGCCAACTCGACGAACGCGGGGAACATCGACTGCGGCAGATCGGTCTGGATGAGGTCCTGCCCGGCCGAGGCGATCTCGTTGAACCGGGTGAGGACGGTGGTCGGGTCCAACTGCGCGAGCATCGCCTGCTGCAGCTGGCGCTGGCGCTGCATGCGGTCCCAGTCGCTCGTCGTGTAGCGGGAACGCGCGTACCACTGGGCCGTATCGCC
Source organism: Microbacterium sp. NPDC058021 (assembly GCF_042885955.1). NCBI lineage: Bacteria > Bacillati > Actinomycetota > Actinomycetes > Micrococcales > Microbacteriaceae > Microbacterium > Microbacterium sp. NPDC058021. The sequence goes on from NZ_JBHVRF010000004.1 coordinate 12,612, forward strand.
GTCCATGTGCTGCTCGCCCGCCTCGATCCACCCGGACGCCCAGTCCTCGGCGGGCTGGCCGTCGTAGGCGGGGCCGCCGCCCTTGGGCAGGCGCTCCGCGACGGTGATGTCGACACCGCCGAGGGCGTCGATCATGGCGGCGAACCCGTGCATGTCGACGAAGACGTAGTACGGGATCTCGATGCCGAGGATGCCCTCGGCGGCATCCTTGGTCGCCTCCACCGCCGGGCTCGAGCCGTTCGCGGCGGCATCGGGATACAGTCCCGCCCCGTCTCGGCACACCTCGACCGCGTTCATGAGCTGGTTGATCCCCGCTCCCCACCCGCACGTGGTGTCGCCGTGACCTTCGAACCCGTCGGGGTAGAGATCCTGCATGGGGCCGACCGAGAACGGCGCGTTCTGGATGTCGCGCGGGATGCCGGTGATCGTCACGGCCCCGGTGTCGGCGTTGACGGAGACGACCGAGATGCTGTCGAACCGCATCGAGTCGCGGCCGTCACCGCTGTCGGCGCCGAGCAGGAGGATGTTGTAGTAGCCATCCGAGGGCGGCACGCTGGGGCCGCTCTGGCCGAAGATCGCCCCGAAGGCGCCTCGCAGGGTGCCCACCGAGTACGCGGCGTAGGCCGTGGTGCCGCCGGCGAGCACGAGCAGCACCACCGCGAGCCCCGCGACGCCCGCGCGGGCCGCCGGGCGCACCCGCACCAGCCGGACGAGCCGCAGCGTGTCGACCGTGAGCACCGCCCACAGCACGACGTACGCGACCAGCACGACCTGCGCCGCGGTGAGCACGAACCAGTTCGAGGCCGCCGCGGTGACCAACGGCCGCCACAGCAGGGTGGCGAGCACGCCGACGACGACCAGCAGCCACATGACGAGGGTCGCCGCCAGTCCCACGCGCCCCAGCCGCCGGTTGCCGGCCAGCACCTGGGCGGACCCGGGCAGCAGGAAGTTCAGTGCCACGAGCCACCAGGCCCGGCGGGTCATGACCTCGGGGGCCGTGGCATCCGGATGCCGCATCGGTCGGTCCTGCACGAGCCGCGATCGCGACGTCGCCGTACGCCCCGCCTGGCTGCGCGGCGGACTGGTCACACTCACAGCGAGTCCTTCAGCCGCCGGTTCTTCTCCTCGACCTGCGCCTCGAGGTCGCGCGCGTACGCGGCGACCCGGTCGACGAGCCGGTCATCGCCGGTGGCGAGGATGCGGGCGGCGAGGAGTCCGGCGTTGCGGGCGCCGTTGATCGAGACGGTGGCGACGGGGATGCCGGCGGGCATCTGCACGATGCTCAGCAGCGAGTCGAGCCCGTCGAGGGTCGCCAGCTGCACCGGGACCCCGATGACGGGAAGTCCGGTGACGGAGGCGAGCATGCCGGGGAGGTGGGCGGCGCCGCCGGCACCGGCGATGATGACCTTGAGCCCGCGTGCGCGCGCCTCGCGCCCGTAACGCAGCAGCTTGTCGGGCGTGCGGTGGGCGGAGACGACCTCGACCTCGTGCGGCACCGTGAACTCGCTCAACACCTGTGAGGCATCGCTCATGATGCGCCAATCGGAGTCGGAGCCCATGACGACGCCGACGAGGGGTGCTTCGGAGGAGTGCAGCGGCCGGGTCACCCGTCAAGGCTAGGCCGCCCGCCTGCGAGTTGTCCGCAACGGCGCGCGCCCGACCCGCCCTGCGCGTTGCGGCGCAGGCTCAGGCGTCGAAGTGCGCGGCTGCGGCGCGCGCTTCGTAGGCCGCCTCGTCGAGGTCGGCGGCGGCGACCGTCACGTGGCCGACCTTGCGGCCGGGGCGCGGGTCCTTGCCGTAGGTGTGGATCTTCGCCGTGGGGTGCTCCGCCATCGCGGCGGCGAACCGGTCGCCCAGCGCGCCCTCCGCCGGGCCGCCGAGGATGTTGACCATCACCGACCATGCGGCGCGAGGGCTGGGGTCGCCCAGCGGCAGGTCGAGGACCGCGCGCAGGTGCTGCTCGAACTGACCCGTAACGGCGCCGTCCTGGCTCCAGTGGCCGCTGTTGTGGGGCCGCATCGCGAGCTCGTTGACGAGCACCCGCTCGTCGCTCGTCTCGAACAACTCCACGGCGAGCATGCCGGTGACCCCGAGGCCCTCGGCGATCGCCTCGCCGATGCCGCGCGCGACGTCCGCGAGTCGATCGGCCGCGTGGGGAGCCGGGGCGATGACCTCGGCGCAGACGCCCTCGCGCTGCACGGTCTCCACGACCGGGTACGAGCGCATGTCACCGGAGGGCCGGCGCGCCACCTGCTGCGCGAGCTCACGGGTGAACTCCACCAGCTCCTCCACCAGCAGCGCTCCCCCGCGGGCGTCCTCGGCGAGCGCGGTGAACCAGTCATCGGCCTCGGTCGCCGCCGAGACGACCCGCACGCCCTTGCCGTCGTACCCGCCGCGCGGTGTCTTGACCACGGCGCGACCGCCGTGCGCGTCGAGGAAGTCCTGCAGCTCGGCGGCGTCGGCCACGGCGGCCCAGTCCGGCTGCGGCATCCCGAGTTCCTCCAGGCGCGCACGCATGAGCAGCTTGTCCTGCGCGAACCGCAGCGCATCGGCGCCGGGACGCACCGCGACCCCCGCGTCCTGCAGGGCGTGCAGCACCGGCTGCGGCACGTGCTCGTGGTCGAAGGTGAGGACGTCCACGTCGCGGGCGAAGGCGAGCACGGTCTCGGCGTCGCGGTAGTCGCCGACCGCCGTCGCGGCGAGCGCGGCGGCCATGCCCGGCTGCTCCGCGAGCACGTGCAGCTCGATGCCGAGCTCCACCGCCGGCGCGATCATCATGCGGGCCAGCTGCCCGCCTCCCACGACTCCGACTCGCAACGTCATGCCGATCCTTCCGTCCGTCCCCTTCATCTTCGCGCATCGGCATCGCCGCGCGCGCGACCGGGTCAGCGACCGGGCAGCGGCGGCGGGGGTCCGGGATCGTGCGCGACGGTGGGAATGGCGTGGGAGTCTCGGTGGGCGAGGATCTGGCTCACCTCCACCTGGTCGGCCAGCACCTCGTGCACGAGCGAAACGGCCGGGATGTTCTTCATGACCAGCGGTGCGTCGACGCCGTTGACGAGGATGAGGGTGCCTGCGCCCCACAGCCGCTGCAGCGGACCGCGGCGCTCGCGGATCGCGTAGCCGCGTGCGTGGGTGAGTTCGTTGCGGTGGGTCGTCAGCAGCCCGGAGCGCGCGATGACGCGGCGCGTGGTGATCGTGTACGTGCGGGAGAACCACGCGAGGAAGGGCAGCACGACCAGCAGCAGCACGATCGCCGCGGCCGCGGTCGGCAGCATCCAATCCTCGAAGGGCGCCGGCAGATTGCCCCAGTAGAACCCGACGGCACCGGCCACGGCGATGAGCACGAGAGCCGGCCACACCATGCGCCGGGCGTGGCCGCGCAGCCGCGCGACCCGCAGTTCAGGCGTGGGCGCACCGGGCGCCGGGGTGAGGGGGCGCCCCGCGAAGCTCATCGGCTGGGTCACACGACCATTGTGTCGGGCCGCGGCGACCTCGGCGGTGTGGCGCGCCCGAAGCGGTGCTCAGCGCACGTGCACGACGTCGCCGGCGGAGACCACGGACTCCACCCCCGCGACCTCGACCACCAGACGCCCGTCCGCGTCCAGCCGCACGGCGCGTCCCACGAGCACGCCACCGTCGGGCATCGCCACCGAGACGTCCCGGCCGAGGGTGTCGCACCGTTCGGACACCTCCTGGCGCACCCCGGATGCCGCGGCGTCACCGCCCGCGGCAACGAGCGCGCCCAGCAGCCGGTCGAGCTCGCGCAGGTACCGTGCCAGCAGATCGTCGAGGTCGACGGTGACCCCCACCGCGGCGAACGAGGTCGCGGTGGGCACGGGCAGATCGACAGGGGTCATCGTGGTGTTCACGCCCGCCCCGACGACGACCGCTCCGGTCTCCCCGGGCACCGCCTCGGCGAGGATGCCGCACACCTTGCCCCCGTCCAGCAGCACGTCGTTGGGCCATTTCATGCGCACCTCGTGCGACCGTCCGCGCAGCGCGTCGGCGATCGCGCGCGTCATGGCGGTCCCCGCGATGAGCGGAATCCACCCGCGGGCGAAGTCCGGCAGCGTGGGGATGCGCAGCAGCACGGACACCGCGAGGGCCGTGCCCGGCGGCGTCGTCCAGTGGCGGTCGAGCCGACCGCGGCCGGCACGCTGGTCGTCGGTCAACAGCACCGACAGGTGCGGGTGCCCTGCGGGGTCGCGCTGCACGTCGCGGACGAGGTCGGCGTTGGTGGAGCCGGTGGATTCGATGACCTGCAGCCGCGGTGAGACGGCCGCGGCCTGCGGGAAGCCTTCGGTGGGGAGCGTCATGGCGACACCCTACGCCGAAGGCCGGTTTCCACAGCGAATGCCGCAACCCCTTGTGCGCACCCTCCAACTCCCCCGGGTGTGTCATCGGTAGTGTGGAACGGTGACGGATCAGCCCGACCTTTCCACGACCGCCGGCAAGATCGCGGATCTCCGCGACCGCTACCAGGAGGCGGTGCTCGACGCGGAGATCGCCGCGCGCGAGAAGCAGCACGCCAAAGGCAAGCTCACCGCGCGAGAGCGCATCGAGCTGCTGGTGGACCCCGGCTCGTTCGTCGAGTTCGACGAGTACGTGCGCCACCGCACGACCGCGTTCGGGATGGAACGCTCGCGGCCCTACGGCGACTCGGTCGTCACCGGCACCGGCACGATCCACGGCCGCACGGTCGCGGTGTACGCGCAGGACTTCTCCACCTTCGGCGGTTCGCTGGGAGAGGTGGCCGGCGACAAGATCATCAAGGTGATGGAGTTCGCCCTGCGCGGCGGCATGCCCATCATCGGCATGCTCGACTCCGGTGGCGCCCGCATCCAGGAGGGGGTCGTCGCCCTCGGCAAGTACGGCGAGATCTTCCGACTGAACACCGCCGCCTCCGGCGTCATCCCGCAGATCTCGATCATCATGGGCCCCGCCGCCGGCGGCGCGGTGTACTCCCCGGCGCTCACGGACTTCGTGATCATGGTCGACAAGACCAGCCAGATGTTCGTCACCGGCCCCGACGTCATCAAGACCGTCACCGGCGAGGACGTCGGCATGGAGGAGCTGGGCGGCGCCCACACGCACAACACCCGCTCCGGCGTCGCGCACTACCTCGCCGAGGACGAGGACGATGCGCTGGACTACGCGCGCACGCTCATCGGCTTCCTGCCGGACAACAACATGGCGGAGCTGCCCCGCTATGAGAACGAGTTCGAGTGGGAGACGACGGATGCCGACCGGGGCCTGAACACCCTCATCCCCGATTCCGCGAACCAGCCCTACGACATGCACCAGGTCATCTCGCGCCTCGTGGACGGCGGGGACTTCCTCGAGGTGCAGCCCTTGTTCGCCCCGAACATCCTGATCGGGTTCGGGCGCATGGAGGGACGCACGATCGGCATCATCGCCAACCAGCCGTCCCAGATGGCCGGCACCCTCAACATCGAAGCCGGCGAGAAGGCCAGCCGCTTCGTGCGATTCTGCGACGCGTTCTCCATCCCGATCGTGACCCTCGTCGACGTGCCGGGATACCTCCCCGGCACCGATCAGGAGTGGACGGGCGTCATCCGCCGCGGCGCGAAGCTGCTGTACGCCTACGCCGAGGCCACCGTGCCGCTGGTGACGGTGATCCTGCGCAAGGCCTACGGCGGCGCCTACATCGTCATGGGCTCCAAGCAGCTGGGCGCCGACGTGAACCTCGCCTGGCCGACGGCGGAGATCGCCGTGATGGGCGGTCAGGGCGCGGTCAACATCCTCTACCGCGGGGAGATCAAGCGCGCCGAGGCCGCCGGCGAGGACGTGGCCGCCGTGCGCACGCGCCTGGCCACCGAGTACACCTACAACGTGGCCTCGCCCTTCCTGGCGGCGGAGCGGGGTGAGCTGGACGGCATCATCGAGCCGGCCCAGACGCGCGTGTCGGTCGCGAAGGCGCTGCGGTCGCTGCGCGGCAAGCGCGCGAGCCTGCCGCCGAAGAAGCACGGGAACATCCCGCTGTGAGCACCTCCGACACCCCCGCCCCGATCCGCGTCGACGTGCGCCGCGGCACGCCCGACGACCAGGAGCTGGCCGCCGTGGTCGCCGTGGTCACCGAGGCGTACGCCCGGGAGGCCGCGACCGCCGTCGTCGAGGATCCGCCCGTCCGCCCCGGATGGGAGCTGTCCGCGCGGGGCCTGCGCCGCCCGTTCGATCGCGACGCGGGCTGGGGTCGCGGCATCCGCTGACACGCGGCGCGGTGTCCCCCAAAATACCTACAGACACCCGTCTTGCCACCGACGGATACTGAGTGTGCTGAACGCAATTCTGCGTCGGTCGACCCGCTTCGTTCTTCGGATCCGGGAATCGACCCCCTGCGGAGTGGTTTTCGGGTAACCGCTCCGCAAGGCGAGGGGCAGGCGGCTTCGCCGCCCCTCGCCTTTTCTCTGCCCACGGGCACCCGCGCGACTCGGGCTCAGTGCTCCCGAGAGGGCAGCGCGATCTCCTGCCAGAGGTCCACGGTGTCCTCGCCGTCGGCGCGGGAGCGGCCGACCACCGTCACCGCGATCGTGTCGTGCGGCGCGGTGCGGATATAGATGCGCTCGGAACGGGCGTTGCGCAGCACCTCGGCGAGCTCGGCCCGCACGACGCGCAATTCGCGCTCGCCCACACCGTCCAGGCCGCCCTCGTCGAGCACGGTCACGTTCGCACCGCGCTGTCGCGCCGCCTCGAGCACGCCACGCACATCGTCGTCGAGCAGACGCCGACCGCGCAGTTCATCGCGCAGCCGCCCCTCCGCGAGGCGCGCCATCTCACGTTCGTGCGGGGCGAGGTCGCCGCCGGCGGCGATGGTGCGCGTGAGCACGGGACCGGCCACCGCCAGGGCGCGGCGCACCTGCACGCGCCGTTCCCGCTGGCGTCCGGCCTGCGAGGCGAGCCATTCGGATGCCGCACGCTGCAGTCGTTCGAGCTGCATGCTCTCCCGCGAAGCCCGATCGGTGGACCACATCAGCAGCTGGGCGACGGCGGTCCACATCGCCGACCCGACGAGCCCGAGCGACAGCGTCGGCACGAGGCCGATCCACAGCGCCCCCTGCAGACCCAGCAGGACGATGCCGATGCAGGCGACCACGGGGCGCCGGCGCACCACCACGATCGTCATGAGGGCGCCGATCGCCCCGATCGTCCACGTGGCGTACGGCAGCTGCCGTGCGGCGACGTCGACGTTGGCCCAGATGAGGGAGGGAAGCACGGCGGCGGTCACGAGTGCCAGCGCCGCCACCCATGCCGGCGCGACGGTGGGGCCGCTGACCCCCGAGGTCATGAACGACTGCACCGCGACCGTGCTGGTGTCCTCGTCGACCCGGCCGCCGCTGCCCGCGATCGCGGGGTCCTCCGGCTCTTCGGGGGCGGGACGCTCGCGCCGGCCCTCCCAGAAGATGCAGATCCACGACGTCACCAGGTACAGGGCGACGGCGAAGACCGTGACGGTCCACGGAGCGTCGAAGCCGTCGTCCCACCACGGCCAGCCGAGGCCGAGGTAGGCGGTGAAGGCCACCCCGAGGGCGGACAGCACGAAGCGCGGGTTGAGGGTCATACCGGCGGGCTCCACTCGAGCGTGATGGTGGTGCCGCGTGCTGTGGGCGCCACATGGGCCTCGCCGCCGACGGCGGCGACCCTGGCGTAGATGGAGGCGCGGATGCCCAGGCGGTCGTCGGGGACGGTGGAGAGGTCGAACCCGCTGCCGTGGTCACGGATGACGATCACGACGCCGCCGCGCGCGTCACCGTCGGAGACCGACACCTCGAGCCCGGCGGAGGCGGCGTGCTCGACGGCGTTCGCGACGGCCTGGGTGGCGGCCAGCACCAGGGCGCGCCCGACGCGGCCGGGAATGGTCAGGGTCTCGTCGGCCAGGATCCGGTCGACGTGCAGGTCGATCCCCACCTCGCGCGCGCCGCGCTCGAGACGCTCGACGAGCTCCCCGACCCCGATCGGGGCATCGGGCCCCTCACCGACGTCCTGTTCGGCGTTGGCGAGACGGGTGAGGGCCTCGCGGGCCATGGCGACGGCGAGCGCATGCTCGCGGGGCGACTCGGCCCGCTCGGCTGCGATCAACGCCGCCAGCACGCTGTCGTGCATGAGGGCGGCCACCGCGACGCGCTCGCGTTCGGCCGCGTCCGCGGCGGCCGCTGCGGCGTACGAGGCGACGGCATCCACCCTCGCCTGGTCGACCCGTGTCGCCACGGCCCGGTAGACCTGGTCGATCGTCACCAGCACGGCGCCGAGGATGATGGCGTAGATGACATCGAGGGTGACCGGCGCCCAGAACTCGGGGTCGAACCCCGCCTGCGCGAGCCGCACGACCCCGTACTGCACCGGCACGAGCACCGTCCACGCGATCTGCAGCGGGAACGGGAACGCCAGCACGGCGGCGACCGTGGCGATGTTCAGCAGCAGCCAGATCCACGGCCCGTCCTCGGGTGAGGGGTGGGATCCCGCCGTGGCCAGCGGCCACGCCAGCAGGGCGATGGGGTACGCCACCGCGAACACCCCCGCTGCCAGATGCACGCCTCGTCCGACCAGGCACGCCACGATCATGGCGGCCAGCGGCACGAAGACCACGATCATGAGCGCCGTGCGCCAGTCGGCGTGCTCCTCGGTGGAGGCAAGCGCCGTCAGCAGCGCGTGCGCGCCGAGGGCGATGCAGCCCGCTCCCACGGCGAGCGTCGTGAACCGCACGACCCGCGCGCGGGTGAACGTCGCCATCCCCGCTGCCGTGTCGGCGGTGTGACCGAACGTGCCGTGCGCCTCGGCCAGCACACGGCGGCTGGTCTCAGAAGGCACCGGGGGTCTCGGAAGGTCTGGTGAGCAGTCCGTCTTCCATGGCGCGCCGCGCCAGGTCCACCTTCGTGGGGGCGGGGCGGCCGACCTCCACGTACTTGTACCGCACGCGGGTGATGTTCTCCTTGGCGGTGGAGTACGCCACCCCGAGGCGGTCGGCGACGACCTTCAGCGGCAGGCCTGCGGCATACAGCCGCAGCACGTCCCGCTCCCGCGCCGAGAGCTGCGCGTCGGCGAAGGCCCGGTCGCCGTCGACGGCACTGGCCCACTCGACGTTGTCGAGGGGGTGGCCGTCGGCGACGGTCTGGATCGCGTCGACGACCTCATCGATGCGGCTCGCCTTGCTGATCACACCCGCGGCCCCGGCCGACAGTGCTTCGCGCACCGTCGCGGGCCGGTCGGCGACGCTGTGGATGATGACGCTCGAACCGTCGCCCACCAGACGCGAGACGTTCTCGGTGACGGTCGTGCCGTCGCCGAGCGTGAGGTCCAGGACCACCACGTCTGCCGGCGCCTCCCGGCTGTACAGGCGCCAGTCGAGGTACTCGGTGACGGTGCTGCCGGAGAAGACGACGTCCTTCGTCGCGGCGCGCAGGCAGGCGGCCTCGAGCCCGAGTCGGACCGACTCGTGGTCGTCGATGAGCGCCACACGGATCATGCTCGTCATGTTATCGCTGCGTGTCCTCGCGGATGAGCGTGGCCACGGCCTCGACATGATGCGAGTGCGGGAACAGATCGAGCGCGTCGATGCGGGATGCCGCATATCCGGCATCCCGGAAGGTCGCGAGGTCGCGCGCGAGCGCCACCGGATCGCACGCGACGTAGACGACGGTCTGCGGTGCGAGTCCCGCGATCGCCTCGACGACCTCGCGCCCGGCGCCCGAGCGCGGCGGGTCGAGCACCACCGCTCCGCGCGCCAGCCGGTCGCGGTCGCGCGTCGAGGCCTCCTCGCTCCACCTGGCCAGCCAGCGGTCGACGCGGCCGGTCTCGGCGCGGGCACCGACCCATTCGGCGAGGTTCTCACCGGCGTGCTCGGTCGCGCGGGAGTCGGACTCGACGCTGAGCACTCGGGTGCGAGGGCCGCCGATGTCGGCCAGCGCGGCGGCGAACAGGCCGACGCCCCCATACAGGTCCAGGTGCAGCGCCTCGGGGTCGAGACCGTCGGGCTGCGCCTGGCCGAGGTGCTCGGAGACCAGCTGCGTGAGCGCCGTCGCGGCGAAGCGGTGCACCTGCCAGAAGCCTCCGGCATCCACGCGGAATTCCCGCTGGCCGACCCGCTCGAGGACGACCTCGCGCATCGGGTTGGAGTTCTTCGCCGCCGGGTGCTTCGCAGCGCTGCCACCCCGCAGGCGGCGTCCGCCGGCGCGGTGGTGGTGCTCGGGGCGGGCCAGCACGCGCACACGACCGTCCGCCGGCAGCACCAGGTCGATCCGCCCCGGTTCGCCACTGCTCAATTCCAGCGCCACGCGCTCGATCTCCGGCGCGGCGAGCGGGTGGTCCTCGACGGTGACGACGCGATGGCTGCGCGCGGCGTACGGGCCCACGCGACCATCGGCATCCACGTGCAGGCTCAGCCGCGTGCGCCAGCGCGTGCCGTCGTCGTCGGCCGTCCCGGCGCGGTCCACGCCGTCGGCGGTGACCGGTGCGACCGTCACCGGCATCTCGAGGCCGCCGAAACGCTGCAGCGCGTCGGAGAGGACCTCGGCCTTGAGCGTGCGCTGGTGGGAGAGCTCGATGTGGCCGAAGTCGGCGCCGCCGGGACGCTCGGCGGGGTCGACGTCGACGTCGGCCTGCCGCCAGATGTGCGGACGGCGGTGCGGGGAGGCATCCAGCACCTCCAGCACCTCGCCACGCCAGAACGAGGCCTTGCCGACGTCGGTCAGTCGCACCCGCACCCGCTCCCCCGGCAGGGCATCGGGCACGAACACGACGCGCCCTTCGTGGCGGCCGACGAACACGCCGCCGTGGGCGACATCAGTGACGTCGAGATCGATGAGGGCGTCCGCAGACCCCAGGGGTGTAGCCATCCTTCGATGCTCGCACACCCGGCTGTGACCGCCTCTACGCTGGGACGATGCGCGTGTGCCTGGCCTCCACCTCCCCCGCCCGTCTGATGCTGCTGCGCCAGGCCGGCATCGAGCCGGAGACCCTCGCCCCCGACGTCGACGAGGACGCCGTGATCGCCGAGGTGCAGGAATCGGAGGGGCGGGTGCTGGATGCCGGGGAGCATGTGCTGCTGCTCGCGCGCCGCAAGGCCGCCGACGTCGCGGAGCGCGTCGCCGCCGAGGGATTCGACGGCCTCGTGATCGGCGGAGACTCGATGTTCGAGCTGGACGGGGAGATCCTCGGCAAGCCCTATACGCCCGAGGCCGCCATCGCCCGGTGGACGGCGATGCGGGGCTGCACCGGCATCCTGCACTCCGGTCACAGCGTCGTGCGCGTGACGCCGCACGAGCCGCCGCGCGAGGCGTACGCCGTCGCCGAGGCATCGGTCACCTTCGCCGCGGACATCGACGACGACGAGATCGCCGCCTACGTCGCCACCGGTGAACCGCTGCACGTCGCGGGGGCGTTCACGATCGACAGTCTCGGCGGCCCGTTCATCGATGCGGTCGCCGGCGACCCGTCCACGGTCGTGGGGATGTCCCTTCCCACGGTGCGCCGTCTGGCGCGTGAGCTGGGCGTCGCGTGGCCCGCCCTGTGGAACCGCTCGTAGACATCGGCAAACCTTTCGCGGACTTTCTTGTGCGGGGGATCCAAAGGAGGGCCCCGCAGCGTGGGTAGGCTGACATCCATGCCTGCTATCGCCAAGGTGCTCGTCGCGAACCGCGGCGAGATCGCCGTACGCATCATCCGCGCGGCGCGCGACTGCGGCAAAGCCTCCGTCGCCGTCTACGCCGACCAGGATCGCGACGCCCTCCACGCCCGCCTCGCCGACGAGGCCTACGCCCTGGACGGCGCCACGAGCGCCGACACGTACCTGTCGATCGAGAAGATCCTCTCCGTCGCACGGCGCACCGGCGCCGACGCGGTGCACCCCGGCTACGGCTTCCTCGCCGAGAACGCCGCGTTCGCCCGCGCCGTCATCGCCGCGGGACTGGTGTGGATCGGCCCGTCGCCGGAGGCCATCGAGGCGCTGGGCGACAAGGTGACCGCCCGCCATGTGGCCGAGAAGGTGGGCGCGCCGCTCGCGCCAGGCACCCCCGGCCCGGTCTCCAACGCCGACGAGGTCATCGCGTTCGCCGAGGTGCACGGCCTTCCGATCGCCATCAAGGCCGCGTACGGCGGCGGCGGCCGCGGCCTCAAGGTCGCCCGCACGTTCGACGAGATCGCCGAGCAGTTCGAATCGGCCACCCGCGAGGCGATCACCGCCTTCGGTCGCGGCGAGTGCTTCGTGGAGAAGTACCTCGACAGGCCCCGGCACGTCGAGACGCAGTGCCTCGCGGATGCCGCCGGCACCGTCGTCGTCGTCTCCACGCGCGACTGCTCGCTGCAGCGCCGGCACCAGAAGCTCGTGGAGGAGGCGCCGGCACCGTTCCTCACCCCGGAGCAGAACGAGGTGCTGTACACCTCGTCGAAGGCGATCCTCAAGGAGGTCGGCTACGTCGGCGCGGGGACGTGCGAGTTCCTCATCGGCGCCGACGGCACCATCTCCTTCCTCGAGGTCAACACGCGCCTGCAGGTCGAACACCCGGTGTCCGAAGAGGTCACCGGCATCGACCTGGTGCGCGAGCAGTTCCGCCTGGCCGAGGGCGGCCTGCTCGACGGCGTCGACCCCGAGCCCACCGGCCACTCGATCGAGTTCCGCATCAACGGCGAGGACCCGGGCCGCGGCTTCCTCCCCCAGCCCGGCCGCATCCACGTCTTCAAGACGTTCGGCGGCCCCGGCATCCGCCTGGACTCCGGCGTGACCGCCGGCGATGTCGTCTCGGGCGCGTTCGACTCGCTGCTGGGCAAGATCATCGTCACCGGACGCGACCGCGCGGAGGCGCTGGAACGCGCCCGCCGTGCCCTGGACGAGTTCGAAGTCGCGGGCATGCCCACCGTGCTCCCCTTCCACCGCCGCGTCGTGCGCGACCCCGCCTTCACGGCCGTGGACGGCGAATTCGGCGTATTCACCCGCTGGATCGAGACCGAGTTCGACAACGACATCGCGCCGTGGGACGGCGAGGCCGAGGCGCCGGATGCCGGCGAGCAGCGGCACACCGTCGTGGTCGAGGTGGGCGGCAAGCGCCTCGAGGTGAGCCTGCCCGACCGCATCGTGGCCTCGCCCGCGCGCGTCGGCCGGCCCGTCGCGGTGCCGCCGTCACGGCGCACGCACTCCACGACCGTCGTGGCGGGCGCCTCCGGCGACGCGGTGACCAGCCCCATGCAGGCGACGATCGTGAAGGTCGCCGTCAGTGATGGTCAGCAGGTCGTCAAGGGCGACCTCGTCGTCGTGCTCGAGGCCATGAAGATGGAACAGCCCATCCAGGCCCACAAGGACGGCGTGATCGGCGGCATCGACGCACAGCCGGGCACGACGGTGGCCGCGGGGCACCTGCTCCTCACCATCAGCTGACGCGCGGGCGGGCGCTCGTCGCCCGCGCCGGTGTGTTCGGACGGCGCAAACGTCCCCTACACGCGCCGCGTAGGACGGAACGCGACGACCGAAGCGCGCCGCGCCGCGGCATCCGCCCGCCCGCAGCGTTCGGGCGTCGCAAACGTCCCCCACACGCGGCGCGGCAGGGCCGAACGCGACGACCGAAGCGCGCCGCAGCGCGCGCGGCTACGCGTCGGCGTCGGCCGTGCGGTCGACGACGTGCATCGCGCGGGCGGCGTCGGTGATCGACCCCGACAGCGACGGGTACACCGCGAACACGCGGGAGAGCTGGTCGACGGTCAGGCGCCGCTCGGCGGCGATCGCGATGGGGTAGATGAGCTCCGACGCACGCGGGGCGACGATCACGCCGCCGAGCACCTCGCCGCTGCCCTGGCGCGCGATGATCTTCACGAACCCGTCGCGCACGCCCATCATCTTCGCCCGGGGATTGGCCGCCAGCGGCAGCTTGTGCACGCTGCCGTTGATGCGCCCGGCCTCGATGTCGGCCTGCTGCCAGCCGACGGTGGCGATCTCGGGCGCGGTGAAGATGTTCGCCGTGATGCGGCGGCGCTCGAGCGGGATGACGGCGTCGCCGAGCGCGTGGAAGACGGCCATGCGCCCCTGCATGGAGGCGACGGATGCCAGCGGCATGAAGCTCGTGCAATCGCCGGCGGCGTAGATGTTGGGGACCGACGTGCGGGCCACGCGGTTGACGCGGATGTGCCCCGAGTCGGTCAGCTGCACACCGGCCTCCTCGAGCCCCACACCCGCGGTGTTGGGGACGGAGCCGACAGCCATGAGGCAGTGACTCCCCTCCACGGTGCGCCCGTCGGCGAGGGTGACGACGACCCCGTCGCCGGAGCGCTCCACGCTCTGGGCGCGGGCCTTGGAGAGCACCTGCATCCCGCCGCGCTTGAACACGCGCTCCAGCACTGCCGCGGCATCCGGGTCCTCGCCCGGCAGCACGTGGTCGCGGCTGGAGACGAGGGTCACCCGTGCGCCCAGGTTCATGTAGGCGCCGGCGAACTCGGCGCCGGTGACGCCGGATCCCACGACGATGAGGTGCTCGGGAAGGGACTTCATGTCGTACAGCTGCGTCCACGTGAGGATGCGCTCGCCGTCGGGTTTGGCGCTGGGCAGCTCCCGCGGCGACGCCCCGACCGACACGACGAGGGTGTCGGCCTCGATGCGGTCGAAGTCGGTGCCGGCGGGTCCTGTCGACACGACGACGGCGTGATGCCCGTCGAGGCGCCCGTGGCCGGCGACGATGCGCACGCCGGCTTCGACGAGGGTCGCCCGCATGTCGTCGGACTGCTGGCGCGCGAGGGCGAGCAGCCGCTTGTTGACGGCGGCGAGGTTGATGGCGATCTCGGGCTTGAGCGGCTTGCCGTCGGCACCCCGGGCGAACAGCTGCACACCCAGGTCGCCGGCCTGCGAGATGGCGACCGCCGCGTCGGCGGTGGCGATGAGGCTCTTGGACGGCACGACATCGGTCATGACCGCCGCCCCGCCCACGCCCGCGCGTTCGACGAGGGTCACGGCAGCGCCCAGCTGCGCGGCGGCGAGCGCCGCCTCGTAGCCGCCGGGGCCGCCCCCGAGGACGGCGACGGACTGGGTGCGCTCGAAACTCAACGACATGCCTCCATTCTCGCAGGGCGCGATCACCTGCCGAGGCCGCGCTGCTGGCCCCGCGGCATCCGAGTTCCTAAAGTGGGGGCATGTCACACACGACCTCCCATCCCCTCGACGACCCCGCCACCGACCCGTTCGGCGTGGCCGCCGATGCCGCAGCCGACATCGCCCGCATCACGGGTGTCGAGCGCCACGACATCGCCCTCACCCTCGGCAGCGGCTGGGGCAAGGCCGCCGAACTCATCGGCGAGACGACCGCGGTGTTCCCCGCGACGGAGGTCACCGGCTTCAGCAAGCCGGCGCTGGAGGGTCACGTCGGGACGCTGCGCAGCGTCCGCACCGCGGGCGGCAAGAACGTGCTCGTCATCGGCGCGCGCACCCACTTCTACGAGGGGCACGGCGTGCGCCGGGTCGTCCACAGTGTGCGCACCGCCGCCGCGACCGGCGCCCGCACCATGGTGCTGACCAACGGTGCTGGCGGCATCCGCGACACCTGGAAACCCGGTCAGCCGGTGCTGATCAGCGACCACATCAACCTCACCGGCGCCTCGCCACTGGAAGGCGCCACCTTCATCGACCTCACCGACCTGTACTCCGCGCGCCTGCGCGACATCGCCCGGCAGATCGACCCCACCCTCGACGAGGGCGTGTACTGCCAGTTCCGCGGCCCGCAGTACGAGACCCCGGCCGAGGTGCGGATGGCCGCGACCATCGGCGGCCACATCGTGGGCATGTCCACCGCGCTCGAGGCGATCGCGGCGCGCCAGGCCGGCATGGAGGTGCTCGGATTCTCCCTCATCACCAACATGGCCGCCGGCATCCAGGCCACCCCGCTCAGCCACGGTGAGGTGCTCGAGGCCGGTCAGGCCGCCGAGCCGGTCATCTCGTCGCTGCTGGCCCGCGTGATCGGGTCGCTGTGAGCGACCGGGCAGCCGCCGCCGTGATCGATCCGATCGCCGCCGCGCGCGCGTGGCTCGCGCAGGATCCCGACCCCGTCACCCGGGCCGAGCTCGAACAGCTCCTCACCGCAGCGGATGCCGGTGACGCGTCCGCCTCGGCCGAGCTCGCAGACCGCTTCACCACGCGCCTGGCGTTCGGCACCGCGGGGCTCCGCGGGCGCCTGGGCGCCGGCAGCAACCGCATGAACCGCGTGCTGGTCATGCAGGCCGCCGCGGGCCTGGCCTCGTACCTCCTCGCCACGCCCGGACCCGACGGCCCGCCCACCGTCGTCATCGGCTACGACGGCCGGCGCAACTCCGACGTCTTCGCCCGCGACAGCGCGGAGGTCTTCGCCGGGGCCGGCCTGCGTGCCATCCTGCTGCCGCGCCTGCTGCCGACGCCCGTGCTCGCCTTCGCCGTGCGTCATCTCGGCGCGGATGCCGGTGTCATGGTCACCGCGAGCCACAACCCGCCCGACGACAACGGCTACAAGGTCTACCTCGGCGGCGCCGACGACGGCGCGCAGATCGTCCCGCCGGCCGACGCCGAGATCGCCGCGCACATCCAGCGCGTGGCGGATGCCGGCGATCTGGCATCCGTCCCCCGCTCGCACGGCTACGAGACGGCCTCCGAAGACGTCGTCGAGGCGTACATCACGGCGACGGCGGCGGTGTCCCCGGCGCCCGCGGGCATCGAGGACATGACGTGGGCGTACACCGCCATGCACGGCGTGGGCTGGGAGACGCTGTCGAAGATCCTCGAGCGTGCCGGCTACCCCGCCCCCGCGCTCGTGACGGCGCAGACCGAGCCCGACGGCACGTTCCCCACCGTCGCCTTCCCGAATCCGGAGGAGCCGGGGGCGATGGACCTGGCGTTCGAGACGGCGCGCAACGTGGGTGCGGAGTTCGTCATCGCCAACGACCCCGATGCCGATCGCCTCGCCGTGGCCGTTCCGGATGACGACGTCGCGGGCGGCTGGCGCCCCCTCACCGGCAACGAGGTCGGCTTGCTGCTGGGCTGGCGCGCGGCGCGGCTGGCAGCGGCGGCGGGCGCGGGCCGAGAGGCATCGCTCGCGTGCTCGCTGGTCTCCTCCCCGGGCCTGGCCGTCGTCGCCGAGCGGTACGGGCTGAGCTCGCACGCGACCCTCACCGGCTTCAAGTGGATCTCCCGCGCCCCCGGCATCGTCTACGGGTTCGAGGAGGCACTGGGCTACCTCGTGAACCCCGAGACGGTGCGCGACAAGGACGGCATCTCGGCCGCCGTCGCGATGCTGGGGCTGGTGGCGGAGGCCCGCGGCCGCGGGGCGACGGCCGCCGACCTGCTGCGGGAGTTCCAGGAGGAGTTCGGGTTCTTCGCGAGCGGGCAGGTGTCGCTGCGGGTGGAGGATGTCTCGGTGATCGGCCGCATCATGGCGCGGCTGCGGGCAGAGCCCCCGCAGGCGGTCGGCACGGTCGCGGTGGAGCGCATCGACGACCTGCTCGACGGTGTCGACGACCTGCCGCCGGGCGATGTGCTGCGGCTGTGGCTCGTCGACGGATCGCGCGTCGTGGTGCGCCCGAGCGGCACCGAGCCCAAGCTCAAGGCCTACCTCGACGTCCGGGGCGATTCCGCCGCGGACGCACGCGCGCGCCTGGCGGCGCTCGAGGCCGGCGCGAGGGAGCTCGTCGCGGCGGAGTGAGCGTCCGGAGTCCGTGCTAGTCTCCCTACTCGCGATATATCGCGACGACCACAAAGGGGCGGGCGGATGCGGGACGAGGACACCACGAGCCACGCGGCAGGAGAGCCGACTCGCGACCCCGATGCCGCGGCCGCCGGGACACCCGTCTCGGAGGCCGCGGCATCCGGTGCGCCCACAGCGCCGCCGAACGCGGGCCCGGCCGTCGACGCCCCGGTGGACGCCCCCCACTGGCTGCGCAACGTCGTCCTGTTCCTGAGCGGGCAGACCGTGAGCCTGCTCGGCTCGATGCTCGTGCAGTACTCGGTGTTCTGGTACCTCACCATCACCTACCAGCGCGGTGACATCATGGCGCTCGCGGCGATCTTCGGGTTCCTGCCGCAGGCGATCGTGTCGATCTTCGGCGGAGTGTGGGCCGACCGGCACAACCGCAAGTTCCTCATCATGGGGGCCGATGCCGCCATCGCGCTGACGACCCTCGCCCTCGCGGTGATGATGATGACCGGCTACGACGGGGTGTGGCTCATCTTCCTCACCCTCGCGATCCGCTCCGCCGGCGCCGGCATCCAGACGCCCGCCGTCTCGGCGCTCATCCCGCAGATCACGCCGACGCGCAACCTCATGCGCATCAACGGCATCAACGGGTCGATCCAGTCCGCCATGGCCCTGCTCGCCCCGGCCGTCGCCGGCGCCCTGTTCGCGTGGTCGGCGTCGGTGTGGGGCGCCTCGGCCGCCTCGCTCATCCCGATCTTCTTCATCGATGTCGTCACCGCCGCGATCGGCATCGCACTGCTGGCGTTCGTCCCTGTCACCGCGGTGCGCCGGGCCTCCGACACCCAGACCGGGTACTTCGCCGACCTCGTCGAGGGCGTGCGCTACGTCGCGCACCACGCGTTCCTGCGCTGGCTGCTGGTGCTGTTCGCGATCATCTTCCTGCTCACCGTCGCCCCCTCCAACCTCACGCCGCTCATGCTGGTGCGCTCGTTCGACGCCGGCGAGGAGCAGAACGTCGTCAACCTCGCGGTGCTGGAGGTCGCCTTCAGCGTGGGCATGATGCTCGGCGGCATCGTGGTGGCCTCGTTCTTCGCCAAGCGCAGCCGTATCGGCCTCATCGTGTCCTCGGCGTTCGTGTTCGGGCTGCTGGCGATCGGCATGGGGCTCTCTCCCAACATCTGGTTCTTCTTCGGCTTCATGTTCCTCGTCGGACTCGCCGTGCCGTTCTTCTCGACGCCGTCGTTCACCCTCCTGCAGGAGACAGTGGAACCGGAGCGTCAAGGCCGCGTGTTCGGGTTCGTGGGGATCGTCATGGCCGTCGCGATGCCGCTGGGCATGTCGGTGCTCGGCCCGCTCGCCGACGTCGTGCCGATCGAAGTGCTCCTGGTGGCCACCGGCATCCTCACTTTCATCGTCGTCGCGGCCGCGGTGTGGCTGCCGGTCGGTCGGCGCGCGGTGCAGGCGGCGCGGGAGGCCGCCCGTGCGAGCGACCCCACTGCGGCGGCGGCCGCCGTCGATGCCGCGATGCACGAGACGCACGAGACGCACGAGACGCACGAGACGCGCTGAGCACCCTGCGGCGGCGGGCGGCACGCGGGCGGATGCCGGGGCAATACGCTCAGGGGATGCAGCTGACCGCCCCCATCACCCTCGAGAGCAGCCACGTGCGACTGGAGCCGCTGACCGCGGAGCATGCGGTCGACCTCGCCGCGGCATCCGTGGGGCTCGAGCACGCCTGGTACACCTCGGTGCCGGCCCCGGCCGACGTGCCCGCAGACATCGCCCGGCGGCTCGAGATGCGCGACGCCGGTGAGATGAACCCGTGGGCGGTCGTGCGCGGCGGAATCGCCGTGGGCGAGACGACGTTCTGCAGCATCGATCAGGCCAACCGGCACGTCGAGATCGGCCACACCTGGCTCGGGCCCGCCGCGCAGCGCACCGCGGTGAACACCGCCGCGAAGCTGCTACTGCTCGGCCACGCGTTCGAGACGTGCGAGGCGATCGCGGTGGAGTTTCGCACCCACTGGCACAACCGGCAGTCGCGCGCGGCGATCGCGCGGCTGGGCGCGAAACAGGACGGCATCCTGCGCAACCACCGCCTCGGTCCCGACGGCACCCTGCGCGACACCGTGGTGTTCTCGATCCTCCCCCACGAGTGGCCCGCCGTGCGGCTGAATCTCCAGGAGCGGCTGGCGCGCGGCTGAGCCCTCCCCTCCGGACGCCCGGATGCCGGCGCGTCGCCCGGATGCCGGCGCGTCGCCCGGTACGCGCCCCGAACCCCGCCAGACACGGGTTGGTTACCCGGTACGCGCCCCGAACCCCGCCAGACACCGGGTCATCACCCGATACGCGCCCCGAACCCCGCCAGACCCCGGGTCATCACCCGATACGCGCCCCGAACCCCGCCAGAGGCTCGCGATCCGCTGGGCGGGCGTCACGGCTCCCCCACAGCCCGGCTCTTCGGCGTGTCCTCCCCATCCGCCGGGAGCGCGCCACCATGTGGACCGCTGAGCGCGGATGCTCGGAGGATGACCGAACACCTCCGCCTGATGACGCGCGAACAGCTCCACGGCCACGGGCTGTCGGGTCGCCAGATCGCGGCATCCGCCGCCGGCGGCACTCTCGTGCGGTTGCGGCGCGGGGTGTACGTCCACACCGGCGACTGGCGCGATGCACGCCCCGAGCGCCGCATCGTCGCTCGGGCACACGCACTCGCCGCAGTCGCGTCGACGCGACCCGTGTTCGCCTACGAGACGGCGCTGGCCCTGCACCGGCAGCCCCTGTATCGGGCGCGCGACGACCGCGTGCACGTCATCGCAGCCGACGGGAGACCGGGCGCGGCGCATGGGGTCGTGCGGCATCGGGGCGAACTCGGGTCCGACGTCGTCGAGGTCGACGGCCTGCTGTGCACGAGCATGCCCCGCTCGGTGGCGGACATGGCCCGCACTGCGACGTTCGAGCAGGCTGTGACTTCAGCCGATGCCGCGCTGCACACCCTGTTCGCGCCGCGCGACGGGATGTACGACCTCGCGGGCGCCCGAGAGTTCCGCGCGGCTGTGCTCCAGATCGTGCGTGCCAGCGCGCACGGACTGCGCCGAGCCGAACGCGTGCTGGAGTTCGCCGACGGTCGCGCGCATTTGCCCGGTGAGACGATCAGCCGGATCCGGCTCGTCGAGCTCGGATTCCGCCGGATACGCCTGCAGGTCGCCGTCCCCTCGCCCTCCGGGGGCAGCTTCTTCGTCGACATCGGCCTCGACGACGCCGATGCGTTCGGGGAATTCGATGGATCGATCAAGTACGTGGACGGCCGGATGCTGGACGGCCGCTCCCGCGCGGATGTCTTCGACGCCGAGAAGCAGCGCGAGGACTGGATCCGCGGCACCACGCAACGCCGCTACGCCCGATGGGGCTGGCCGCATGTGCGCACCGCCGCAGTGCTCGGGGAGCGTCTGGCTGCCTTCGGCATCCTGCCCCCTCGGTGATCTCGGCCACGATCCCGAACCCGATACGCGCCCCAACCGGCGGGGACGGCGACGCGATACCCGATACGCGCCCCGAACCCGCGCGGACGTGACCCGATACCCGATACGCGCCCCAAACCCGCGCGAGACGGCGACCCGCTACCCAGTACCCGCCCCAGACCCAGGCGAGACGGCCCCGGTGCCCGATACGCGCCCCGAACCGGGGCGGACGAGCGGGTCAGCCGTCGATGACGGCGACCAGCTCGTCCAGGAACGAGGCGAAGTCGGTGCCGCGGCGCACGATCCGCTGCACGCTCTCGCGCTCGCTGAACACCTCGACGAACTGCTCGAACACCGTCTGGAACGCCGCGCGGTCGCTCTCGGAGAAGGCGGTGAACGCCACCACCTGCACGCGGCCATCGCCCCACGGGATCGACGGCTCGGCGATGCCGATCGCGATCGCGGTGCGGGTCGCGGTCATCCCCAGCGCGTGCGGCACCGCCAGCGAATCGGTGAACGCCGTCGACGACAGCCGCTCCCGCTCGATCGTGCGCTGCACGTAGTCGTCGTCGATCACGCCGTCGGCCACGAGCAGGCTCCCCAGACGCCGGATGACGGCCTCCTCGTCGGCATCGCCGTCGAGACCGCGGATGAACGCACCGGCGGAGAAATAGCGCTCGAGCTCCGCCCGCAGCCGCGCCAGGCGCCGCCCGCGCCGCACGCGCCCCGCCGCGGCCTGTACGCGCTCGACGTCGGCATCGGTGAGGAACGGCTGGATGCGCACGATCCGCTCCCCCGGCGCCGGCGGGTCGATCGTGGTGAGCACGAGGTCGGTCTGGATGCCGGCCCAATCCGGATCCGCCCGCGTCTCCACACCGACCACCTCCACCGCCTGCCCGAGGGAGCGGTCCACGCTCGAGCGCAGCAGCTCGTGCAGCTCGTAGTAGCCGGGGCACACGATCGTCGCGGTCAGGAGCTGATCGGCGCGGCGGCTGCGCTCCAGGCGCCCGCCGACGTGCATGGCGATGTAGGCGATCTCGTCGTCCATGAGCGGGATGTCCAGGCGGTCCGCCAGGCCGCTGGCGATGAAGACGGCGACCTCGAAGATCATCGGGTAGGTCGATTTGAGCGACCGGGTGAGCGGATTGCGCGACCACGCCTGCTCCCGGGCGCGGTGGCGCAGGTTCTGCACGTGCAGGGCCAGGCGCAGCACGAAGTCCTCGTGGGCGATGTCGACGAGGAACTCGGATGCCGCGGCCTGCACGACCTCGCGCACGACCTTCTCCACCTCGGGGTCCAGTCTCTCGCGCGCCCGGTCGGCGGGGCCTTCGCCGGGCGCGACGATGCGGGTGAGGATGAGCGTCGCGAGGTGCGCGAGGTCGCCCGCGCCGAGACTCATCCCCAGGTGCGCGACGCTCAGCCGGTCGATCAGCGCGCTGATCTCCGCCCGCGCCGCGTCGCCCTCGGGCCCGCCGCCGTCCAGCGCCCGGTCGCGCGCGACCCGGTCGGCGGCGATGGCGATGTGCATGACGACATCGGCGATGCCGAGTTCGTTGACGAAGTAGCCGAGGTCCCCGAGTCCCGCGACGAGCTCGGACTTGAACGGCCCGAACGCCTGCGCACCGATCGACCGGCTCCCGAGGGTGCGCCGCAGCGCCTCGAGGTCGAAGGAGCCTGCCTCCATCTCGTCGTGCGCGAGCCTGCTGAGCAGCCGGCGCTGGGCGGCCTCGGTGCCGCGCAGCCGGGCCCGCGAGGCGGAGCGCTCCAGCGTGAGTTCGGTGCCGCCGAGGAGACCCCGCACGCGCGCGAGGTCGGCGTCGATGGTCGCGGGACTCACGTGCAGCCGGTCGGCGGTGTCGAACACGTCGATGCCGTCGTCCTCGTCCAGCAGCATCCGCACGAGCGAGTGCAGCCGGTCGCGCGGCGTGCTCGTCTCGGTGCCGGCGCGCAGCGCCGCCGCGGCATCCGCGCCCGCCCGGTAGCCCTGCGGGCCGGACTCCACCGCCGTCCCGCCCGGCACGCGGGCGTTGATGGCGGTGACGTAGCTGCGGACGCTGCGCGGGGTGACCCCCAGCGCGTCGGCGATGGTCGCCGCCGTGCGCCATTGGCCGTCGCGGGTGAGCAGCATGAGCAGACGATCCTGCCTTGCTCGTGTCACGTGATCCCCCGAATACGCCTGAAGCCTGAGACCCAGTCAACCACGCGTGTCGCCGTCTTCCGCCCCTGCGGAAGCAACCCTGGTTGTCCGCTCCCAGTCCTGTCACAACAATGGAGGAAGCAGGGAGGAAGGTCGATGAGGATCCTCGTCGTGTGCGGAGCGGGCGCGTCCAGTACGTTCGTCGCGCAACGCGTACGTCACGCGGCGCGTGATCACGGCCTGCCGTATGCAGCCTTCGCCGGCACCGAGCAATCGCTGCCGATCGATCTGGATGCGGCCGACGTCGTGCTGGTGGGCCCTCACCTCACGCACGCTCTCGACCGGATCCAGCACGAGGCCGACCAGCGCGGCACCGCGGTGGTGCTCCTCCCCGCAGACATCTTCAGCGACCGCGACGGCACCCGTACCCTCGCGTTCGTGCAAGAGGCCTTGAAGGAAAGGGAACCGTCATGACCCCGCTCACCCGCACGGTCCGCGTCGGCTCGTCGCACGGCTTGCACGCGCGCCCCGCGAAGCTCTTCGCGCAGGCGGCGAAGGACGCCGGCATCCCGATCACCATCTCCAAGGATGCCGGCACCCCCACCAACGCCGCGAGCATCCTCGGCGTCATCGCACTGGGGGTGGAGCGCGGCGACTACGTCACGCTCACCGCGGACGGGGAGGGCGCCGAGGCCGCTCTCGACGCCCTCGCCGAGCTGCTGGCGACCGATTTCGACTCCGAATGACCGACGAAGGAGACATCATGAGTGAACTGCGCGGAGTGGGTATCGGACTGGGCGTCGCACAGGGACCGGTCGCGCGCATGGCCGAGCCCCTGCCCGCCCCCGCCGACACGGCGAGCGAGCAGGAGCCCGAGGCGGAGCGCGAGCGTGCGCGCACGGCGGTGACCGCTGTCGCCCGCGAGCTCGAGCAGCGTGGCGCGAAGGCCGGCGGCGCCGCCCGGGACGTGCTCGAGGCGCAGGCCATGATGGCCGAGGACCCGTCGCTGCTGACCGAGGTCGATTCGCGCATCGCGCAGGGCAAGACCGCGGAGTTCGCCGTGTTCGACGCATTCGCGACGTTCCGCGAGCAGCTGACCGCCATGGGCGGCTACCTGGGCGAGCGTGCCGCGGACCTGGACGACGTGGCCCAGCGGGTCATCGCGCACCTGCGCGGTGTGGCAGCCCCCGGCGTCCCCGACCCCGGGCACCCGTTCGTGCTCGTCGCGAAGGACCTCGCTCCCGCCGACACCGCCCTGCTCGACCTGGACAAGGTGCTGGCGCTGGTCACCACCGAGGGCGGCCCCACCTCCCACACCGCGATCCTGGCCCGCGAGAAGTCGATCGTCGCAGTCGTCGGGGCGGTGGGTGCGAAGGACCTCGCCGACGGCGAGATGGTGATCGTGGATGCCGCGGCGGGGGTCGTCACCACCGCGCCGAGCGGGGAGGACCTCGCCCGGGCGCAGAACCGTGCCGACGCCCGCGCGTCTGCGGCATCCGCCCCCATCACCCCCGGCGCCCTGGCCGACGGCACCCCGGTGCCGCTGCTGGCCAACCTCGGCAAGCCCGAGGGCGCCGAGGAAGCCGTCGCGCTGGGCGCCGAGGGCGTGGGGCTGTTCCGCACCGAGTTCCTCTTCCTCTCCTCCAGCTCCGCCCCCACCGTGGAGCAGCAGCGCGAGACGTACACCAGGTTGCTGGCCGCCTTCCCCGGCAAGAAGGTCGTCGTGCGCGTGCTCGACGCCGGCGCCGACAAGCCGCTGGCATTCCTCAACGACGCGCACGAGGAGAACCCGGCGCTGGGCCTGCGGGGCCTGCGCGCCCTCCGCGCGAGCGAGGACATCCTGCGCGAGCAGCTGACGGCGCTGGCGCAGGCGGATGCCGCGACGGAGGCTGACCTCTGGGTCATGGCCCCCATGGTGTCCACCGTCGAGGAGACGCGGTACTTCACCGAGATCGCCCGCGACTACGGCGTGAAGACGGCCGGGGTCATGGTGGAGGTGCCCTCGTCGGCGCTGCTGGCCGACAAGGTGCTCCAGATCGCCGACTTCGCCTCGATCGGCACCAACGACCTCACCCAGTACACCCTCGCGGCCGACCGCCTGCTCGGCTCGGTCGCCGCGTTCCAGGACCCGTGGCACCCCGCAGTGCTCCGCCTGATCCGCGAGGTCGGCGAGGCCGGCGCCGCCAACGACAAGCCGGTGGGCATCTGCGGCGAGGCGGCGGCCGATCCGCTGCTGGCCGTCGTGCTGGTGGGGCTGGGAGCCAAGACGCTCTCGATGGCCCCCACCGCGCTGGCGGACGTCCGCGCGAGCCTGCTCAGCTACACCCTCGACGATGCGAAACGCATCGCCGACGCCGCCCTGACCGCGGAGGACGCGGCCGGAGCACGCCTCGCGGCTCAACAGTCCGCAACCCGAGAGAAGGAGACACAGTCATGACAACGACGTCCACGCCCGCAGCGGGCGGCAACACGGTGAGGGTCGGGGTCCAGCGCTTCGGCACCTTCCTCTCCGGCATGATCATGCCGAACATCCCCGCGCTCATCGCGTGGGGTATCTTCACCGCCTTCTTCATCGAGGCGGGCTTCACGCCGAACGCGGACCTGTCCACGATCGTCGGCCCCTTCATCCACTACCTGCTGCCGCTCATCATCGCCTACACCGGCGGCACGATCGTCTACGGCGTGCGCGGCGGCGTCGTCGCCTCCATCGCGACGATGGGTGCGATCGCCGGCTCCGACCTGCTCATCGCGAACTTCAACGCGTCGCTGCCCGAGGGCGCCGACCAGCTCGGCCAGGTGCACATGTTCATCGGCGCCATGATCATGGCCCCGCTGGCGGCGTACACGATGAAGTGGCTCGACAGCCTGTGGGAGGGCAAGATCAAGGCGGGCTTCGAGATGCTCGTCAACATGTTCTCCGCCGGCATCTGGGGCTTCGTCATGGCCATCGTCGGGTTCTACCCGATCGCGTGGCTCGTCAACGGCCTCATGGAGATCCTCAGCAACGCGGTCAACTGGCTCGTCGAGCTGAACCTGCTGCCGCTGACGAGCATCCTCATCGAGCCGGCGAAGGTGCTGTTCCTCAACAACG
Organism: Microbacterium sp. NPDC058021; assembly: GCF_042885955.1. NCBI lineage: Bacteria > Bacillati > Actinomycetota > Actinomycetes > Micrococcales > Microbacteriaceae > Microbacterium > Microbacterium sp. NPDC058021. The sequence goes on from NZ_JBHVRF010000004.1 coordinate 38,949, forward strand.
CCATCAACCACGGCGTGCTCACTCCGCTCGGCGTCCAGCAGGCGGCGGAGGACGGCTCGTCGATCCTGTTCCTGCTCGAGGCCAACCCCGGTCCGGGGCTCGGTCTGCTCCTCGCGTTCGCGTTCTTCGGTCTCGGCGCCGCGCGCGCCTCGGCCCCCGGCGCCGCGCTCATCCAGTTCGTCGGCGGCATCCACGAGGTGTACTTCCCGTACGCCCTCATGAAGCCGATCCTCATCCTCGCCCTCATCGGCGGTGGCATGACCGGCGTCACCACCAACATGCTCCTGGGCGGGGCGCTGCGCGCCCCTGCGGCACCGGGCAGCATCATCGCGGTCCTCGCGCAGACGGCATCGGGGGCGTATGTGGCCGTGATCCTGTCGGTGATCCTCTCGGCGGCGGTGACGTTCGTCATCGCGGCGCTGATCCTGCGGGCTTCCCGCAAGCGTGATCTGGCGGCGATGGCGGCGACCGACGACGCCTTCGGTGAGGCCATCACCCAGACCGAGGCCGCCAAGGGCAAGTCCTCCGATGCGCTGAGCAACCTGCGCGGCGGGGCGGCGACCGAGGCCGGCGGCGGCGTCGAGCCGGCGGTGATGACCGAACGCGAGATCAAGAACATCGTGTTCGCGTGCGACGCCGGCATGGGGTCGTCGGCGATGGGCGCGAGCGTCCTGCGCAACAAGATCAAGAAGGCGGGCATCGAGGACGTCACGGTCGTCAACAAGGCGATCGCGAACCTCGACTCCTCCGCGGACCTCGTCATCACGCAGAACCAGCTCACCGACCGGGCCCGCCAGAAGACGCCGAACGCGGTGCACGTCTCGGTGGACAACTTCATGAACTCCCCGAAGTACGAGGAGGTCGTGGACCTCGTCCGCGCCCAGCACGACGGGGCGTGACAGACCGCTGCGGGGCCGGGCGGCGTGATGCCCCCGGCCTCGCGGCCTTTCGCCCGTGCGGCCGCTATCGCGGTCGCCGGGCAGTGCGCAAGCCCTCGTCGGGTGGCGCACGACCTGCGACAGTGGAAGGGCGGATGCCGCGGCATCCGTCCGAGGAAAGGGGCAAGACATGGCACGTGACGTGCTGAGCGTGGGACAGGTCCGCATCCATCAGGGATCGGTGAGCCGCGAAGACGCGATGAAGGAGGCCGCCGACATCCTGCAGGCCGCCGGCGCCGTCACGGGCGCGTACTACGACGCGATGCAGCAGCGCGAAGAGACGGTCTCGACCTACATGGGCAATGAGCTGGCCATCCCCCACGGCACCAACGAGACCAAGGACACGATCCTCGACTCCGCCCTGTCGTTCGTGCGCTACGACGGCGGCGTGGACTGGGACGGCAACCCGGTGACCTTCGTCGTGGGCATCGCCGGCAAGGGCGACGAGCACCTCGAGATCCTGTCCCAGATCGCCCTGCTCTTCTCCGACGACGACGAGGTGGCAAAGCTCAAGCAGGCCCAGACGCCCGAAGAGCTGTACGCCCTCCTGTCGACCGTCAACGCATCATGAAGGCCGTCCACTTCGGAGCCGGCAACATCGGGCGCGGGTTCGTCGGCCTCCTGCTGCACGAGGGCGGCTACGACCTCGTCTTCTCCGACGTGCAGGAGGCGCTGGTCGACGCGATCAACGACGCCGACTCGTACACCGTGCACGAGGTCGGCGACGGCGGCACCGACAAGGTCGTGACCGGCTTCCGCGCGATCAACAGCCAGACCGACCCGCAGCAGGTCATCGACGAGGTCGCCACGGCCGACGTCGTCACCACCGCGGTCGGCCCCACCGTGCTGCGCTTCGTCGCCCCGCACATCGTGGCGGGCCTCGCGATGCGCGACCCCGCGCTCCCGCCGCTGCAGATCATGGCGTGCGAGAACGCGATCAATGCCACCGACGTGCTCCGCGACGAGATCCGGGCGCAGGCGGAGGACGGCTGGGATGCCATCGCCGGCCGGGCGATCTTCGCCAACACCGCCGTCGACCGCATCGTGCCCGCCCAGGCACCCGGCGAGGGCGTGGACGTCACGGTGGAGCCGTTCTACGAGTGGGCCATCGAGAGCGCACCCTTCGGCGGCGAGCTGCCCTCGATCCCCGGGGCGCACTTCGTCGGCGACCTCGCCCCCTACATCGAGCGCAAGCTGTTCACGGTGAACACCGGCCACGCCGCGACGGCGTACTTCGGCGCCCGCGCCGGCGTCGACACGATCGCCGCCGCGCTGTCGGACCCCGCCATCGCCACCGCCGTCGCCGCCGCGCTCGAGGAGACCTCGGCGCTGCTGGTCGCCAAGCACGGGCTCGACCCGCAGGAGATGGCCGAGTACCGCGCCACGATCCTGCGCCGGTTCGCCAACCCCGCCCTCCCCGACACGGTGTGGCGGGTGGGCCGTCAGCCGCTGCGCAAGCTCTCGCGGCACGAGCGGTTCGTGGGCCCCGCGGCCGAAGCCGCCGAACGCGGTCTGCCGGTGGCCGGGCTCGTGGCCGCCATGGCCGCCGCGCTCGAATTCGACGACCCGGAAGACCCGCAGTCGGTCGACATGCAGCGGCTGCTGCGCGAGCAGGATGCCGCGACGTTCACGGCATCCGTCACCGGCCTCGAGCCCGACCACCCGCTGTTCTCTGCCGTGCTCTCCGCCGTGCAGGCACGCCAGGGCGCGCTGTCCTGAGCGCCGGCGAGGACGTGCCGCGTGAGGGCACGGAGGCGACTCCGGGCCCTCACGCGGCGCCGACCCGCCCGCGCCGAGGCCGACGCATCCTGCGCTGGGTGCTCCTCTGCCTCGGCGCGCTCGTCGTGGCCGCGGTCGTGGGCGTCGTCGTGTGGACCCAGGTCGGCGTCATGGCCGCCGAGCCCGAACCCCTCGCGGCGGTGCGCGCAGATGAGCGCATCTCGATCACCGACGACGCCGCCGGCATCGTGCTCTCGCCCGCCGATGGCCCGTCCGACACCGGCCTGGTGTTCATCCCGGGCGCGAAGGTAGACCCGTGGGCTTACGCCGCGACCCTCGCCGACGTCGTCGCCGAGGACGGTGTGACGGTGGTCATCACCAAACCCTGGCTGAACCTCGCCTTCTTCGACCTGCGCGGCCTCGATGCGTTCACGTCCCTCGCTCCGGACGTGTCGACGTGGATTGTCGGCGGGCACTCCCTGGGCGGCGTGCGCGCCTGCCAGCTGGCGGCGGATGCCGATGCGCTGGCTCTGTTCGCCTCGTACTGCGCCACCGATCTGGCCGCCAGCGACCTTGCGGTCGTGAGTCTCGCCGGCAGCGAGGACGGCCTCTCGACCCCGGAGAAGATCGCCGACGCGCGGCATCTGCTGCCCGCCGACGCCGACATGGTGGAGATCGACGGCGCCTCGCACGCGTCGTTCGGCGCGTACGGTCCGCAGGCCGGCGATGGCACACCGACCATCACCGACGACGAGATGGCGGCGCGCATCGCCGATGAGCTGGGCGCCTTCGTCGCGCAGGGTCTCGGTTAACAGGCGCTAACATCGACCCTGGACGACGAAGTCTGGGGAGAACATGCACGCGCACTATGCCGTCATCGGCGCCGGCCCATCGGGCCTGGCCATCGCACGAGCCCTGTCACGGGCAGGACTGGAATGGGACGGCTACGAGGCCGCCGGCGGCGTCGGCGGGCTCTGGGACATCGACAACCCCCGCTCCACGATGTACGAGTCCGCGCATCTCATCTCCTCCCGCACGACCACCCAGTTCGCGGAGTTCCCGATGGCGACCTCCGTCGACTACCCGGGACACCGCACCCTCCTGCAGTACTTCCGCGACTACGCCGAGCGGTTCGGTCTGACCGAGCGGTTCCGCTTCGACACCCGGGTCACCGACGTCTCCCGCCAGGACGACGGGTCGTGGCAGGTGACGGCGACCGGGCCTGAGGGAGCGCGCACCGAGACGTACGCGGGTGTGATCCTCGCCAACGGCACCCTCGCCGAGCCCCACATGCCGGAGTTCCCGGGCACCTACACCGGCGACCTGCGGCACACCAGCACCTACAAGCGCGCGAGTTCGCTCGCCGGCCGGAGGGTGCTCATCATCGGCGCAGGCAATTCGGGCTGCGACATCGCGGTGGATGCCGTGCACCACGCGGCATCCGTCGACATGAGCGTGCGCCGCGGCTACTACTTCGTGCCCCGGTACCTCTTCGGCAGGCCGTCGGACACCCTCAACCAGGGCCGGCCGCTGCCGGCGCGCATCAAGCAGTTCATCGACACCCGGGTGCTGCGGGCCTTCACCGGCGACCCGGCGCGGTTCGGCTTCCCCCGGCCGGACTACCGCATCTACGAATCGCACCCCGTCGTCAACACCCTGCTGCTGAACCACCTCGGGCAGGGCGACCTGCGCATCCGCCCCGACATCGCGCGCTTCGACGGCACCACGGTGCACTTCCGCGACGGCACGTCGGGCGATTACGACACCGTGCTGCTGGCGACCGGCTACACGCTGGACTACCCGTTCGTCGATCGCGCCGAGCTCAATTGGCGCGGCTGGTCACCGCAGCTGTACCTCAACGTCTTCCCGCCGGCGTTTCGCGGGCTCTTCGTCATGGGCATGATCGAGGCCTCCGGCATCGGCTGGCAGGGCCGGTACGAGCAGGCGGAGCTGATCGCGGCGTACCTCGCCGCGCCCGCCGAGCGGCAGCGGGAGTTCCGGGCGCGGGTGGATGCCGCCCCCTGGCCCGATCTCACCGGCGGCTACCGGTACCTGGGGCTCGAGCGCATGTCGTACTACGTGAACAAGGACGCCTACCGCCGCGCCGTCCGCGACGCGACCGAGGCGCTCCGCGCGAGCGCGCCGCCGCGGCGCGGTGGCGTGGAGCGCGTCGCGAAGCGGGTGTCGGCATGAACCCCGACGAGGTGATCCTCAACTTCACCCCCGGCACGCTCATGATCCTCAACGTGGTGCTGGCACTCATCATGCTGGGCATCGCCCTGGACACCTCGCTGGACGACTTCAGGATCGTCGCCCGCAAGCCGAAGCCGTTCGCCATCGCCATCCTCGCGCAGCTGCTGGTGCTGCCCGCGGTCACGCTCGGCCTCACGCTCGTGCTGCCGGTGAGCCCGTCGATGGCACTGGGCATGATCCTCGTGGCCTGCTGCCCGCCCGGGAACATCTCGCAGGTGCTCACGCATCGCTCGGGCGGCAACGTCGCGCTGTCGGTGTCGATGACGGCGGTGGGCAACCTCCTCTACATCGTCGTGCTGCCCTTCAGCATCGCCTTCTGGGGATCGCTGCGGGCCGACACCCGCGAGCTGCTCTCGGCGGTGTCGCTGAACGGCTGGCAGATGCTGCTGGAGATCCTCCTCATCATCGGCGTGCCCTTCCTCATCGGCCTCGCGGTACGCGAGAAGCTCCCCCGCGTCGCCCGCCGGGTGCAACCGTTCGTGAAGTGGTTCTCGCTCCTCGCGCTGGTCGGATTCATCGTGGCAGCGCTCGCGGGCAACTGGGCGTACTTCGTCGCCTTCCTCGGGATCATCATCGTGGTCGTCACGATCCACGACGCCGTCGCGCTCGCGATCGGGTACGGCACCGCCGTCGCGGGGGGCCTGGGCACCCGTGAGCGCAAGGCGATGACGTTCGAAGTCGGCATCCGCAACGCCGGTCTCGGGCTGGGACTCGTGTTCACCTTCTTCGGCGGGCTCGGCGGCATGGCCATCGTCGCCGGCTGGTGGGGCATCTGGGACATCATCGCCGGCCTCGTCGTGGCGGCCCTGTGGGCGCGTCACACCCGCCGGCGCACCGGGTCGGCCACGGGCGATGCGTCACGCCACGCCACGGTCGGCGACGCGCGTCGCGACCACGGCGTGACCGGCGACGAAAGGAGCGCGTCGTGACGGGAGCGGCGGCGGGCGGGCGGGTACTGGTGACCGGCGGCGGCGGATTCCTCGGCACCCACGTGACCGCAGCGCTCCGCGCGGCCGCCGGGGTGGACCTCGTCGTCGCCGGCGACGTGCGCACCCCGGCCGCCCCGGTGCCGGGCGTCGTGTACGAGACCCTCGACGTGACGAGCCCCGACGGCATCGCGCCGATGCTCCTGCGCCACGGCATCGACGTGGTGGTGCACCTGGCCGCCATCGTGAGCCCCGGGCGCGATCACGACCTGGAGTACCGCGTCGACGTCGACGGCACCCGCCATGTGCTCGAGGCGTGCCTCGAGGCGGGGGTGCGACGCGTCGTCGTGTCGTCGTCGGGCGCGGCCTACGGCTACCACCCCGACAACCCGGAGTGGCTCCGCGAGGAGCACCCGGTGCGCGGCAACGAGGAGTTCCCCTACGCCAAGCACAAGCGACTCGTCGAGCAGCTGCTGGCCGGGTACCGCATGGCCCACCCGGAGCTGGAGCAGGTGGTGTTCCGCATCGGGACGATCCTCGGCCCCACGGTGGCGAACCAGATCACCGCCCTGTGGGACGGCCGCGGCGTTCTCGCCGTGCGCGGCTCGGACTCGCCGTTCGTGTTCGTGTGGGTCGACGACGTGGCCGCAGCCATGGCCCGCGGCGCCACCGACGGTCCGCCCGGGGTCTACAACGTCGCCGGTGACGGCCGGCTGACCGTTCATGAGATCGCCGCGCGGCTGCGCAAGCCCGTCGTCTCGGTGCCGCCCGGCGCACTCGCGGCGGCGCTGCGGGTGGGGCGGGCGCTGCGGCTCACGGTGCACGGACCCGAGCAGGTGGGCTTCCTCCGCTACCGGCCGGTGCTCGCCAACGATGCGCTCAAGCGCGAGTTCGGCTACACGCCCGCCCTCACCAGTGCCGAGGCCTTCGAGGCATACCTCGACACGCACCCCGGCGTCGCGCGCCGCTGACGCGGCCTCCGGCATCCCCGCACCGGCTCAAGCGCCGGCCCGTCACCCGATACGCGCCCCAAACCGGCCCGGACGCCGGCCCGTCACCCGATACGCGCCCCGAACCGGCCCGGACGCCGGCCCGTCACCCGATACGCGCCCCAAACCGGCCCGGACGCCGGCCGTCACCCGATACGCGCCCCAAACCGGCCCGGACGCCGGCGACGCGCGGCGGCGGCGGTGAGGTGAGCCCCCGCGGTCAGCGGGCGAAGCCGTCGGCGATGAGCTCGATGAGCTCCTCGCGCTCCTCGACCGAGAGGAACGCGGCGGCTGCGGCGTTCAGCTGGAACGCCTCCAGATCGCCGAGGTCGTACTCGAACGTCTCCGCCAGCAGCGCCAGCTCGCGCGTGAGCGAGGTGCCGCTCTGCGTGCGGTTGTCGACGTTCACCGTCACCGAGAAGCCCAGCTGGTAGAGCAGGTCGAACGGGTGGTCCTCGAGTTCCTTGCCCCACCGCTCGATCGCGCCGGTCTGCAGGTTCGACGAGGGCGACAGCTCGAGCGGGATCTCGCGGTCGCGCACCCAGCGCGCGAGGTCGCCCAGCTGCACGAACACCTCTTCGCCCTCGCGGGAGACGACTTCGAGGTCCTCCGCGATGCGCACGCCGTGACCGAGGCGCAGCGCGCGCCCGTCGATGAGCGCCGAGCGGATCGAGTCGAGCCCGGCCGCCTCTCCGGCGTGCACCGTGACGGGGAAGAACTGCGACGCGAGGTAGTCGAATGCCGCACGGTGGTTGGACGGCGGGAAGCCGTCCTCGGGGCCGGCGATGTCGAAGCCGACCGCGCCGCGCGTGCGGAAATCGACCGCGAGCTTCGCAATCTCCAGCGAGCGGTCGGTGTGGCGCATCGCGGTGATCAGCTGACCCACGCGGATGTCGCGGCCCGCCGCCTCGACGGCATCCTCACCCTCTTCGATGCCCTCCTGCACGGCTTCGACGACCTCTTCGAGGGTCAGTCCGCCCTGCAGGTGCTGCTCGGGTGCCCAGCGCACCTCGCCGTAGACCACGCCGTCGGCGGCGAGGTCCTCGACGAATTCCCGTGCCACGCGTGTCAGGCCCTCGCGGGTCTGCATGACGGCCGTGGTCAGGTCGAACGTCTTCAGGTACTCCACGAGGGAGCCCGAGTCGCTGCGCTCCTCGAACCAGTCGGCGAGGGCGCCGGCGTCGGTCTCGGGGACCTCGAGCGAGATCGCGTCGGCGAGCTCGATGATCGTCGCCGGGCGCACCGCGCCGTCGAGGTGATCGTGCAGCGAGACCTTCGGCAGCTCGCGGATCGAGACTCCCTGCACGCGGACGTCGTCGTTCTGATCGATGGCCATGGCGGCTTCCTTCGTTCGGTGCGGTTCAGGCGGTGATGCGCTCGAGCACGAGCGGGCGGGCGGGCGGAGCCGTGTCGCCGATCTCCCATGCGCCCTCGAGGGCGTCGAAGGCGCGGGCGAACCGCTTGTCATCATCGGCCAGCAAGGTGAACAACGGCTGACCCTCGGTCACCGTGTCGCCGGGCTTGACGTGCAGGTCGATGCCCGCGGCGTGCAGCACGGGGTCCTGCGCGCGGGCGCGGCCGGCGCCCAGCCGCCACGCCGCGATGCCGAACGGCAGAGCGTCGAGACGGGTGAGGATGCCGGAGGAGCCGGCGGTGACGGTGTGCGTCTCCCGGGGCTCGGGGAGCGCGGCATCCGGGTCGCCGTCCTGCGCGCGGATCATCGCACGCCACGTGTCCATCGCGCGGCCGTCGCGCAGCGCCGCTTCGACGTCGGCGTCGGGCTGACCGGCGAGGGTGAGCATCTCGCGGGCGAGTGCGACGGTGAGCTCGACGATGTCGGCGGGGCCGCCGCCGGCGAGCACCTCGACGGATTCGCGCACCTCGTTGGCGTTGCCGATCGCGAGGCCGAGCGGGGTGTTCATGTCGGTGAGCAGCGCCGTGGTCGCGACCCCCGAGTCGGTGCCCAGCGCCACCATGGTGCGGGCGAGCTCGCGGGCCTTGTCGACATCGCGCATGAACGCGCCGCCGCCGAACTTCACGTCGAGCACGAGCGCGTCGGTGCCTTCGGCGATCTTCTTGGACATGATGCTCGAGGCGATGAGCGGGATGGCCTCGACGGTGCCGGTGACATCGCGCAGCGCGTAGAGCCGCTTGTCGGCCGGGGCCAGGCCCGAGCCGGCGGCGCAGATGACGGCGCCGATGTCGCGCAGCTGGGCGAACAGCTCGTCGTTGGTGAGGGCGGCGCGCCAGCCGGGGATCGACTCGAGCTTGTCCAGCGTCCCGCCGGTGTGACCGAGACCGCGTCCCGACAGCTGCGGCACGGCGACGCCGAAAGAGGCCACCAACGGTGCGAGCGGCAGGGTGATCTTGTCGCCGACGCCACCGGTGGAGTGCTTGTCGACGGTGGGCTTGCCGAGCGAGGCGAAGCTCATCCGCTCCCCCGAGGCGATCATCGCGTCGGTGAGCACGCGAATCTCACGCCGCTGCATGCCGTTGAGCAGCACCGCCATCGCGAACGACGCCATCTGCGCGTCGGCGACGTAGCCGCGGGTGAAGGCGTCCACCATCCACCGCAGGGCATCGTCGGGCACCGCGCCGCCATCGCGCTTGGCGCGGATGACGTCGACGGCGTCGAACGGCTCGACGTGCTCGGAACTCATCGGGAAGCCTCCTCGAGGTCGCGGGGCCCGAACGCGTCGGGCAGCACCTCGTCGATCGTGCGGATGCCGGAGACGGTCTCCAGCAGCATGCCCGGCAGGGCGAATTCGTACAGCAGCTGTCGGCAGCGGCCGCAGGGCATGATGGTCTGCCCGTCGTTGTTGACGCAGACGAAGGCGACGAGCTGCCCGCCGCCGGACATCTGCAGGTCGCCCACGAGCGCGCATTCAGCGCACAGGCCCACGCCGTAAGAGGCGTTCTCGACGTTGCAGCCGGCGACGATGCGGCCGTCGGTCACGAGTGCGGCGGCTCCGACGCGGTAGCGCGAGTACGGGGCGTACGCCCGCTGCATGGCCTCCGTCGCGACGGCGCGGAGATGGTCCCAATCGATATCGGTCATTGTCAACCCTTGATGTACGGCTTGCCGGCCGCTGCGGGTCCGCGGATCTGCCCGGCGAATCCGGCGACGGCGATGATGGTCACCACGTACGGGAGCATCAGCATGAACTCGCTGGGGATGGGCGTACGCAGGGCCGTCAGCAGGTTCTGCAGGTTCGTGGCAAAGCCGAACAGCAGCGCCGCGAGGGCTGCGCGCAGCGGATCCCAGCGACCGAAGATCACCGCCGCCAGGGCGATGAAGCCGAGGCCCGCGGTCATCTCCTTCGTGAACTGCGGCACCGACACCAGCGTGAAGTACGCCCCGCCCATACCGGCGATGGCGCCGGCCAGCGACACGTTCCAGAAGCGGGACACGTTCACCTTGATGCCGACGGTGTCGGCCGCCTGCGGGTGCTCGCCCACGGCGCGCAGCCGCAGGCCCCAGCGGGTGCGGTACAGCGCCCACGCGACGACGGCCACCGTGATGTACATGAGGTACACGAGGAAGGTTTGGTTGAACAGCACCGGGCCGATGATCGGGATGTCGCTCAGCAGCGGGATCTCCAGGCGCGTGAAGCGCACCGGCCGGTTGAGCTGCTCCTCGTTGGGCACCAGCAGCGCGCCGTAGAGGAAGCCGGTGAGGCCGGTGACGAGCACGTTGAGCACGACACCGACGATGACCTGGTCGACGAGGTACTTGATCGCGAAGGCGGCCAGCACGAACGACACCAGAACGCCGCCCATCATCGCGCCGATGAGGCCGATGAAGGGGTTGCCGGTGATCGACGACAGCAGCGCCGAGGAGAACGCCCCCAGCAGCAGCTGGCCCTCGATGGCGACGTTGACCACGCCGACGCGTTCGCCGATGACACCGCCGAGGGCGCCGAAGACCAGCGGCACCGACAGCGAGATGGCGCCGAACAGCAGGCCGGTGACGGGCACGAGCCCGTCGGCGGCGGCCCACACCAGGAACGCGAACACGGCCAGGAGGCCGAAGACGATGGGCAGCCACAGCGCCGGACGGCGGTACGACCAGGCATCCCAGGCCGACCATGCCGTGAGCAGCACGAGCATGACCAGCAGCAGCCAGCTGGTGGTCGCCGTCGGCAATTCCACCTCGGGCAGCACGATCGCCGAGGTGGCATCGCCGAGGCGGAAGGTGCTGACGCCGTCGCGCGGGGCGAGCAGGAACAGCACCGCCAGCAGCAGGGTGACGATCCCCAGCACGATGGGCAGCTTCAGGTGACGCTGCTTGACGGTGGTGAGCGTCATGCCGGATGCGGCGGGAGCCTGAGCGGTCATGCCGTCACCGCCTTCTTCGCGGCCTTGGCTCGCGCCTTGGCAGCCTTCTCCGCGTCGGTCTTGGGCAGGAAGAAGATCGTGCGCAGCAGTGGCGGCGCCGCGATCAGCAGCACGATGAGCGCCTGCACGACCAGCACGATGTCGACCGGGATACCCTGGGCCTGCATCGAGAACGACCCGGCCTTGAGCGCCCCGAACAGGATGCCGGCGGCGAAGGTGCCCCACGCGCGGCTGCGGCCGAGCAGGGCGACGGTGATCGCGTCGAAGCCGATGCCGGCGTCGATGGTGCCGGTGAAGCCGGTGGTCACCGACCCCTGGATCTGGTTCATCGCGGCCAGGCCCGCCAGGCCACCGGCGAAGAGCATCGCGTAGATGTAGATGCGCTGCACGCTGATGCCGGCGGCGCGCGCGGCGAACGGGTTCTCACCCACGGCGCGCATGCGCACACCGAGGCTGGAGTACTCCACCACCCACCAGACGATGAGCGTCGCGATGATGACGACGATGAAGCCCCAGTCCAGCAGCGGGAAGGCCGGCCCGAACAGGTCGGGGAACTGCGCCGACTCGGGGGTGGCCGAGGTGATCGGCTGGTTGGTCCCCGGCTTCTGCAGCAGTCCGGGTGTGCGGATCATCCACAGCAGCAGGTAGTACGCCACGTAGTTGAGCATGATCGTGAGGATCACCTCGTGGGCGCCGGTGCGGGCCTTGAGCAGGCCCACGATGCCGCCCCAGATCGCTCCGCCGAGGATGCCGGCCAGCAGCGTCAGGGGCAGGTGCGCCCAGATGGGCATGTCGAGGTTGAAGGCGAAGAAGGCCGCGAAGATCGCGCCGACCAGCATCTGACCGCGGGCGCCGATGTTGAACAGGCCCACGCGGAACGCCAGCGCGACACCGAGACCGGCGGCGATCAGCGGTGCGGCGAAGCCGAGGGAGTTGGTCAGCGGGCGGATCTGCGCGGCGAAGTCCGCCCCGCGCGGGTTGAACACCGCGCCGCGGAACAGCGCCTCGTACCCGCCGTACACCGACTGCCAGATCGCGACGAACGTGTCGCCGGGACGGGCGAAGAAGTAGACCGCCGACTCCTGCACGTCGTCATCGGTGAGGGCGATGAGGATGCCGCCGACGATCATCGCCAGCACGATCGCGAGGATCGTGGTGACGGCGCTGCCGCGCAGCAGGTCCTTGATGAAGACGTTGGTGCGGGGCGGCGCCGGGTCGGGCTCGCCGGTGAGCGGGCTCTTGACGGGCGGGAGCTGCTCGGGAGGCAGCCCCTTGGTCACATCCTCGGCACCGGGCGTCGTGCCGGTCATGCTGCCACCTCCGGGTCGCTGGCTCCGGCCATCATCAGGCCGAGGATGTCACGCGGCGTGTCGCCGGGGACGACGCCGACGATCGTGCCGCGATACATGACCGCGATGCGATCGGCGAGGGCGGTGACCTCGTCGAGCTCGGTGGACACGACGATCACCGGCACGCCGGCATCCCGTGTCTCGATGATCCGCTTGTGGATGAACTCGATCGATCCGACGTCGACGCCACGGGTCGGCTGTGCGGCCACGAGCAGCCGCAGCTCGCGGCTGAGCTCGCGGGCGATGACGACCTTCTGCTGGTTGCCGCCGGAGAGCGTGCCGGCCGGGGTCTCCGGCCCGCGCGTGCGGATGTCGTACTCCTCGATGCGATCGCGGGCGAAGGCGTCGAGGGCGGAGCGGTTGATCGTGCCGAGCCGCACGAAGGCGGGGTCGGACGACCGGTCGAGGATGAGGTTCTCGGCGACCGAGAACCCGCCCACGAGGCCGTCCTCGGTGCGGTCCTCGGGGACGAAGCCGACGCCCTCGTCGAGGATGCCGCGCACGGTCTTGCCGATGAGCTCGGTGCCGTCGAGGCTGATGGAGCCCTCCACCCGGGCGGCGAGCCCGACGATGGCCTCGACCAGTTCGGTCTGCCCGTTGCCCTGCACACCGGCGATGGCGAGCACCTCGCCGGGACGCACGTCGAAGTTGACGTCGTCGACGATGACGGTCCCACCCAGGGTGAGCACCCGCAGGTCGCGCACCTCGAGGCCGCCTTCGCCGATGCGCGGCGGCTGCTTGTGCACGGTGAGCTCGACCGCGCGGCCGACCATGAGCGAGGCGAGCTCGGTGTTCGTGGCGGTCGGCGAAGCCTCGCCCACCACGGCGCCGAGCCGGATGACGGTGATGCGGTCGGCGACTTCGCGCACCTCGCGGAGCTTGTGGGTGATGAAGACGATGGAGGTGCCCTCGTCGCGCAGCTGGCGCATGATCGCCATCAGCTCGTCGGTCTCCTGGGGCGTGAGCACCGCAGTGGGCTCGTCGAAGACGAGCACCTTGGCATCGCGGGACAGCGCCTTGATGATCTCCACGCGCTGCTGCACCCCGACGGGCAGGTCGCCGACCATCGCGTCGGGGTCGATGTCGAACCCGAACCGGTCGGCGACGGCGTGCACGTGCGCCCGTGCCGCCGCGAGGTCGAGGACGCCGGGGCCCTTGGTGGACTCGTGTCCCAGCATCACGTTCTCGGCGACGGTGAACACGGGGATCAGCATGAAGTGCTGATGCACCATGCCGATGCCTGCGGCCATGGCGTCGCCGGGACCGCGGAAGTGCTGCACCTCGTCATCGAGGAGGATCTCGCCCTCGTCAGCCTGGTAGAGGCCGTAGAGGACGTTCATCAAGGTCGACTTGCCGGCTCCGTTCTCACCCAGGAGCGCGTGGATCTCACCCGGTTCGACGGTGAGGTCGATCCGGTCGTTGGCGACGAGGCTGCCGAATCTCTTTGTGATCCCGCGTAGCTCGAGCTTCATAACTGCACCTTATCCAGCACGTCGATCCTTGTGGGACACGTGACGTGCGCGTTGTGGGGGACGGCTCGGGGCGAGCAACGAGTGATCGCTGCTCGCCCCGAGCGTGACTCACGAGGTCACGGGGAGTTCGGCGACTCCACCACGATGTCACCGGCGATGATCTGCTCCTGCAGAGCGGCCAGCTCGTCGAGCAGACCCTCCGGGAGCTCCGCCTCGAAGTCGTGGAAGCTGGACAGCTTCACGCCCTCGTTCTCGAGCGTGCCGATGTACGGCGTCACGTCGAAGTCGCCGGCTGCAGCCTCGAGCGTCGCGTCGTAGACGGCGACGTCGATGGCCTTCATGATCGACAGCAGCGTGATGTCGGCGACGGTGTCGTCGGCGACGGCGAGGTCCTTGTCGACACCCAGCATCAGCACGTCCGAGCCGCTGTCGGCGATGGCCGCTGCCGCGCTCTGGTAGATCGGACCGCCGACGGGGAGGATGACGTCCACGCCCTGGTCGAGCACGGCCTGCGCGGTCTGCTTGGCGGTGTCGTTCGCGGTGAAGCCACCGGTGAACTGACCCTCCTGCGACGCGGAGTCCCAACCGAAGACCTCGACGGCAGCGCCCTTGTCCTCGTTGAACTTGTCGACACCGAGCTCGAAGCCGTCCATGAACACGGCGACCGACGGGATCTGCATGCCGCCGAAGGTGCCGACCTTGTTCACGCCGTTCTGCTCGGACCATGCCGCGGCAGCGTAGCCGCCGAGGTAGGCCGCCTGAGCGGTGTCGAAGACGAGGGGCTTGATGTTCGGGGCATCGGTGGTGCCGTCGAAGTCGTTGTCTGCCCAGTCGTCGATGATCGCGTAGTCGACCTCGGGGTTGGCCAGAGCCGACTCCACGGTCGCGGCCGACAGGTTGAACCCGACCGACACGATGAACGTGCAGCCTTCCGAGACGAGGGTCTCGAGGTTCGGGGCGTAGTCGTTCGGAGTCGTCGACTCCATCTCGATGCCCTCGATGTCGAGCTCCTCGAGCGCGCGGTCCATGCCTTCCTTGGCGGCCTGGTTGAACGAGCGGTCGTTCCACCCGCCTTCGTCCGAGATCAGGCAGGGCTTGAAGTCGTCAGCGGGCTCGGGTGCCGCGCTGCCGCCGGTGTTCTCCTCGGGTGCCGAACCGCAGCCGGCGAGCGCCACGAGCAGCGCTGCTGCGCCGGTGACACCGAGGACCTTTTTGGTGGTCGAGATGGTCAATGCAGCCTCCACATTGATGGGCTCGCGGATTTCGCGATCGCCCCTTGACGTTACCGATTGTTACGATACCTGTGCACGCTCCCAGGCCCTCCGCGGCGGAATGGTTACCAAGACGCAATCATCCCGTCACGCGGAGTCAGAGGACGTCGCCGCGACCGGTCAGTTTGAGCGCGTCCACGACGCCCTTCACGCGCTGGGCGTGCTCGCTCGTGGTCACCAGCAGCGCGTCGTCGGTGTCGACGACGATGATGTCCTTCACCCCGATGAGGCTGATGACGCGGCTCGTCTGGCTCACCACGATGCCGCTCGCGGCGTCGGAGAGGATGCGGGCGTTCTCACCCAGGATCGCCAGCTCGTTCTTGCGGCCGTGGGAGTTGAGTTTCGCGAGGCTCGCGAAGTCCCCCACGTCGTCCCAGTCGAAGTGACCGGGGATGACGGCGAGCTTGCCCTTCTCGGCCGCAGGCTCGGCCACGACGTAGTCGATGGCGATCTTGGGCAGGGTCGGCCACACCCGGTCCACGACCGGGCCGCGGCGGTCGCGGTCGTCCCAGGCCTCGGCGAGCTCGATGAGCCCGGCGTGCAGCTCCGGGGCGTTCTCGGCGATCTCGGCCAGCAGCACGTCGGCGCGCGAGATGAACATGCCGGCGTTCCACAGGTACGACCGGTTGGCGAAGTACTCCTTCGCGGTGTCGAGGTCGGGCTTCTCCACGAAGCGCTCCACCACCGCGGCCTCGGGCGCGCCCTCGACGATCAGCTCGCCGTCCTTCTTGATGTAGCCGAAGCCCACCGACGGCTCCGACGGCTGGATGCCGATGGTGCAGATGTAGCCGGCGCGGGCGACGGCCACGGCCTGCTGCACCGCGAATTCGAACGTGCGGGTGCCGTGGATGACGTGGTCGGCGGCGAACGAGCCGATGATGACGTCGGGCTCGCGTCGCACCAGGATGGCCGCTGCCAGTCCGATCGCGGCCGCCGATTCGCGCGGATCGGACTCGAGGAACACGTTGCGGTCGGGGATGGCCGGCAGCTGCTCCTCGACGGCGGCGCGGTGGGCGCGGCCGGTGACGACGGCGATGCGGTCGCTGCCCGCCAGCGGCTCCAGGCGATCCCACGTGTCACGCAGCAGCGTCTGACCCGAGCCGGTCAGATCGTGCAGGAACTTCGGGGCGTCGGCACGCGAGAGCGGCCACAGGCGGCTCCCGATGCCTCCGGCGGGAATGACGGCGTAGAAGTCGGGGAGGGTGTCGGCCATGCCCCCAGGCTATCCACACGCGGCATCCGCACCCCGACGCATCCGCCCGGGTAAGGCGTGCCTATGTCGCCCGCCCCGGATTCACCGGAATAGGATGGAGGCTGCGCCCCTGTGACGCAAGCGGGTTCCGCCCCTCGTGTGAGCGACCCGATCCCCCTTCGACCATGGAGGACGAAAGTGGCAGCTCCGGCACGCGTCACGCCCTCGGCAAGCGAAACCACGTCCAGAACCCCTCGCGGCACGCTCTATCGCGGCAATGAGGGCATGTGGTCGTGGGTCCTGCACCGCATCACCGGCGTCGCGATCTTCTTCTTCCTGCTCGTGCACGTGCTGGACACCGCACTCATCCGCGTGGCGCCCGAGGCATACGACGCGGTGATGAGCACCTACAAGAACCCGATCATGGGGATCGGCGAAGTGGTGCTGGTCGCCGCCATCGCCTACCACGCCTACAACGGCCTGCGCATCATCCTCGTGGACTTCTGGTCCAAGGGCGCCCGCTACCAGCGTCAGCTGTGGTGGGGCGTCATCGGCCTCTGGGCGGTGACGATGCTCGGCTTCACGCCGCGTCACCTCATGAACGTCTTCGCCGAGATGGGAGGGGGCCACTGATGAGCGCCGACACCCTTGCCGCACCCCGCACGCCCCACTCCACGCCCCGCAAGCGCGGCGCGAACCTGGAGAAGTGGGGCTGGATCTACATGCGCGCCTCCGGCGTGCTGCTGGTCGTCCTGATCTTCGGTCACCTGTTCGTCAACCTCATGCTGGGCGACGGCATCCACGGCATCGACTTCGCATTCGTCGCCGGCAAGTTCGCCTCGCCGTTCTGGCAGTGGTGGGACGTGCTGATGCTGTGGCTGGCCTTCATCCACGGCGCCAACGGCATGCGCACGATCGTCAACGACTACGTCACCGGCGCCACCGCGCGCCGCGTGCTGGTCTGGGCCATCTGGCTGTCGGCGGGCCTCATGATCGTCCTCGGCACGCTGGTCGTCTTCACCTTCGACCCCTGCCTCGGGATCGAGAACAGCACGACCGAGTGGCTCATCGAGAAGTGCGCGGCGTAGTTTCGCCGCGCGACGCAGCAGAGAACGAAGGCATCTGACACGTGAGTACGGAAACCGCTGGCACCGTCGTCAAGGACGGCGTCCACTACCACCAGTTCGACATCGTGATCGTCGGCGCCGGCGGCGCAGGCATGCGTGCGGCCATCGAGGCCGGACCCGGCGCGAAGACCGCCGTGATCACGAAGCTCTACCCGACCCGCTCGCACACCGGTGCGGCCCAGGGCGGCATGGCGGCGGCCCTGGCCAACGTCGAAGAGGACTCGTGGGAGTGGCACACCTTCGACACGGTCAAGGGCGGCGACTACCTCGTCGACCAGGATGCCGCGGAGATCCTCGCCAAGGAGGCGATCGACGCCGTCATCGACCTCGAGAACATGGGGCTGCCGTTCAACCGCACCCCCGAGGGCAAGATCGACCAGCGCCGCTTCGGCGGGCACACCGCCGACCACGGCAAGACCCCGGTGCGCCGTGCGTGCTACGCCGCCGACCGCACCGGCCACATGATCCTGCAGACGCTGTTCCAGAACTGCGTCCGCCTCGGCATCAACTTCTTCAACGAGTTCTACGTGCTCGACCTCATCACGGTCACCGCCGAGGACGGCTCCACCCAGGTCGCCGGCGTCGTGGCCTACGACCTGGCCACCGGAGACCTGCACGTCTTCCAGTCCAAGGCCGTGATCTTCGCCACCGGCGGCTTCGGCAAGATCTTCAAGACCACTTCCAACGCCCACACCCTCACCGGTGACGGCGTGGGGGTCATCTGGCGCAAGGGCCTGCCGCTGGAGGACATGGAGTTCTTCCAGTTCCACCCCACCGGCCTCGCGGGCCTCGGCATCCTCCTCACCGAGGGCGCCCGCGGCGAGGGCGCGATCCTGCGCAACGCCTCGGGTGAGCGCTTCATGGAGCGCTACGCCCCCACCATCAAGGACCTCGCCCCGCGCGACATCGTCAGCCGCTGCATGGTGCAGGAGGTGGCCGAGGGCCGCGGCGCGGGCCCCCACCGCGACTACGTGCTGCTGGACTGCACGCACCTGGGCGCCGAGGTGCTGGAGACCAAGCTCCCCGACATCACCGAGTTCGCCCGCACCTACCTCGGTGTCGACCCGGTCGTCGAGCCCGTCCCGGTCATGCCGACCGCGCACTACGCGATGGGCGGCATCCCCACCAACGTCAAGGCCGAGGTGCTCGCCGACAACACCACGGTCGTCCCCGGCCTCTACGCCGCCGGCGAATGCGCGTGCGTCTCGGTGCACGGCTCCAACCGCCTCGGCACCAACTCGCTGCTGGACATCAACGTGTTCGGCAAGCGCGCCGGGCGCAACGCCGTCGAGTACGTGCAGACGGCCGACTTCGTGCCGCTGCCCGAAGACCCCGCCAAGGATGTGCGGGAGATGCTCGAGAGCCTGCGCAACAACCCCGGCACCGAGCGGATCGCGGTGCTGCGCAAGACGCTGCAGGACGAGATGGACCGCAAGGCCCAGGTGTTCCGCACCGACGAGTCGCTCGCCGAGGTCATGGACGTCATCGCAGACCTGCGCGAGCGCTACCGCAACGTCCACGTCGACGACAAGGGCAAGCGGTTCAACACCGACCTGCTCGAGGCGGTCGAGCTGGGCTTCCTGCTCGACCTGGCCGAGGTCGTCGTCGTCACCGCCCGCAACCGCAAGGAGAGCCGCGGCGGCCACATGCGCGACGACTACCCCAAGCGCGACGACGAGAACTACATGAAGCACACGATGGCCTACCTCTCGGGTGACCCGCACTCCTCGCACCCGGAGGACCACATCCGGCTGGACTGGAAGCCCGTCGTCATCACCCGGTACCAGCCGATGGAGAGGAAGTACTAGGCATGGCCGCAACAGCGATCGCCGCGTCGGACGCTCCGGTGGCCGAGGAGGCCGCCCCCGACACCGGCATCCAGTCGTTCCTCGTCACTTTCATCATCCGGCGTTTCGACCCCGAGAAGGACACCGAGCCGCGCTGGGTGGACTACGACGTGGAGCTGTACTCCACCGACCGCGTCCTCGACGCCCTCCACAAGATCAAGTGGGAGGTCGACGGGTCGCTGAGCTTCCGTCGCTCCTGCGCGCACGGCATCTGCGGCTCCGACGCGATGCGCATCAACGGCCGTAACCGCCTGGCCTGCAAGACGCTCATCAAGGACCTCGACATCTCCAAGCCGATCTACGTGGAGGCCATCAAGGGCCTGCCGCTGGAGAAGGACCTCATCGTCGACATGGAGCCGTTCTTCGCGTCGTACCGCGAGGTGCAGCCCTTCCTCATCGCCGGCACCAAGGCGGAGCCCGGCAAGGAGCGCATCCAGACGATCGCGAACCGCGAGATCTTCGACGACACCACCAAGTGCATCCTCTGCGCCGCGTGCACGTCGTCGTGCCCGGTGTTCTGGACCGACGGGCAGTACTTCGGCCCCGCCGCCATCGTCAACGCGCACCGGTTCATCTTCGACTCGCGCGACGACGCCGGCGACGCGCGTCTGGACATCCTCAACGACAAGGAAGGCGTGTGGCGCTGCCGCACCACCTTCAACTGCACCGAGGCGTGCCCCCGTGGCATCGAGGTCACCAAGGCCATCGCCGAGGTCAAGCAGGCGATCCTGCGCAAGTAGTCCCACCGCGCGCTGTACGAGGGCGGATGCTGCGACCTGCGGCATCCGCCCTCGGTACGCTGGGGCGCGTGAGCGACTCCGACCGGGACCGGCCCGCCGACGAAGCGCGCGACACGTCGTGGCGCGCGCGGTGGGACGACTCCGCGCTGCGGGGCCGACTGGACGAGCCGATCGAGCACGCCACCGCCCTCACCCGGCGGACGATGAAATGGTTCCCCGTGCGGGTGTGGCGCCACTTCCTGCGGCACAACGGGTTCCTGCTGGCGGCGAGCATCAGCTACCAGTCGCTGTTCGCCATGTTCGCGGTGCTGTACTCCGCGTTCGCGATCATCGGCATCTGGCTGGGGGGCAGCAAGCGCGCCATCGACGCGCTCATCGCGGTCGTCAACTCCTACATCCCCGACCTCATCTCCGCCGAGGGCCTCGTCACCCCGGAGGAGGTCACCGATGTCGCCCGCTCCAGCGCCAGCGCCCTCGCGGTGACCGGTTCCGTCGCGCTGCTGGTGGCGATCTGGACCGCGATCGGCTTCGTCACCTACACCCGCCGCGCCGTACGCGACATCTTCGGGCTCCCCTTCGACAGCCGCAGCTACCTGCTGCTGAAGGCGCGCGACTTCCTGGCGGCGGCCGGCTTCGGCATCTCACTGGTGCTCGGCGCGGGTCTGGGCGCACTGGCATCCGGTGCCGTGAATCTGCTGTTCGAGGTGATCGGGTGGGACACGTCGACCTGGGTCTCGGTGGCGAGCCGCGTGGGGTCGATCCTGGTGGCCTTCGTGATCAACTCCACCGCGCTCGCGCTGCTGTTCCGCTTCCTCGCCGGCGCCTCGGTGCCCTGGCGGACCATCTGGCCCGGGGCGCTCCTGGGCGGCGCCGCGATCGGCGTGCTGCAGCTGGGTGCCGGTCTGCTGCTGGTGTACACCCCCTCCAACCCGCTGCTGGCGACCTTCTCGGCCTTCATCGCGTTCCTCGTGTGGTTCCGGATGATCGCGATCGTGATCCTCGTCGCGGCGTCGTGGATCGCGGTGGTCGCCGCCGACCAGGACATCCCCCTCACCCACACCACCGAGGAGCAGCGCCGCGCGGCGGAAGCGCGGGCGCTGGTGGTCGCCGCCGAGGTGCGGCTGCGCGAAGCGGTCGCCGCGCGCGAGAAGGCGCCGTGGTGGCAGGTGTGGCGGGCCGACCGCAATGTGCGGGCCGCCGAGGACGACCTCGCCCGCGCCCAGGCGGGGGCGACCGCCGACCCGGAACGGCCCCGCCTGCTGGACTGAGCACCGGCGTCGCGGCCGAGTCGGTCGGTGTCGGTGCGGCTGGTTAGGCTTTTCGTCGTGCCCCGAACCCTCCGCATCGCCTCCGTCAACGTCAACGGCATCCGCGCCGCCGCACGCAAGGGCATGCAGCCCTGGCTCGAGACGGCGGGGGTGGACGTGCTGACCCTGCAGGAGGTGCGCGCGGAGGCCGCCGACCTCGCCGCTGCACTGCCGGGCTGGCACGTCGTGAACGACGAGGCGCTGGCCAAGGGCCGCGCCGGCGTCGCGATCGCCGCCCGCTCGCCGCTGGAGGTGTGGCGCACCGACCTCGGCGACGACACCCTGGATTCCAAGGGCCGCTGGGTCGAGGCCGAGATCGACATCGACGGCGAGCGGCTCACCGTCGTCAGCGCCTACGTGTTCACCGGCGAGGCCGACACCGACAAGCAGGTCGCGAAGTACGCCTTCCTCGACGCGATGGAAGCGCGCATGCCCGCACTGGCATCCGACGGCTCCCTCGCCGTCATCACCGGTGACCTCAACGTCGGGCATCGCGAGTTCGACATCCGCAACTGGAAGGGCAACGTCAAGAAGGCGGGCTTCCTCCCCCGAGAGCGGGCGTACTTCGACCGATTCGTGGGCCCCGCGGGTCGGCCGGTGACCGGAGTCGACGGCTCCACCGGGACGGGGCTCGGGTGGGTCGACGTGGGGCGCACCTTCCACGGCGAGGTGGACGGCCCGTACACGTGGTGGTCCAACCGCGGCAAGGCGTTCGACAACGACACCGGGTGGCGCATCGACTACCACCTGGCCTCCCCCGCCCTCGCGGAGCGGGTCGTGGACTACCGCGTCGTCCGGGCACCCTCGTGGGACACGCGCTGGAGCGACCACGCGCCGGTGATCGCCGACTACACGATCGGGTCCTGACGGCGGCGGCGGGAGCGGTGGCATCCGCTCCCTAGACTGGAGGGGTGACCAAACCCCGCCTCTACTCCGGAATGCAGCCCTCCGCCGATTCGCTCCAGATCGGCAACTACATCGGCGCGCTCATGCAGTGGCGCGATCTGCAGGAGTCGTACGAGGCGTTCTTCTCGGTCGTCGACCTCCACGCCCTCACTCAGCCCAACAACCCGTCGGAGCTGCGTGAGAAGACCCGCCGCACCGCGGCCCAGTACATCGCCGCGGGCATCGAGCCGTCGCGGTCGACGCTGTACGTGCAGTCGCACGTGCGCGCGCACGCGGAGCTCGCCTGGATCCTCTCCACCATCACCGGGTTCGGCGAGGCGGGGCGGATGACGCAGTTCAAGGACAAGTCGCAGCGCTACGGTGCCGACTCGGCCTCGGTGGGCCTGTTCACCTACCCGATTCTCATGGCGGCGGACATCCTGCTGTACCAGACCGACATCGTGCCGGTCGGCGATGACCAGAAGCAGCACGTCGAGCTCACGCGCGACCTGGCCGAGCGGTTCAATTCGCGGTACGGCGAGACGTTCCAGGTGCCGATGCCGGTGATCCAGAAGGACACCGCCCGCATCTTCGACCTGCAGAACCCGACGGCGAAGATGTCGAAGTCGGCGGAGTCCGACGCGGGCGTGCTGTGGCTGCTGGATGACCCTGCCGTCTCGGCGAAGAAGATCATGCGGGCCGTCACCGACAGCGAGGGCGCGGTGCGCTACGACCGCGAGAACAAGCCGGGTGTGTCTAACCTGCTCGTGATCTATGCGGCTCTCACCGGCCGGCAGATCGCGTCGATCGAGGACGAGTACGCCGGGCGCGGCTACGGCGACTTCAAGAAGGGTCTCGCCGAGGTCGTGGTGAACGAGTTCGGTCCGGTGCGCGAGCGCGCGCTGGAGCTGCTCGACGACCCCGCCGAACTCGACCGGGTGCTCGCAGCGAACGCGGCGCGCGCCGACGAGGTCGCCGACCGTACGCTCGCCGACGTCTACGACAAGATGGGCCTGCTCCGCCGGGTCTGACCGCCGTCGCCGCCGCCCTCGACACTGCGCCGCCCCGGGGCGCGGTGTCGGGGGACGGTGTTCGGCGTGTCACAACTCAGCCCGCCGCGACCCGCGTCGTCCGCGTGCGCGCGCGATCCCGGGCCCGCGCGCGCACGCATCCGGCTGGCGGACTGAGTTACGGCACGCGCCACCGCGGCTGCCGAACGGGCCGGAATCCACCTCCCCGGACCGGAACTCCGCCTCCCCCGGCCCTTCCCTTCCACCCCGGCCGGGACCGCGGCCGCGGCCCTCAACCCGAGAGACCCGGCCCAGCGGGTCACAACTCAGTCCGTTAGCGCGGACGCGGCCCTCTCGCCCGCCACGACGGCCTTAGCGCGCGGGCGGACTGAATTGCGGCACGTCTATCGCGCGCATCCCGCATGCGCGGCGAGCAGCCCTCGCAGTGCGGCCACCACCTCTTCCGGGTGGTACAGGATCTGCGCCGCGGTGAATCGCGTGCAGACATAGCCGAGCGTCGCCAGCCTCAGGTCTCTCCGGCGGTCGGTGACCTGCTGCGCCCACCCCTCGTGGAACTCCTTGCCGTCGCACTCGACGACCAACCAGCCGTCCAGCAGCAGGTCGACATATCCCACGCCGTCGAAACGCACCTGCAGTTCCACCCGGCATCCGAGCGACCGCGCCATCAACCGAACGAGGGTTTCCGGCCCCGATTGCGCGCGCCCGTCCACGAGGTCGCGAAGGACGCCGAACCGGGCAGGCAGCGCGCCGAACACCTCCGCGAGGTCGGCGACGGCGATCACCCCCGTGTTGAGCGCGCTGTCGATGGAGGCGACGGCATGGCGAGCCGGCTGGCATCTGATGGCCTGGACGAGCGCGTCGACCACCCCGACGCACGCCCGGTTCGCCTCCTCGGCCTGCAGCAGTGGATGCCAGTGGAGACGAGCACGTCGCACGCCCGGTGGCCCCAGCCGACGGCCAGGATCCTCGGGCGATCGCAGCCGGCTCGACCCTCTCGCGATGTGCACGTGCGTGACGGCATTGGCCAGGACGAAGACTCCGAGGAGCTGCAGCAGGCTCACGCAGGCGAGGCGACCGCCGACGCGGACCGCCTCACGCAGCGCCGGCGGCGCGTCTGAGCGCAGGTATCGGTCGCGCCGCGCCCGGATCAATCGCCCGGCTGCGACCTCGCCGCGCAGCCCTCGCCGCGACATCCCTGCAGCCAGCAGCTCCGCGCGCGTCGCGCACTCCCAGACTCCGAACATGCCGACACCGTGGCAGCCCGGCCGCATCGCCCGCGGAACCGATACGGGCATCCGTGGACGGATCGGGGCCTGTCGGCGGGTGGGGAGGAGTCGGCAGCCCGTGCCGTAACTCCGCCGGGACCGCCGGGGCGGCACGACCGCGTGCCCGGCGCCGCTCGGCGCGGGGCCGCGGGACTGAGTTGCGGCACGGCGCGGTTAGGCTCGAATGATGCAACCGGTCACCCTCCGCACGTCCCGCCTCGAGCTGTCGCTTCCCACTCCCGCGGATGCCGACGCCGTCACCGCGGCCGCGCAGGACCCGGAGGTCCCCCGCTGGACCACCCTGCCCTCCCCCTACGAGCGCGCGCACGCCGATGACTTCATCACCAAGGCCGCCCAGTGGTGGGAGGCCGAGACCGAGCTGACGTGGGCGATCCGCCTCGACGGCCGCTGGATCGGCATGGTCGGGCTGCAGCACCTCCACATGCGCGGCGACGCCGAGATCGGGTTCTGGATGGCCGCAGAAGCACGCGGCGCCGGCTACCTCGGCGAGGCCGCGCGCGCCGTCATCGACTTCGCGTTCAGCGATGCGGTGGGCCTGAAGCGCCTGGAGTGGCAGGCGATCGTCGGCAACATCCCCTCCGCCCGCACCGCGCGCTCGCTCGGCTTCCGCTACGAGGGACTGATGCGCCAGAAGCTCGTCGACCCGCGCGGCCGCCACGACGGCTGGGTCGCCGGCCTCCTCTCGACCGACGACCGCACTCCGGTGGACTGGCCGATCCTGGCCGTCTGACCCGCACGGCGCCCGGCGCACCGCGCCCACCCGCGCCGGCCCGACCGGTTCGTGCCAGGATGCCGGTATGCCCGAGATGCCGGAGGTGCAGGGACTGGTCGACTTCCTCGGCCGGCGCACGCGCGGGCTGCGCGTGACGAAGGCGACGGTGACGAACATCGCCGCGCTGAAGACGTACGACCCGCCCGTGGAGGCGCTGAAGGGCGCCGAGATCCTCGGCGTCACCCGCCACGGCAAGTTCGTCGACCTCACCGCCCGTGCCGACGACGACGAGCTGCACCTCGTGTTCCACCTCGCCAAGGCCGGCTGGCTGCGCTGGTACGACGCACTGCCGGCCACCGTGATCAAGCCCGGCCGCACCCCGATCGCGCTGCGGGTCGGCTTCGACGACGGTTCCGGCTTCGACCTCACCGAGGCGGGCACCAAGAAGTCGCTCGCGGTGTACGTCGTGCGCACGCCCGCCGATGTCCCCGGCGTCGCGCGCCTGGGGCCGGACCCACTGGATCCCACGTTCGACCGCGACGCGTTCGCCGCCCTGCTGGCCGGCCGCCGCACCCAGATCAAGGGGGTGCTGCGCGATCAGTCGATCATCGCGGGGGTGGGAAACGCCTACTCGGACGAGATCCTGCACGCCGCGCGCATGTCGCCCTACGCCCTCGCGGCGGGCCTGGACGACGCCGAGGTCGACAGCCTGTACCGGGCGCTGCGGGAGACGATCGCGGATGCCGTGGCGACGGCATCCGGAAAGCCGCCCGCCGACCTGAAGGATGCCAAGCGTCGCGGGATGCAGGTGCACGGTCGGCGCGGCGAGGCCTGCCCCGTGTGCGGCGACGAGGTGCGGTCGGTGTTCTTCGCCGACAACTCGCTGGAGTACTGCCCGACGTGTCAGACGGGCGGCAAGATCCTCGCCGACCGGCGCCTGTCGCGCCTGCTCAAGTGACCGCGGTCACTCGTCGGTGCCCATGAGGATGCGCGCGTCCTCATCGACCCAGTCGAACGACTTCGTCACGGCCTTGCGCCACAGCCGGTAGCGACGCTCCCGGTCGTCGGGGTCCATGCGCGGCTCGAACCGCACGTCCTCGCGCCAGTGCTCGCGCAGCCGGTCGCGATCGGACCACACCCCGGTGGCGAGGCCCGCGGCGTACGCCGCACCCAGGGCCGTCGTCTCGACGATCTGCGGGCGGACCACGGGGATTCCGAGGATGTCGGCCTGGAACTGCATCAGCAGGTCGTTGCGGGTCATGCCGCCGTCCACCCGCAGCTCCTCCGGCGTGACGCCGGTGTCGGCGGCGACCGCCTCGACGATGTCGCGCGTCTGGAAGGCGGTGGACTCCAGCGCCGCCCGGGCGATGTGGCCGGCCGTGATGTAGCGGGTCATCCCGACCAGGGCGCCCCGGGCGTCGGAGCGCCAGTACGGCGCGAACAGTCCGGAGAAGGCGGGGACGAAGTAGGCGCCGCCGTTGTCGTCCACGGATGCCGCGAGGCGCTCGACGTCCTTGGAGCGTTTGATGAGCCCGAGGTTGTCACGCAGCCACTGCACGAGCGAGCCGGTCACCGCGATGGAGCCCTCCAGCGCGTACCGGGCCGGCTCGTCGCCGCACCGGTAGGCGACGGTGGTGATGAGGCCGTGCTGGGAGCGGACGAGCTCGGTGCCGGAGTTGACCAGCAGGAAGTTGCCGGTGCCGTAGGTGTTCTTCGACTCGCCCGCGTCGAACGCTGCCTGGCCGAAGGTCGCGGCCTGCTGGTCGCCGAGGATGCCGGCGATGCGCACACCGCGGGCGATGGCGGGCACGGAGACCTCGCCGACGACCTCGGACGAGGAGCGGATCTCGGGGAGGATGGCGCGCGGGATGTCCCACACCGCCAGCAGCTCGTCGGACCAGTCGAGGGTGCCGAGGTCCATGAGCAGCGTGCGGCTGGCGTTGGTGACGTCGGTGACGTGGATGCCGCCGCTGCTGCCGCCGGTGAGGTTCCAGATGAGCCAGGTGTCGGGCGTGCCGAACATGACGTCGCCGGCCTCGGCCGCCGCCCGCACGCCCGGGACGTGCTCGAGGATCCAGGCGATCTTCGACGCCGAGAAGTAGGTCGCCAGCGGCAGTCCGGTCTGATCGGCGAAGCGCTGGCTGCCGGCGTCGGACTGCGCGGCGAGCTCGTCGATGCGCCGCTGCGTGCGCGTGTCCTGCCAGACGATCGCGTTCGCCACCGGACGCCCGGTGCGGCGGTCCCAGAGCATCGCCGTCTCGCGCTGGTTGGTGATGCCGATCGCCGCGATGTCGCGGGCGCTCAGCCCGGCACGGAACATCGCCGAGGACAGCACCCATTCGGTGTTGGTCCAGATCTCCATCGGATCGTGCTCGACCCAGCCCGCGCGCGGGAAGATCTGCTCGTGTTCGCGCTGGGCGGTGGTGACGATGGCACCGGCACCGTCGAACACGATCGCCCTGGTCGAGGTGGTCCCCTGGTCGATCGCGATCACATGGTCGGCCACGGCGTCTCCTCGCTCTGGGCTGCGGGCTCGGCGGCGCGGACGGCCGCCAGGCCGCGTTCGGTCTCGTGCGCCGTGCGCTCGGCGTCCCAGCCGAGCACGGGCGCGATGGTCTCGGCCACCTCCCGCGCGGCATCCGGGGTGACGGCGCCGACGAAGGCGAGGCTCGTGCGACGCAGGAGCACGTCGTCGAGGTGACGGACGTCTTCGGATGCCGCGAGGTGGCGCAGCTCCGCCGTGCTGTACTGCGGGGCGCCGTCGAGCGGCCTGTCGTCGGGATCGGCGAGGATCGCCTCGATCACGTCCGTCGCCACCGTGCCGTAGCGCGACAGCAGCCGGTCGACCCGGTCGGTCGGCAGGGTGCGGGCGTGACCGTCGACCCACTGCACGCGGGCTCGCTGGGTGCTCGGGAAGCCGGCGCCGCCGCCGATGGGGACGCCGCGGGTGGAGCGACGGCGCGACGAGCCGAGGTGGCTCAGCACGGTGTCCGCGAGACGCTCCGCCGATGCGCGGAACGTGGTCCACTTGCCGCCGACGAGGCTGAGGACCACGGCGCGGGTGCCCGGGACCTCGGTGGCGTCGATGCGGTAGTCGCGTGACACGAATCCGGGGGCGACGTCGTCGTGGCGCGGCAGCGGGCGCACGCCCGAGAACCGGTAGACGATCTGCGAGCGGTCGACCCGGATGTCGGGCAGCACCTGGCGGACGAGGCCGATGAAGTAGTCGACCTCCGCCTCGGTGCACACGATCGGCTCGCGCATGTCGTGCTCGAGGTCGGTCGTGCCGATGAGCACGCGTCCCTTCAGCGGGTAGATGAGCACGATGCGCCCGTCCTCGTTCTCGAAGAACAGCTCGCGCCCGCCGGTGGCCTCCAGCAGCCGGGGGTTGTCCACCACGATGTGCGACCCCTTGGTGCCTCCCATCCGCAGGGCGACGTCGCCCAGCGCGGCGTTGGTGAGATCGACCCAGGGCCCCGTGGCGTTGACGATGACGGATGCCGTGAAGCGGAGCTCCTCGCCCCCCATCTCGTCGCGCAGGATCACGGCGCCGTCGGCCGCGCCGACCGCGGCGGTGTAGTTGGCCGCGCGCGCCCGGTCGCCCCCGGCCCGCGTGCCGTCGCGCAGCACGTCGATCGCGAGCCGTTCCGGGTCGTGCACCGAGGCATCCCAGTAGGTCGCGGTGTACTTCACCTTCGGGTTCAGATCCGGCAGCTCCGCCAGCGACCGCGTGCGGCCGAGGAAGGCGTGACGCGGCACCTGTCCCCCGCCGCGCGAGAACGAGTCGTAGATGACCAGGCCGATCTTGATGAGGGCGGCGCCGCGCTCGCGCGGCTTGCCCTTGCCGTGGCGGAGGAACCGCAGCGGCGCCGACAGCAGCCCCGAAAAGGTGGTGAAGATCGGGATGGTCGTCTGCAGTGGGCGTACGTAGTGCGGTGCGATCTTCAGCAGCGAGTTGCGCTCGGTGACCGCCTCGTGCACGAGCCGGAACTCGCCGTTCTCGAGGTACCGCACGCCGCCGTGGATCATGTGCGACGACGCCGCCGACGCCCCGCTGATGTAATCGGCGCGCTCGACGAGGGCGACATCGACGCCCTGCATGGCGAGGTCACGGAACGTCGCCAGTCCGTTGATCCCTCCGCCGAGGATGAGGACGTCGGCGTGGGGCCGCGCGGCGAGCGCGGCGAATCCGATGTTTCCGTCTGCCCGAGTCATGCTCACGTCTCCTCTTCGTCGGCGCTCTGTCCACCCTCGCATGGTTCGCCGCGGCCGGTCGCGTGTGCGCCGGCCGCCGCGCCGAGCATCGCCCGGCCGACCGCCGTTGCAACGGGTACGGCTGCGGCCTCACGCAACCGGAGGGTCGTGACGGTGACGGCGCCCTCGCTCCATCGGATCGTCACGGTGCTGGCAGCGGTGCCGCGCAGCCAGCCGGAGAAGATGCCGGAGTGCACCACCGCCGGGCGCAGCGGGCCGGGGATGCCGCTGATGACCCGGTCGCCGAGCAGGTCCTCGAACGCGATGCCGAGCACCGCGTCGCCCGGGACCTCACCGAACGCACCCGTGCGGTCGAGCCACTCGGTGCGCGGCACCCAGTCGCCGTCGCCGGCGCGCGGGACCAGCCGCGCGGAGGGGAGGTAGTCGAACGCGTCGTCCAGGGCGTCGTCATCCTCCGCGAGGAGGAGCACCCGACCACCGGCGGCGGCGTGGTGGCGCGCCGGCGCGGTGAAGCGGCGCGTGACGTGCAGGGCGTCCGGGTCGCCTGGGTCCGCGAGGTCGCCGACGCCGAGTCCCGCCAACCACGCCGCGACGGCAGGGTCGTCGGTCGTGCAGCGCACCCCGGGGGCCGCCGGGGGCGCGACGACGATCAGCTCTGCGCTGTCGCGGGCGACCACGGTGCCGCCCACGACGAGCTCGACCGCGATCTCGTACGCGCCGGGCTCCGCCGGGAGCGCGACGTCCGCCTCGATCACGGCGCGTCCGTCGCCCACCTCGCCGAGGTCGCGGGGGGCGGAGGCGCCCACCGTCAGGCGAAGCCGGCCGCTGCCGAGGCCCTGCGGGCCGGGCACCGTCGTGACGGCGACCTGCACCGTCTCACCCGTGAACGCGCTGTAGGCGGCCGGGCGCAGCGCGACCGCGTGCTCACCGTTGACGAGGGCGTAGTCCGCGGTGTGGAGCTTCGGCCGCCGGTTCATGTCGAACAACCCGTTCGCCTCCCACTGCACGTCGCTGAGCTGGGTGAGCACGTAGCCGCGGATCTCGGGGTGGAGGCGGATGCTGGTGGTCTGGTACCGGTTGGCGACGGACTGCGCCCGCTGCAGCTGGGCGACCAGGCCCTCCCACGACCCGAACACGGCCGCAAGGCCCAGCGAGGCGAAGCGCTCGCGCAGCCCGGTGGCATCCGCCGCACCGAAGGCCCACCCGCTTCCGAGCGAGAACCACCACGGCTCGCGGCCATCGACGTATTGGTCGTGCGCGTGAGGGAGACCCCAGTTGCCGAACTCCGACAGCATGAGGGGCTCGGCGCCGGTGCGCACCGCGTCGCCGTGCGGGGAGAAGGTCCAGTCCGGACGGCCCGCGAACTCGGCGATCTTGTCGTCCCATTCGCGCCGGGACTCCGGGATGCCGCGGTAGAGGTGGTAGTCGTCGACGTCGGTCTGCAGGTGGAAGTTGGGTGCGCAGGCGGAGTTGTCCACGACGACCGATCCGGCGAGCTCCGCGCGGAACTCCTCGAACATCCCCCGCAGCCAGGTGCGCTGCACACGCTCGGCCAGATCGATCCCCCACGACTCGTTCATGATCGTCCACATGACGATGGCGGGGTGGTGGCCGTCTTCGGCGATGATGTCGTGCAGCAGGGCACGCCCTTCCGCCGCGACCTCCCGGGTCCATGTCATCCAGCTGGGAAGCTCCGTCCACACCAGCATCCCGAGCCGGTCGGCGATGTCGTAGTAGCGCGGGTCGGGTCGTTTGATGTGCACGCGCAGCATGTTGAAGCCCAGTGCCCGGGTCCCGCGCAGCAACTGCTCCCACGCGGCCAGATCCGCTGCCGCCGGTTGCGAGCCGGGGTGGTAGTCCTGGTCGAGCACGCCGCGCACATAGATCTCACGGCCGTTCAGCCGGAAGACGCCGGCCTCGGCGGTGAACTCGCGGAAGCCGGTCCGGCGCTCCACGGCATCGACCACGTGGCCGTCCTCGCGCACCTCGATCCGCACGTCGTAGAGCACCGGATCGTCGATGTCCCACCGCACGACCTCGGCGATCGGCACGACCGTGCGGTAGCCGCCGACCGAGCGCTCGAGCTGCGCGGCCGCAACCTTCTGCCCGTCCCGGGAGATGACCGCGTGCACATCGGCGTGGTCGTGGACCGCCGGGGAGACCGCCGCCGCGACGGTGATCGTCGCCGCCGCGACGTCCGCGCGCACGCTCACGCGACCGAGGTGCGCCTCGTGGCGGTCCTCGATGGCGACCGACTGCCAGATGCCCGCGGTCGTTCCGTACCAGGACTGCTTGCCCAGCGGCCGCTCCAGGAAGCCCCACTCGCCGCCGTCACCGACCCGCGGGGGGTACGACACCGTCACCTCGAGGGTGTTCTCCCCCGGCCGGAGGGCCTCGGTGGCGTCGAGTTCGAACGGCAGCCAGGCACCTTCGTGCGCACCGAGCTCGACGCCGTTGAGCACCACGACGGCGCGATGGTTCACCGCGTCGAACCGCAGCACGTACCGGCGGGCGGGTCCGCCGAGGGGATGCCAGTCGAACCGCCGCTCGTAGCGCACCGTCTCGTGGGAGTCGCCGAAGCCGGGGATCTGCGCCGTCCAGGCGCCGGGCACGGACACCTCCGAGGTGCCGCCGCCGGGCAGGTGGAGTGTCCACGTGCCGTCCAGGCTGGCGCGGCGACGAGGGTGCGATGACATGGGGGTCCTTCCGGGAAGATGAGGGATGCGGGGCCCGCCAGGGCGGACCCCGCATCGGGACGGGCGTCGAGGCCCGTCAGTCCAGCTGCTGCTCCACGCGGCTCTGCGCCTCGCCGAGGGCTGCGGCGACGTCCTTGCCGTTGAACCAGACCTCCTCGAGCTGCGTGTGGATGAGGTCCTTCACGGCCGTCCAGTTGTCGATCTGCGGCACGAAGCGGATGGCATCCAGCGCAGTCGACGTGTAGAACTCGCGGTTGGGCGCTGCCTGGTAGGCCGCCGACTCGACGACCGAGACGCGCGGGGCGATGTGGCCGGTCGCCACCGCCCAGACGTCGGTGTTGTCGTACAGGAACGAGGCGAACTCAAGGGCTGCCCGGTAGGCCACCGGGTCGTCGTCACGCTGACGCGGGAGCACCCACATGTGCGACGAGGCCCAGACTGCCGGCTCGCCCATGAGCGCCGGGAAGTCGGCGACGGCATAGCCGAACGGCGCCGTGGCAGCGTACTCGTTGACGACCCACGTGCCGTTGACGAGGATCGCGGACTTGCCGTCCTTCCACTCGTCGATGGAGCCGGCGTAGTCGGCGTCGGTGTGGATGTAGCCGCCCTCGATGAGCTCGTTCATCAGCTCCAAGGCCGCAGCGGCCTCGGGGGTGTCGATCTGCGCTTCGCCGTCGGCAGAGACGACGTCCGACCCCTGCTGACGCACGAGCGAGTAGAACATGCGCCAGGCCATGTCGTCGTTCGCGACGCCCAGTGAGAACAGGTAGGTGCCGGTCTTCTCCTTGACCGCGGCCGCCATCTCCAGCAGCTCGTCGGCGGAGGTGGGCATGATCGGTCGCCCGTCCTCGCCCATGTACCCGGCGGCGCCGAGGATGTCGGTGTTGATGTGGGCGAGGATCGCGTGCGAGTCGAACGGCACCGCGTAGGTGTCGCCGTCGTAGACCACCGAGGACTGCGCCTGGGTCGTGCTGTCGGACAGGTCGATGCCGACCGCCTCGGCGTCGAAGGCCAGCAGCTGGTCGCGCTGGGCGTAGTCCGACATCGAGTAGTCGTGCAGGTTGGCGATGTCGGCGGGCTCGCCGCCGGCGACGGAGGCGTTGAAGGCGTCGTAGTAGGAGTGCCAGTCCGCCCCGCCGAGACGCTCGACGGTGATGCCGTACTCGTTCTCGTCGTTGAACTGGTTGGTGAGGATCTGGATGGCCTCGCACTCGCTCGCGGCCAGCGAGGGGTCGGTCACGCCCTGCGTGGTCTCCTCGCAGTCGCCGAACATCCGCGACATGGTGATCGTGACGCCGTCGAGCTGGTCGTCTGTGACCGCCGCGATCTGCTCGGTGAGGTCTGCGGCCGCGTTGCCGCCCTCGGTGCCGGTGCCGGTGCCGCACGCCGTCAGCAGCAGCGCCGCTGCCGTCAGCGACGCGGCAGCGCCGGCGATCTTCTTCTTGTGCATGTGTTTCCTCTCTGTGGTGGACGTGGTGTCCAGGACGGCCGCGAGCGCGGCCGGGTTCGGGTTCCCGGTGAGCGCCGGACGGGTCATTTGCCGCCGGAGGTCATCGAGATGCCGCGGATCAGGTGCCGCTGGAACAGCAGGAAGATGATCAGCAGCGGCAGGGAGCCGACGAGACCTCGGGCCATGAGGCTGCCGAGCTCCGTCGCCTGGGCGAAGTTGCCCTGCAGCGAGGCGAGACCGGTGGTGATGGTGAACATCTCCGCCCTCGTCGCGGACACCAGCGGCCACAGGTAGTCGTTCCAGGTCTGCACGAAAGTGAAGATGGCCAGCGCGATCATCGCCGGGCGCGCGAGCGGCAGCATGATGAAGAAGAAGGTGCGCCAAGGCCCTGCTCCGTCGATGCGTGCAGCCTCCTCCACCTCCTGGGGGACCTGGGAGAAGAACTGGGTCATGAGGAAGACCCCGAGCGGGGCGGCGATGCGCGGCAGGATGAGCGCGGCGTACGTGTTGTGCATCTGCACGTCGGCGACCATCGTGAACAGCGGGACGAACATCGCCTCCTTGGGGATCATCAGCCCCGCCAGCACGCTGCCGTAGACGATCGCCTTGCCGCGGAAGTCGATGCGGGCGAAGGCGTACCCGGCCATCGCGCAGAGCAGCACCGTGACGACGGTGGTGAGGATGCTGACGATCGCGCTGTTGAGGAACCAGCGCGAAGTGAGCCCGACGGAGAAGACGCCGAGGAGATTGTCGAGCGTGAAATCGCGCGGGATGAGGAACTGCGTCTCCTGCGCAAGGGCGGCGTTGTCACTGAGCGCGAGAGAAGTCATCCAGATCATCGGAAGCAGCCACACGAGGGTGGCTGCGATCATCGCCACGTGGTACCACGACGTGGCCGTCGCGCGGCGGAGCCCAGGGACCTGCTGTCGGCCGTCCTTGCGGGGGCGTGCGGCGCCGGGGGCGATGAGGGCGCGGGTCTGCGAGACGGCGGTCATTTGGTTGCGTCCTTGCCGAGGAACTTCATCTGGATGACGGAGACGACGAGCATGATGGCGAACAGCACCAGCGACATCGCCGAGGCGTAGCCCAGCTCGAAGTCGCGGAAGCCGGTCTGGTAGATGTGCCGGATGACGACGTCGGTGGAGCTTCCCGGTCCGCCGCCGGTCATGATGTTGACCTGGCCGAACACCTGGAACGACGCGATCACCTGCATCACCATGACCAGCAGCAGCACGTGACGTATGCCGGGGAGGGTCACGTGCACGAACTTGCCCCAGGGCCCCGCGCCGTCGAGTGAGGCCGCTTCGTACAGCGACGCGTCGACGTCCTGCAGCCCGGCTGCGAACAGCACGAGGTTGAACCCGACCGTCCACCACACCGTGGTCGCGATGATCGCGATCATGGCGGTGTCGGTGTTGGACAGCCACGGGATCGGCGCGATCCCCAGCGGCTCCAACAGCGCGGCCAGCAGCCCTTGGTTGGGCGAGAGGAAGTACGTCCAGATGAGGGTGACGACCGAGACGGGGAGGATGTAGGGCAGGAAGAACGCCATCTGGTACCAGCGCACGCCTCGGCGTCCGCCCTGCAGCGCCAGCGCCATCGCGAGGCCGAGTCCGGCGATGAGCGGAGTGGACACCGCGGTGAACAGCAGCGTGTTCTGCATCGCCGTCCAGAAGCGGGGGTCGAACCAGAATCCGGTCTCGGCGGGGTGGAAGCCGAGGGCGAACGCGACGGCGATGAGTGCGAGCAGTCCGGCGGTGCGCCAGAGCGTGATCCGGCGGCGGCGCGCCGGCCCCACCAGCAGCACGGCGGCGAGCACGAGGATCGCCATGCGCCACCAGAACAGATGCCCCATGCTCCACGTGATGTCCACGCCCCAGAGCATGCGCACATAGTTGTCCAGCCCGATGAACTCGCGGGTCGCCCCGAGCAGATCCCAGTCGTGCACGCTCATGACGACGGCCTGTGCCACCGGCACCAGGACGAACACGACGTAGAGCGCGACGAAGGGTGCTATGAAGGCGATGCCGTACCGCAGCCCGGCCTTGCCGTTTCGCCTCGGGCGGGGGGTCCGCACACGTCTGTCGGCCTGGATCGTCACCATGTGCTCCCACTTCTTGCCACGTTGCAAATTGCGCGATCAGTCTGACGAGGCGACATACTCGTTGTCAACTCCACGCCGACACCGACGGCCGGAGACGTGCCGAAACGGGGCCAGGAGAGGGGGTCGACATGAGCGCGAGCCTGCGCGATGTGGCCAAGCTCGCCGGCGTCTCCCCCCGCACGGTCTCCAACGTCGTCAACGACTTCGAATACGTCCGCGACACGACCCGCGAGCGGGTGCTGCGCGCCATCGAGGAGCTGAACTACAAG
Source organism: Microbacterium sp. NPDC058021 (assembly GCF_042885955.1). Taxonomy (NCBI): domain Bacteria; kingdom Bacillati; phylum Actinomycetota; class Actinomycetes; order Micrococcales; family Microbacteriaceae; genus Microbacterium; species Microbacterium sp. NPDC058021. The sequence goes on from NZ_JBHVRF010000004.1 coordinate 75,065, forward strand.
CCCAACATCTCCGCCCGCCGGCTGCGCCAGGGGCGCACCCGGATGCTCGGGTTCGCGGTCCCCGAGTTGTCGCAGCCCTACTTCGCGGAGCTGTCCGAACTCGTCGAATCCGCCGCACAGAGCCGTGGCTACACCGTGATCGCGACGCAGACGGGCGGCCGCAAGGACAGTGAAGTGCGGATGCTGCGCGATTTCACCTCCCACCTGGTCGACGGCCTCATCTTCAGCCCGTTCACCCTGACGCAGGATGAGTTCGCCGCCGCCGCCCCGAGCGTTCCCACCGTGCTCATCGGAGAGCAGATCTCCAGCCCCGGCCACACCGGCATCGCGATCGACAACGTGCGCGCCACCACCGACATCACCCGCCATCTGCTCGAACGCGGCCGGCGCCGCATCGCGGTGCTCGGCGCCTACCACTCCGATCTCTACCGCAGCGCGCGGCTGCGACTGCAGGGCTATCGCGACGCGCTCGAGACCGCGGGCGTCGCGTTCGACCCGGCGCTCGTGCTGTACACCGACAGGTTCGGCCGGCAGGCGGGACGCGACGGTGTGGCTGCCGCGCTTGCCGACGGCGTGCGCTTCGACGCCCTCGTCTGCTTCACCGACATGCTGGCCTTCGGCGCGGTGCGCGCGTTCGCCGATGCCCGTGTACGGGTGCCCGACGATGTCGCTATCGCGTCGATCGACGATGTGCAGGAGGCGGAATTCTCCGTCCCCTCCCTCACCTCGATCGCACCCGACAAGCGCGCCATCGCGGAGACGGCCGTCGACCAGCTGATCGCGCTCGTGGAGCAGTCTTCGCCGTCGCCGTCGCCGTCGCAGATCGAGGTCGCCTATCGCCTGGCCGAGCGGGAGAGTTCCGGCCCGCCTCGCGGGGAATGAAAGCCCCGACCGCGCGTTGAGTACACTCGAGAGCAATACGTGCTCCGGGGTCGGTGGGAATCCGAACCGGCGGTGACAGTCCGCGAACCCGCGCCGAAAGGCAGAGGTTGACCCGGTGGAATTCCGGGACCGACGGTGATGCGACGCAAGTCGCTAGTCCGGATGGGAGGCAGCACGAGGAGACGCCTTGGGCGTCGCCTGCGGCCACCCTTCCCCGGAGTCCCGACCGGAGGGCGACGGATGACCGCGACAGACCGCGAACGCGATGCGATGCGGCGCGCACTGTCGCTCGCGCGACGCGGACCCCGCGGACTGAACCCGCAGGTGGGCGCGGTGCTGCTGTCCCCCACCGGCGACGTCGTCGCCGAGGGCTGGCACCGCGGAGCCGGCACCGCCCACGCCGAGGTGGCCGCGCTCGCCCAACTCGCCCCCGGCGCCGCCGCGGGCACGACCGCCGTCGTCACCCTCGAACCCTGCAACCACACCGGCCGCACCGGCCCCTGCGCCGAGGCCCTCATCGCCGCCGGCGTCGCCCGCGTCGTGTACGCCGTCGATGACCCGGGCGAGCGCTCCTCCGGTGGTGCCGAGCGCCTGCGCGCCGCCGGCGTCGACGTCGAGGGCGGCGTGCTCGCCGACGAGGCCCACGCACTGCTGGATTCCTGGCTCACCGCGCAGCGCCTCGGGCGCCCCCACGTGACGGTCAAGTGGGCGCAGTCCCTCGACGGCCGCGCCGCCGCCGCCGACGGCACCAGCCAGTGGATCACGGGACCTGCCGCGCGCGAAGACGTCCACCGTCGTCGTGCCGAGGCCGACGCCATCGTCGTGGGCACGGGCACACTGCTCGCCGACGACCCGGCCCTCACCGCCCGCCGCCCCGACGGCACGCTGTACGACGAGCAGCCGATGCCGGTGGTGCTCGGCGCCCGCGGCATCCCCGACGATGCCCGAGTGCGCCGGCACCCCCGCCCCGTCCTGCACCGGGCCGGAAACCACCTGTTCGACGAGTGGGGCGATCCCGACGGCTCGCTGCTGGCAGAACTGCGCGACCTCGGCGTGCACCGGGTGTTCGTCGAGGGCGGTCCCACCATCGCGAGCGCCTTCCTGCGTGCGGGCCTGGCCGACGACGTGCTCGCGTACATCGCCCCGACCCTCCTCGGCGGCCCCATCCTCGCCCTCGGCGAGCTGGGCGTGCCGACCATCACCGCGCAGCGGCGGCTCGACGTGGCATCCATCGAACGACTCGGCGACGACCTGCTGATCGTCGCCCACCCCCGGCCCGCCAGCGGGCCGACCCAGGAAGGAACCCCCTGATGTTCACCGGAATCGTCGAAGAGCAGGGCGAGATCGCCGCCGTCACCCCCTCCGGAGACGGTGTGCGCCTGACGGTGCGCGCGCCGCTGGCGGTATCGGATGCCGCGCACGGCGACTCCATCTCGATCGGCGGGGTCTGCCTCACGGTCGTCGACCGCGACGGTGACGCCTTCACCGCCGACGTCATGCGCCAGACCCTCGACATGTCGACGCTCGGCCACGCCGCCGTCGGCAGCCGGGTGAACGTCGAGCGGGCGATGGCCGCCCACGGGCGCCTGGGCGGCCACATCGTGCAGGGCCACATCGACGGCACCGGCGAGGTGCTCGAGGTGCGCCCCGGTGAGCAGTGGCGAGTGCTGCGCATCGGCCTGTCCCCCGCGCTGGCGCCGCTGGTCGTGGACAAGGGCTCGATCGCCGTCGACGGCGTCTCGCTCACCGTCAGCGCGGTGAGCGCCGCCGAGGCTGCGGAGCCGTGGTTCGAGGTGTCGCTCATCCCCGAGACCCTCACCGCCACGACGCTCGGCGACCTGGCGCCGGGGCACCGCGTCAACCTCGAGACCGACATCCTCGCGCGCCACGTGCAGCGCCTGCTCGCTTTCCCCCCGACCACCGTTTCCCACGAAGGAGGCTCCCGATGAGCCTTTCCACCATCCCCGAAGCCCTCGAGGCGCTGCGCGCCGGACGGCCCGTCATCGTCGCCGACGACGAGAACCGCGAGAACGAGGGCGACGTCGTCATCTCCGCCCAGCTGGCGACCCCCGAATGGATCGCGTGGACGGTGCGCCACTCCAGCGGTTTCATCTGCGCTCCCATGCCCTCCGAATGGGCTGACCGGCTCGACCTGCCGCCGATGGTGGAGGTCAACGAAGACGCCCGCGGCACCGCGTACACGGTCAGTGTCGATGCCGCCACGCGCGTGAGCACCGGCATCAGCGCGAGCGACCGCTCGCACACGCTCAACGTGCTCGCCGACCCCGGGTCGACCCCCGCCAGCGTCATCCGCCCCGGCCACATCCTGCCGCTGCGCGCGGTGGACGGTGGCGTGCGCGAACGCAGCGGCCACACCGAGGCATCCGTCGACCTCATGCGCCTCGCAGGACTCGAGCCGGTCGCGGCGATCTGCGAGATCGTCGCCGAGGACGGCTCCATGATGCGCCTGCCCGGGCTGCTCGAGCTCGGCGAGCGCGACGGCCTGCACGTCATCACGATCGAGCAGCTCATCGCCTACCTCGACGAGCACGAGCCCGTCACGATCGGGGAGAGCGCCGTGCACCGCCGGCGGGTGAGCCTGCGCGCCGAATCGCAGGTGCCCACGCGTCACGGCTCCTTCCGCTTCCTCGCGTACAAGGACCGCGTGACCGGAACCGACCACCTCGCGGTCATCTCCGGCGACCTCACCGCCGACGCGCCCCTCGTGCGCGTGCACTCGGAGTGCCTCACCGGCGAGGCGTTCGGCTCGCTCAAGTGCGAGTGCGGCCCCCAGTTGGATGCCGCGCTGGACGCGATCGCCGAGGCCGGCGGGGTCGTCATCTACATGCGCGGCCACGAGGGTCGCGGCATCGGACTCATCAACAAGCTCCGTGCCTACTCGCTGCAGGAGACGGGCCTGGACACGGTCGATGCGAACCTGGCCCTGGGGCTTCCCGCCGACGCGCGCGACTACGCCGCCGCCGCCGGCATCCTCGACGACCTGGGAGTGACGAAGATCCGCCTGCTCACGAACAACACCGACAAGGTCACCCAACTGCAGACCCTGGGGCTGAACATCGTCGAGCAGGTGCCGCTGCTGGTCGGCGTGGGACCCAACAACCACCAGTACCTCGCCACGAAGGCCGAGCGCATGGGGCACCTCATCGCCTCCGACGACCTCGACGGCGCCCTCGCCCGCACGAAGGAGGCCCGCGCATGAGCGGCACCGGTTCCCCCCAGGCCCACGAGCCCATCGACGGCACGGGCCTTTCCGTCGTCGTGATCGCCGGCACCTGGCACGACGCCATCACCGACGGGCTCATCGCCGGCGCACAGCGCACGCTCGACGCCGCGGGGGCGACCTGGTCGCTCGTGCGCGTGGCCGGCGCGTTCGAGCTGCCGGTGGTGTCCCGCGCGGCGCTCGACGGCGGCGCCGACGCGGTCGTGGCGCTCGGGGTCATCATCCGCGGCGGCACGCCGCACTTCGAGTACATCTCCGCCGCGGCCACCGACGGGCTCACCCGCGTCGCGCTGGACACCGGCAAGCCGGTCGGCTTCGGCGTGCTCACCCTCGACGACGAGCAGCAGGGCCTCGACCGCGCAGGCCTGGCGGGCTCGAAGGAGGACAAGGGCGCCGAGGCCGCGGATGCGGCGCTGCGCACCGCCCTCACACTGCGGGCACTGCGCGCCTGACCGTCGCGGCGACCATCAGAGATACTGAAGGTCGGGCTAGACTGGACGCATGGAAATCCTGCGGCACGTCGTCGTCTTCATCCACCTGATCGGTTTCGCGGTGCTTTTCGGCGCCTGGGCCGTGGAAGCCTTCGGCGGGCGCCGCCGGTTCACCCGCCTGATGACCATCGGCATGACGATCGCCGCGGTCGCCGGGCTCGCTCTCGCCGCGCCGTGGGGCATCGAGTACGAGCTCAACTACGTCAAGCTCGGCGTCAAGCTCGGTGTGCTGCTGGTGATCGGCGCGCTGCTGGGCATCGGCACCGGCCGCCAGCGCAAGACCGGGTCCGTCCCCACGGCCATGTTCTGGGCGGTGGGCGTGCTGACCCTCCTCAACGCAGGTATCGCCGTCATCTGGCGCTGATCCCCCTCCGCCGACGCCGGGACGCTGCGCCCGGCGTCGGCATAGGATGGTTGTTCTGCCCCCGCCACCGCGCGGGCGCTGCCCCGGTGACTCAGCGCTGTGACGCCCGCCGCACCACCCCTGCTCCGGACGCCTGCCACCGGAACGTCCCCACCCGGACGGTTTCCCTCTCATCTGACAGGCACTCCACCTCATGTCCTCAGCACCCGCGGCCCCCACCGCTCCCGCCAATCCCCGTTCGCGCGTCATCGCCGCGAGCCTGGTCGGCACGACGATCGAGTTCTACGACTTCTACGTCTACGCGACCGCCGCCGTCCTGGTCTTCCCCATCCTCTTCTTCCCCACCGGCGATGAGACGACAGCACTGCTGTCGTCGTTCGCCGTCTTCGGGGCCGCGATGATTGCCCGCCCCATCGGCGCCGTGATCTTCGGCCACTTCGGCGACCGGTTCGGGCGCAAGGCCACCCTCGTCGCCTCGCTGCTCACGATGGGCATCGCGACGTTCATCATCGGCCTGCTCCCCACCTACGACGCCATCGGGTGGTGGGCGGCGCTGCTGCTGCTGGTGCTGCGCCTCGCGCAGGGCTTCGCGCTCGGCGGCGAATGGTCCGGTGCCGCGCTCGTGGCCACCGAGAACGCCCCCAAGGGCAAGCGCGCCTGGTACGGCACGTTCCCGCAGCTGGGGGCACCGATCGGCTTCATCATCGCCAACGGCGTGTTCCTCATCATCAACTTCGCCCTGCCGCACCCCGACGGCCCCGCGCAGCGCTCCGAGGAGTTCCTGGAGTGGGGCTGGCGCGTGCCCTTCCTCTTCTCGGCGGTCATGGTGATCGTGGGCCTGTGGGTGCGCCTCAAGCTCGTCGAGTCCGCCACCTTCGCCAAGGCGGAGAAGACCGGCGCGATCCGCAAATTCCCGCTGGGCGAGGTCGTCCGCCGGCACTGGCGCCCGCTCATCCTCGGCACGTTCATCATGCTGGCGACCTATGTGCTGTTCTACCTGATGACCAGCTTCACCCTCTCCTACGGCACCAAGGCCACCACCGAAACCGCGCGCGCCGCCGCCGAGGCCGCCGGTCAGCCCTTCGACGCCGCGACGTATGTGGCCGGGCTCGGGTTCGGGTACACCGACTTCGTCATCATGCAGATCATCGGTGTCGTGTTCTTCGGCATCTTCACGCTGCTGTCGGGGCCCCTCGCGGACTCGATCGGCCGGCGCAAGCTCCTCATCTGGGTCACCGCGGCGATCGCGGTGTTCGGCCTGATGTTCAACGTGTTCCTCGTGCCGTACGCCGACCCGATGTTCACCGGTGCGCTCACGCAGGCCTTCCTCATCCTCGGGTTCATGCTGATGGGCGCGACCTTCGGCCCCATGGGCGCCGTGCTGCCGGAGCTGTTCCCCACGAACGTCCGCTACACCGGCTCGGCCATCTCCTACAACGTCTCGTCGATCCTCGGCGCGGCCCTGGCCCCCATCGTCGCGGTGGCGCTGTGGGCGGCGGCGGGCGGCGAGCCGTGGCTGGTGGGCGTGTACCTCACCGCGATGAGCGTGCTGACCCTCATCGCGCTCCTGCTGTCGAAGGAGACGAAGGACGTCGACTACGAGACCAACATCGGTCTCGGTGCGACCGGCTCGCTCTGACACAGGCGACAGACGGATGCCGCGGGGTGATCGCCCCGCGGCATCCGTCGTCTTCGGCGTTCAGTCCAGGAACAGGGTGCGCAGCCGCCGGGTGGTGAACACCAGCCCCACGACGATCATCACGACGTAGTAGAGGATGTGCCAGCCCACGTCGGGGCTCATCGCACCGGTGGTGAACCCGCGGATGAGCTCCACCCCGTGCCAGAGCGGGAACGCCTTGACGATCCACTGCACGACCTCGGGATACACCGTGATCGGGTACAGCGTCGAGGAGAACAGGAACATCGGCAGCAGCACGAAGTTGATCCAGTCCATGTGCTGGAACGTCTTCATGTAGCTCGTGATCGCCATGCCGAGGCTCGCGAAGCCGAAGGCGATCAGCAGCACCGCGGGGATGGCGAGGATGGCGGTGGGCGCGAGGTTCAGGCCCAGGATCTGCATGATCGTGAGGAAGCCGGTCGCATAGACGAGCCCCCGCAGCAGCGCGTAGAGGATCTCGCCGAGGGCGACATCGAGCGGGCCGAGCGAGGTCGCCAGCATCCCCTCGTACAACTTGCCGTAGTTGAGCTTGAAGAACACGTTCCAGGTGGAGTCGTAGATCGCTCCGTTCATCGCCGACACCGCCAGCAGCGCGGGCGCGATGAAGGCGGCGTAGGAGACCGCGACCCCGGCGCTGGTCTGCACGTCGCCGACGAGGGCGCCGAGCCCGATGCCCATCGAGGCGAGGTAGAACACCGGCTCGAAGAACCCCGAGAGCACCACCACCCAGCTCGACGAGCGCGCGGCGATGAGCCCTCGCTGCACGACCGCCTGCGGGTTGCCCGCCCACAGTGCCCGCACTCCCCCGGCGCGGCGGGGCGCGGGGGCGGTCTGCGTCGACGCGAGCGTCATTTCGCGAGCCTGTGTTCGAAGATGCGGCGGGCCGCCAGATAGCCGGCGACCGCGAGCACCACGAGATATGCGGTGTGGCCGAGCACGATGCCCCATTCCACCGGCGTGCCGTAGGTGAGGATGCGACCGGCCTGGGTGGCGTGCCAGAGCGGGGAGATCCAGCCGATCCACTCCAGCCAGTCGGGCAGGTTCGACAGTGGATAGAAGGTGCCCGAGAACAGGAACATCGGCATGAAGACGAACCGCTGCACGAGGGCGAACTGCCCCTTGTCGTCCTCGATCGACGCCGCGTACGCCATCAGCGGGATGCCGAAGGCGAGCCCGGCCAGCACACCGAGGACGATCGACAGCCACGCCGTCGCCGGATGCGGCACGCCGCCGCCGCCGACGGCGAAGAAGATCCAGATGAAGCCGTAGTACGCCGCGACCCCCACCAGCATGCGGGCGGCGGCGCCCGCGATGACGCCGTGGGCGATCTGCGCCGAGGACAGCGGGGAGGCGTTGAACCCGTAGAAGTAGCGCCGCCACTTGAAGCCCGCCATCACGGGGTACGTGAACTCCTCGGTCGCCACGGCGATGGCTGCGGTCATGAGCAGCGCCGGGGCGACGAACAGGAGGTAGGACACCTCGGTACCGGCATCCTCCACCGGCGCGTCGATGAGCGCGGCCAGCCCGATGCCCAGGCCCAGCAGGTAGATGATCGGCTGCCCGAGCGCGCCCACGACGATCGTCCAGCCGTAGGCGCGCATGGCGCGCACCATGTGCTCGGTGGTGTACCAGGAGCCGCGGGCGCGGGGCCTGCGCCCCCAGGCGAGGGCTTCGGCCCGCAGCTCGTCGAGCGACGGGGGTGCGGTGCCGGCAGCGACCGGCGCACCGGTGTCGTCGGACGGGGTCATTCGATCAGCGACCTTCCCGTCAGGCGCAGGAACACGTCCTCGAGCGACGAGCGGCGCACGAGGCTCGTGATGGGCTGCAGCCCCAGCGCGCTCACCCGTTCGAGCGCGGCTTCGCCGTCGTGGGCGTAGATGAGCACGCGGTCCGGCAGCACCTCCACCCGCTCGCCGATGCCGTGCAGCTGCCCGGCGACCTGCTCGTTGCGCTCCGAGCCGAAGCGCACCTCGAGCACCTCGCGGGACGAGTGCTGGCGGATGAGGGATGCCGGCGTCCCCTCGGCCATGATGCGGCCCTCGTCCACGACGATGAGCCGATCGCACAGCTGCTCGGCCTCGTCCATGTAGTGGGTCGTCAGCACGAGCGTCGTGCCGCGTTCCTTGAGCCGGAACAGCCGATCCCACAGCACGTGGCGCGCCTGCGGGTCGAGCCCCGTCGTCGGTTCGTCCAGCAGCAGGATGCGCGGGTCGTTGATGAGACCGCGGGCGATGGTCAGCCGCCGCTTCATACCGCCGGAGAGCTGGTCGACCTTGCTCTTGGCCTTGTCCTGCAACTGCGCGAAAGCCAGCAGCTCGTCGGCCTTCTCCGCGCACACGCGCCCCGGGAGCCCGAAATAGCGGCCGTAGATGTAGAGGTTCTCGCGCGCATTGAGCTCGCCGTCGAGGTTGTCCTGCTGCGGAACGACCCCGAGTCGCGAGCGGATCTCGGGCCCGTGCCGATCGGGGTCCAATCCCAGGATCTGCAGGTCCCCCGCGGTGCGCGTGGAGACGGCCCCGACCATCTTCATCGTCGTGGACTTGCCGGCGCCGTTGGGACCGAGCAGGCCGAAGGACTCGCCGGGCGCAACCTCGAACGACAGATCGTCGACGGCGAGGAAATCGGGCTTGCCCTTGACCTTGTAGGCCTTGACGAGGTTGCGGGCGGAGATGACCGGTTCAGGCACCGCCCCACAGTAGCGCCGCCCGGCGACGGCGTCAGCCCACGGCGATCGCTGTCAACCTGCATTGACACGCGGATGCCACGTCAACTACCGTTGACGCATTGCGAAGGAGGCTCCCGTGAGCGCAGATGACATCCGCACCCTCGTCGGCACGCCCGGCGAGCGCGAGCCCATCGCCGAGCTGCGACGGCTGGCGCTGGTGCGCCGCGAGCTCTCCCGCGCCGAGGAGACCCAGGTGCGGCGGGCCCGCAACCTGGGCTTCTCCTGGCAGGCGATCGCCGACGGCCTCGGCGTGAGCCGACAGGCCGTGCACAAGAAGTACGGTCGAAGGTGATCCCCCCGCAAGAACGAGGTAACACCCATGTCCTCCCCCTTCTCCTCCCGCGGCCGCCGCGGTAAGCGCGCCGCCGACGACGGCCCCCGCGCGAGCCTCACGCAGCTGCTGCCGTTCCTGTTCGAGCACCGCGGCGTACTCGTGGGCATCGCCGTCCTCAGCGTGATCGAGGCCGTGGCGACCCTCGGGCAGCCGCTCGTGGTCGGCCAGCTCATCGAGCGGGTGCAGGCCGGCGAGATGCTCGGCATGCTCGTCTGGGCGCTCATCGCGCTGGTCGTGGCATCCTCGCTGATCGGCGGCTGGCAGCACTACCTGCTGCAGCGCACCGGCACGGCGGTGGTGTACTCGAGCCGCAAGCGCCTGATCGCGCGTCTCCTGCACCTGCCGGTGCGCGAGTTCGATGCGCGCCGCACCGGCGACCTCGTCTCGCGGGTCGGGACGGACACCACCCTGCTGTACGCCGTGCTCACGCAGGGCCTCGCCGACTCGCTCGGCGGCGCCTTGATCTTCGTCGGCGCCATCGTCGCCATGGCGCTCATCGACCCGGTGCTGCTGCTGCTCATCCTCGTCGTGATCGGCGTCTCCGCCACCGTCGTGGCGCTGCTGAGCGGGCGCATCCGCAAGGCCACCCAGGCCCAGCAGGAGAAGGTCGGCGAGCTCGCCTCAGGTGTGGAGCGCGCCATCGGCTCGATCCGCACCATCCGCGCCGCGGGGGCGGCCGAGCGTGAGCAGCAGGCGATCGGCGAGACCGCGCGGGGCGCCTACGACGCCGGCGTGCGGGTGGCCAAGGCCTCGGCGCTGGTCGTCCCGGTGGCCGGGGTCGCCCTGCAGGTGTCGCTGCTGGTCGTGCTCGGGGTGGGCGGGTTCCGCGTGGCATCCGGAGCCATCTCCATCGCGGACCTCGTGACGTTCGTGATGTTCCTGTTCTTCCTGGTGGGTCCGCTCGGGTCGTTCTTCGGCGCCATCAGCTCGGTCAACCAGGCCCTCGGGGCGCTGGGGCGCATCCAGGAGGTGCTCGACCTGCCGACCGAGGCCGACGACGACGCCGCGATCGCGGCGCGGGTCGCCGCCGAGCAGTCCCCGACCGATGCCACGGCGGCCCCCGCGATCGAGTTCCGCGGCGTCCGCTTCCGCTACCCCGAGGCGGTCATCGCCGCCCGCCGCACCGCCGAGACCGAGGCCATGCGCACCCTCGCCGACGCGCACGTGGAGCCGACCACGATGGTCGTGGAGGAGGATGCCACCCCCGACGACGACGTGCTGCGGGGCGTCTCGTTCACCGTCCCGGCGGGCGCGCGCGTGGCCCTGGTCGGCCCGTCCGGGGCCGGCAAGAGCACGACGCTCGCACTCATCGAGCGGTTCTACGACCCCACCAGCGGGGCGATCCTGCTGCACGGCCGCGACATCCGCACGCTCGAGCGAGACGAGCTGCGCTCCCAGCTCGGTTACGTCGAGCAGGACGCACCGACCCTCGCCGGCACCATCGCCGAGAACCTGCGCCTCGCATCCCCCGATGCCACCGACGAGCAGTGCGAGCGGGTGCTGCGCGACGTCAACCTCGGCGAGGTGCTCGAGCGCAGCCCGCTCGGGCTCGACGCCCCCGTCGGGGAGAGCGGAGTGATGCTGTCCGGCGGCGAGCGCCAGCGTCTCGCGATCGCGCGAGCGCTGCTCGCCGCTCCCCCGATCCTGCTGCTGGACGAGTCGACGTCGTCACTGGACGGCCTCAACGAGCAGCGGATGCGCGAGGCGTTCGACGCCGTCGCGACCGGGCGCACGCTCGTGGTCATCGCCCACCGCCTGTCGACGGTCGTCGACAGCGATCACATCGTCGTCATCGACCACGGCGAGGTCGTCGGCCAGGGCACGCACTCCGAGCTCGTGGCATCGACCCCGTTGTACCGCGACCTCGCGAAGCACCAGCTGCTGGTGTGACCCGCGCGCAGACGACGGATGCCGCAGCTGAGCGCCGCGGCATCCGTCTCTGAGACTCCCCCGGCGCCTCAGCCCTGCTGGGCGCGTGTGAGGCGGTAGCGCAGCGCCGCGAGCTCGGCCTGCAGCGTCGCCGGCACCCGCCCGTCGAACGTCTCGTAGAACTCCTCGGTGAGGTCGGCCTCGCGCAGCCACGAGTCGGGGTCGATCGCGAAGAGCTGCTCGAGGTCTTCGTCGGTCACGTCGATGCCGTCGAGGTTGAGGTCCGCGACGCGCGGAAGGCGCCCGATGGGGCTGTCGTCGGCGGCCACCTCGCCCTGCACGCGGCGGATGATCCAGTCGATGACGCGCGAGTTGTCGCCGAATCCGGGCCAGAGGAACCGGCCGTCGTCGCCCTTTCGGAACCAGTTGACCTGGAACACGCGCGGGGCGCGGTCGAAGCGCAGCCCTTCGCCGACCTTGAGCCAGTGCGCGAAGTAGTCGGCCATGTTGTAGCCGCAGAACGGCAGCATGGCGAACGGGTCGCGGCGGAGTTCCCCGACCGTGCCCTCGGCGGCGGCCGTGCGCTCGGAGGAGATGTTCGACCCGATGAACACCCCGTGCGCCCAGTCGGTGGCCTCGACCACGAGCGGCACGTTGGTGGCGCGGCGGCCGCCGAAGAGGATCGCGTCCAGCGGCACACCCTGCGGCGCGTCCCAGTCGGCCGCGATCTGCGGGCACTGGCTCGCCGACACGGTGAAGCGGGAGTTCGGGTGGGCGGCGGGACGGCCGGAGTCGGGCGTCCACGGGTTGCCCTCCCAGTCGGTGAGGCTCTCGGGAGCCTCGTCGGTGAGGCCCTCCCACCACACGTCGCCGTCGGGACGCAGCGCCACGTTGGTGAAGATCGTGTTGCCCCACAGCGTCTCCACGGCGGTGACGTTCGTGGACTCCCCCGTGCCGGGCGCGACGCCGAAGAAGCCGGCCTCGGGGTTGATCGCCCACAGGCGCCCGTCCTCACCGGGGCGGATCCACGTGATGTCGTCGCCGAGCGTCTCGACCCGGTAGCCCGCAATCGTGGGGCGGAGCATCGCGAGGTTGGTCTTGCCGCAGGCCGAGGGGAACGCCGCGGCGATGTGGAACGCCTTGCCCTTCGGGTCGATCACGCGGATGAGGAGCATGTGCTCGGCGAGCCAGCCCTCGTCGCGACCGATGACCGAGGCGATGCGCAGCGCGAAGCACTTCTTCGCCAGGATCGCGTTGCCGCCGTAGCCGGAGCCGTACGACCACACCTCGAGGGTGTCGGGGAAGTGCACGATGTACTTCTCGTCGTTGCAGGGCCATGCGACGTCCGCCTCACCGGGGGCGAGGGGCGCCCCGACCGAGTGCACGGTCTTGACCCAGGGCTTGCCGGCGGCGATCTCCTCGGTGACGGCCTGGCCGACGCGGGTCATGATGCCGATGGATGCCACGGCGTAGGCACTGTCGGTGACCTGCACGCCGATCTGCGACAGCGGTCCGCCCACGGGGCCCATCGAGAAGGGGACGACGTACATCGTCCGCCCGCGCATCGACCCCTCGAACAGCGGGGTGATGGTGGCGCGGATCTCGTCGGGTGCGACCCAGTTGTTCGTCGGGCCGGCATCCTCCTCACGCTCCGAGGCGATGAACGTGCGCCCCTCGGTGCGGGCGACGTCGCTCGGGTGCGAGCGTGCCAGGTACGACCCGGGCCGCCACTCCGGATTCAGCTTGATGAGCTTTCCCTCGTCGACCATCTCGCGCAGCAGCGTCTCATTCTCGGCCGCTGAGCCGTCGACCCAGTGGATGCGGGCGGGCTGGGTGAGCGCGGCGATCTCGTCGACCCACGCCAGCAGCGCCTCGGCGCCTTCGCCGGACATCTGCGGACGAGCGCCGGATGCCAGGGCGCGCGGCCGGGCTGCGGCCGGAGCGGTGGACGGGCGGGTGAAGATGTCGGCGAGGGCCATGATCTCTCCTTCAGGCGGGAACATGACCAGAATGCGCCCCTTCGGGGGTGTCTTTCCCGGATTCACGCGCGCAAGAAGTCCACTTCTTTCGCTACCATCAAGGAATGGCCGCCTCATCGCTGGAATTGACCACCCTCGGCCACCGCATCCGGCATCACCGGCTGGCGAAGGGGTTCACGCTCGACGAACTGGGCGCGGTCGTCGGCGTCGCGGGCAGCCAGCTCAGCCTCATCGAGAACGGCAAGCGCGAGCCGAAGCTGTCGCTGCTGCAGGCGATCGCGACGGCGACGGGCACCGAGGTCGCCGAGCTCCTCTCCGCCGAGCCGCCCAACCGGCGTGCGGCACTGGAGATCGAACTCGAGCGCGCTCAGGCGAGCACCGTCTTCCGGCGGCTGGGGGTGCCGCCGGTGAAGATCACGAAGGGCATGCCCGACGAGACGATCGAGTCGGTGCTGGGCCTGCACCGCGAACTGCAGCGCCGCGAGCGGGAAGCCATCGCGACGCCCGAGGAGGCCCGGCGCGCCAACACCGAGCTGCGTCTGGGGATGCGCACGCGTGACAACCACCTGCCCGAGATCGAGGCACTCGCGGAGAAGCAGCTGAAGGCGGCCGGTCACGTCGCCGGCGCCCTCACCCACCGCACCGTCAGCATCATGGCCTCGCAGCTCGGGTTCGAGCTGATCTTCGCCAATGATCTGCCGCATTCGGTGCGGTCGGTCTCCGACCTCGAGAACGGCCGCATCTACCTGCCGCCGGCATCCATCCCCGGCGGACACGGCCTGCGGTCGATGGCGCTCCAGGCGATGGCCCACCGGCTGCTCGGCCACCGCCCGCCGACCGATTACGCCGACTTCCTCCAGCAGCGATTGGAGATCAACTACTACGCCGCGTGCTGCCTCATGCCGCAGGCGGCATCCGTCGCCTTCCTGCAGCAGGCCAAGCGCGATCGCAACCTCGCCGTGGAGGACTTCCGCGACGCGTTCGGGGTGACCCACGAGGCCGCCGGCATGCGCATGACCAACCTCCTCACGACCCACCTCGACATCCCGCTGCACTTCCTGCGCGTCGACGGCAACGGGGCGATCTCGCGCGTGTACGAGAACGACGGGCTGCCGCTGCCGATGGATGTGACCGGCGCCGTGGAAGGGCAGATCGTGTGCCGGCGGTTCCTGGCGCGGTCGGCCTTCGAGGAGCACAACCGCACGACCGAGCACTACCAGTACACCGACACCCCGGCGGGCACGTTCTGGTGCTCGACGCAGACCGGCACGACCGCCGACGGGGAGTTCTCGATCACGGTCGGGGTGCCCTTCGACGACGCGCGATGGTTCCGCGGGCGCGAGAGCGCCAAGCGCGCCACCTCCACCTGCCCCGACGAGGCCTGCTGCCGCCGCCCACCGGCGGAGGTCACCGCCCGCTGGGAGGGGAAGGCTTGGCCGAGCGCCCGCGTGCACATGCAGATGTTCTCCCCGCTGCCGCGCGGCGCCTTCCCGGGCGTCGACGACAACGAGGTGTACGACTTCCTGGAGCGTCACGCCGAGGGCTGAGCTCGCTCCCCTCGTCGGCGCGCGCACAACGTCGCTACGACGTGGGCGCCGGGGCCGTGCGACCGCCCACGCGGGGCAGTGGCAGGTGTTTCGGCGACGTTGTGCGCGCGGGGTCGTCAGGCGAACGGGTTGGCGGTGAGCGTGTACTTCGTCTGCAGGTACTCGTGGATGCCTTCGGCCCCACCCTCGCGGCCGAGGCCGGAGAACTTCCAGCCACCGAAGGGCGCGGCGGCGTTGGAGACCACACCGATGTTCAGGCCCATCATCCCGGTCTGCAGGCGCTCGATCATGCGCTGGCCGCGCGCGAGGTTCTCGGTGAAGACGTAGGACACCAGGCCGTACTCGGTGTCGTTCGCGAGCCGCACCGCCTCGTCCTCATCGTCGAACGGCACGATGGCCAGCACCGGGCCGAAGATCTCCTCACGGAGGATCTCGCTGCCGGCCTGCACGTCGCTGAGCACCGTGGCCTGGTAGAAGGAGCCCGGGCCATCGATGGCGCTGCCACCGGCGCGCAGCGTGGCACCGCGTCCGACGGCATCCTTCACCAGCGCGTCGGCCTTGGCCACGGCACGGTCGTCGATGAGCGGGCCGACGACGACCCCCTCCTCGGTGCCGCGGCCCACACGGAACGCCTCGACCCGTTCGGTGACCCGACGGGCGAAGTCCTCGGCGACCGAGCGGTGCACGATGAAGCGGTTCGCCGCGGTGCAGGCCTGGCCGATGTTGCGGAACTTCGCCGCGATCGCGCCATCGACGGCCTTGTCGAGGTCGGCGTCGTCGAACACGACGAACGGCGCGTTGCCACCGAGTTCCATCGACGTGCGCAGCACGCCCTTCGCGGCCTTCTCCAGCAGGGACACCCCCACCGGCGTCGAGCCGGTGAACGACAGCTTCCGCAGCCGCGGGTCGGCGATGATGGCGTCGGACATCGGTCCCGACGAGGCCGTGGTCACGACGTTGACGACCCCCGCCGGCACGCCGGCATCCTCCAACAGCTTCGCGAAGTAGAGGGTCGTCAGGGGGGTGAGGGCGGCGGGCTTGACCACGACGGTGCAGCCTGCGGCGAGCGCGGGGGCGATCTTGCGGGTCGCCATCGCGAGCGGGAAGTTCCACGGCGTGATGAGGAAGCAGGGGCCGACGGGGTGCTGAGTCACGATCATGCGCCCGGTGCCCTCGGGGTTCGCGCCGTAGCGGCCCTGCACGTGGGCGGTCTCCTCGCTGAACCAGCGGAGGAACTCTCCCCCGTATGCCACCTCGCCCCGGGCCTCGGCGAGGGGCTTGCCCATCTCGATCGTCATGAGCAGCGCGAAGTCCTCCTTGCGCTCCTGCAGCAGGTCGAAGGCACGGCGCAGGATCTCGGCCCGCTCGCGGGCGGGGGTCGCCGCCCACGCGGGGAAGGCGGCATCGGCGGCATCCAGTGCGGCCACACCGTCGGCGACCGAAGCGCTGGCGATGGTCTTGACGACGTCGCCGGTCGCGGGATCGGACACCGTGAGCGTCGCGCCACCCTCGGCTGCGCGCCACTGCCCGCCGATGTACAAGCCGTCCGGAACGTCGGACAGCAGCTGGGTTTCACGGTTCTCGGTCATGGGGACTCCCTCGTCGTTCGATGCCGGCACTCCCGATCGATCGTATATGATTCCTGGCCGGTCGCGGCTTCCCTATACTCGGATCGTCCGGCGGCCACGCCCGCCGGTGCTCGAAAAATGGGCACGCAGCCGCCCGGCACAGACGCCGGGCACGGCGAGACACATACGGCATCCTTTCCGTCTCTGTCTCTGTCTCCCGGGAGTCCCCCATGCCCACCGTCTCCGCGCACGTCGCCCAGACCCTCGCCGGCCACATCGACCACGTCTTCGGGGTGATGGGAAACGGCAACGCCCACTTCCTCGATGCGCTCGAGCGCTCGACGGACGTGTCCTTCACGGCCGTGCGGCATGAGGCGGGCGGCGTCGTCGCCGCCGATGCCTACCACCGCGCCGGCGGCGGGCTGGCCGCCGCGACCGCCACCTACGGCGCCGGGTTCACCAACACCCTCACCGCCCTCGCGGAGGCCGTGCAGGCGCACGTTCCGCTCGTGCTCGTCGTCGGCGACGAGCCCACCTCGGGCCCGCGGCCGTGGGACGTCGACCAGATCGCGCTGGCATCCGCCGTCGGCGCCCGCACCTACACCGTGGGGCGGGCCGATGCCGCGGCCACGACCGTCATCGCGATCGAGCACGCCCTGTCGTATCGCGTGCCCACCGTGCTCGCGATCCCGTACGACGTCGCCAAGCTCGAGGCGGGGCCCGTGCCCGCGGCGCCCGAGCCGCGGCTGCCTACTCCCCTGGCGCCGACGAGCCCGTTCGCCCGGGCCGCCGTCGACGACCTCGCCGGCGTGCTGGCCGCGGCGGAGCGTCCGCTGCTCCTGGCCGGGCGCGGTGCCTGGGTGGCCGGTGCCGCGTCGGCACTCGGCGAACTGGCCGATGCCACCGGCGCGCTGACGGCGACGACGGCGCTGGGCCGCGGCGTCTTCCCCCGCCCGGAGTACGACCTGGGCGTGACCGGCGGCTTCGGCGCGGAGGGCGCGATGGCGCGCATCCGCGAAGCCGACGTCGCGGTGGTCTTCGGCGCGTCGCTCAACCAGTTCACGATGCGCTTCGGCGAGCTGTTCGCCCCGGGGACGCGGGTCGTGCAGATCGACACGGCGCCCGCAGCGACGCACCCCCACGTGGGGGGATTCCTGCGCGCCGATGCCGCATCGGCCGCGCGCGCTCTCGTCGACGCCCTCCGCAGTCGCGGGGCGAGCGCGTCGGGCTGGCGCGAGAGCGTGGACGTCGCGGGGCTCCGCGCCCGCGACGACGGGGACGGTGTGGCATCCGACGGGCGCCTGGATCCCCGCACGGTCGCAGCGCGCATCGGGGAGCTGCTGCCGGCGGACCGCGTCGTCGTCTCGGACGGCGGCCACTTCATCGGCTGGGCGAACATGTACTGGCCGGTGGCGTCGCCCGATCGCATGATGATGGTGGGCACGGCCTACCAGTCGATCGGGCTCGGATTCCCCTCTGTCCCGGGTGCGGCGCTGGCCAAGCCCACCTCGACGGTCGTGCTCACGACGGGCGACGGCGGCGGACTCATGGCGCTGGCGGACCTCGAGTCGGCGGTGCGGGTGGCCGGCGGCCGCGGGCTCGCCGTGGTGTGGAACGACCGCGCCTACGGCGCCGAGGTGCATCTGTACGGGCTGCAGGGTCTCGCCCGCGCGCCCATGCTCATCCCCGAGGTCGACTTCGCCGGCCTCGCCCGTGCCGTGGGCGCCGAAGGCGTCGTGGTGCGCGGGCTCGAGGATCTCGACGCGCTCGCCCGATGGGCGTCGCTGCCGGCATCCGACCGCCCCTTCCTGCTGCTGGACGTGCGCATCTCCGCCACGGTCGTGGCCCCGTACCAGGAGGAGATCATCCGCGTGAACTCCTGACCCCGCGGCGCCCCTCCTCGGTGCGGGGCTGCTCCGGTGTCACGAATGGCGGATGCCACGCGGCAACATCGTGCGCAAGTGACACCGGAACAGCGCCGGTCGTGTCCCCGCGCTGCCCGGGACCTCGGAACCGCGCCACCGCACCGCGCGCGGGCACCCGGACCGTTCCGGTGTCACGAATGGCGGGTACGGCGCGCGAACACCGTGCGCGAGTGACACCGGAGCAGCTCGCAGCGCGGGCGCGTACGCGGGCGCGACCCGCCGGGCCGGCGCGCGTCAGGCCGGCACGGACGCGGGCGCGGCGGCGGGGGCCAGCATGTGCTGCGCGAAGAAGTCGGTCAGCTCGGCCCGCGCCGACAGCGGCAGCACATGCGCCACGTACTGGTCGGGACGCACCACCACGATCGCGCCGTCGCGGTCGATACCGCGCGCCTCGAAGATGTCGTCCCCGGCCTCGGCGGCGTAGATCTTCTCGTAGTCGATGAGCCCGAACGGCCCCACCCGCGGCAGGAACACCTCCGGGATGTCGGCCATCTCCACTTCGGAGTGATCCTGCTGGTAGATCGCCTTCACGTCGAACACACTATCGAGGTCGGTGCCGGCGGGGGTGAAGCGCACGACGGGCGAATCGGATGCCGTCGCCAGCCATCCGGCGAAGTCGCGCAGCGCGGTGGCGTCGCGATCGGCGAAGGCGTAGATGCGCCACCGTCCGTCGGCCTTCGCGTGGTGCCCGAGGTGGGCGGGCACGGCGTCGCCGATGCGCACGACGGGCGCCGAGGTGAACCGCTTGCCGATCGGGTATCCGATCGCGCGGGCCTGGTGCGTGGCCTCCCCGACGATCATCGACGGCGGGTACTGCGTCATGAACCCCGCGGGGAACTCCGCGGTCGAGGTGTAGAACTGCGCAAGCTCCTCGGGGCTGTCGAACTCCTCGGGCTTCTTGGCCATGAGGCCCGACCACTCCTTGTCGAAGTCGATCAGGTTCTGCGCGATCTCCTGCCGCTCGGCCGAGTACGTCGACAGCAGCGACGCCGGCGCCCGGCCGGTGAGCACCGAGCCGAGCTTCCACCCCAGGTTGAAGCCGTCCTGCATCGACACATTCATGCCCTGTCCGGCCTTCGCGCTGTGCGTGTGGCACGCGTCGCCGCAGATGAAGACGCGCGGATCACGGTCGGCACCGACCTCGACGTCGTCGAACTTGTCGGTCACGCGGTGGCCGACCTCGTACACCGACCACCAGGCGACGTCCTTCACATCCAGCGTGTACTGGCCGAGGATCGCGTTCGCCTTGGCGATGATGGTCTCCAGCGGTGTCGTGCGCACCTTGCCGTTGTCATCCTCGGGGACCTCCCCGAGGTCCACGTACATGCGGAACAGGTGCCCGCCCTCGCGCGGGATGTGCAGGATGCTGCCGTGCTCGGACTGGATGGCGCACTTGATGCGGATGTCGGGGAAGTCGGTGACGGCCAGCACGTCCATGACGCCCCACGCGTGCTTGGACTGCCCGCCGATGTGCTTGCGGCCGATCGCCTCGCGCACGCGGCTGCGCGCGCCGTCGCACCCCACGACGTACTTCGCGCGCACGGTGCGCGTCGCGTCTTCGCCCGCGCGCGCGAGCGTCACGGTGACCGGGTACTCCCCCTCGCCCACCTCGAGCGTGACGAACTCGTACCCGTAATCGGGCGTGATGCGTGCCGGGGACTGCGCTGCCACTTCGGCGAAGTAGTCCAGCACGCGCGCCTGGTTGACGATGAGGTGCGGGAACTCGCTGATGCCACGGGGATCATCGTCGGCCCGAGCGGTGCGCACGATGCGCGAGGGGTCGGCGGTGTCGGGCGCCCAGAAGTTCATCTCGGAGATGCGATAGGCCTCGGCGATGATGCGCTCGGCGAACCCGAAGGCCTGGAACGTCTCGACGCTGCGCGCCTGGATGCCGTCGGCCTGCCCGATCGCGAGGCGCTCGGGGCGACGCTCGACGAGGCGTGTCGTGAGGGTCGGGTACTGGGCCAGCTGCGCCGCCAGCAGCATGCCGGCGGGTCCGGAGCCGACGATGAGCACGTCGACCTCGTCGGGGACGTCGGCGGGGCGATCCACGCCGGTGCCGGCGGCGGGGAGCACACGCGGGTCGGTGGAGACGTATCCGTGGTGGTGGAACTGCATCGGCGTCGATCCTTCCTCGGGCGGCGACGTCGAATCGTTGACGCCGTCGTCATGCGTGTTCTATATTCGAACACGTCGTTCTACTATTGAACAGATCGTATACGACCGGATGCTGCGCAGCAAGCATCCGGTGGAGAGGATGCCCGTGTCCGAGGCCCCCGCATCGCAGACCCTGAGTCGTGGCATCCGCATTCTGGAGCTCCTGGCCGACGCGCGCGAACCCCTGACGATCGACGAGATCGCGCGCCGACTCGAGGTGCATCGCTCCGTCGCCTACCGGCTGCTGCGCACGCTCGAGGACCACGGGCTCGTGGTGCGCGACGCGTCGGGGCGCCTGACCCTCGGCGCCCGCATGGCTGCGCTCGCGGCCGGCGTCGCCCATGATCTGCAGGCCGAGGCCCTCCCCGAACTCACCGCCGTGGCCAACGAGCTCGGCATGACCTGCTTCCTGGCCGTGCTCGACCACGACCAGTGCGTCACGCTCGTCAGCGTCGAACCGCGGCATGCGGTGGCCTCGGTGGCGCAGCGCCCCGGCGCCCGGCATCCGATCTCGGTCGGCGCGCCCAGCAAGGCGATCCTGTCGACCCTCGCCCCCGACCAGTGGCCGGTCCCCCTGCCTGCGGCACTCGCCGACGAGGTGGCGGCGGCCGCAGCGCACGGTTACGCCACGAGCGCCGACGAAGTCATCCCGACGGTGCAGTCCGTCGCGGTGCCGCTGCGGCTGCGCGCGCCCGCGCGCCCCGCCGCGATTGCGGTTGTGCACGTGGGCGGCCACGCCGACCCCGCCGCCGTCGCCCGGCGCCTGCAGCGCTCGGCCGACACGATCCGCGACGCCCTCGACGGCTGACGACGAAGAGCCCGGATGCACGCGGCATCCGGGCTCCATCAGCCTCGGGTCAGGCCTTGGACAGCCCGTAGATCGGGCTCTTCGCCTGCTCTTGCTCATGGTCAGGACCCAGCGGAATGCCGCTGCGATCGCGCAGCAGCAGCGTGGCGAGAAGCCCCAGCAAGGTCATGCCGGCGAGGTAGAACGTCACGGCATCCGTCGACCCCGTCGCCTGCACGAGGGCCTGCGCGATGGTCGGAGCGAATGCGCCACCGAGGATCGCGCCGATCGCGTACGAGATCGACACCCCCGAGAAGCGGATGGACGCGGGGAACAACTCGGCGTACAGCGCCGCCTGCGGCCCGTAGGTGAAGCCGAGGCCGGCCGTCAGCAGCACGAGGCCGAGGGTGAGCATGCCGATGCTGCCGGTGTTCACGAGCGGGAACAGCGCGAACACGCCCGCCAGCTGCAGCACCCAGCCGATGAGGTAGGTGTTGCGGCGGCCGATCTTGTCGCCGGCCCAGCCCGCGATCCAGGTGAAGACGAGCCACGAGACCGCCGAGATCGTCACCGCACCCAGCACGTCGGCCGTCTGCAGGCCCACGGGACCCTCGGGGTCGGTGGAGTACCGCTGGATGTAGCCACCGGTGGTCATGTAGCCCACGGCGTTGTTGCCGGCGAAGACGAGCGCGGCGATGACCACGAGCAGCGCATGCTTGCGGAACAGCTGCACGATCGGCATGCGGGTCTGCTCCTTGCGCTCGGCCAGCTCGGTGAACACCGGGCTCTCCTCGACCTTCCGGCGCACGTAGTAGCCGATGAGGATCAGCACGAACGACAGCAGGAACGGCACGCGCCAGCCCCACTCGAGGAACGCATCCCCCGGTGCGATGACGGCCATGAGCCCGAGCATGCCGCTGGCCAGCAGCAGGCCGAGCGGCACGCCGATCTGCGGCGCGGCGCCGAAGAGGCTGCGCTTGGCCTTGGGTGCGTGCTCGACGGCCATGAGCACCGCGCCGCCCCACTCGCCGCCGGCGGAGATGCCCTGCAGGATGCGCAGGACGATCAGCAGGATCGGGGCCGCGATGCCGATGGCCGCGTACGTCGGCAGCAGACCGACGAGGGTCGTGGCCACGCCCATGAGCATGAGCGTGAGCATGAGCACGAGGCGGCGGCCGTACTTGTCGCCCAGATGGCCCGCCAGGAACGCGCCGAAGGGGCGGAACAGGAAGCTGATGCCGACCGTGATGAACGACAGGATCTGCGCGAACTCCTCGCCCGCGGGCGCGAAGAACAGCTGCCCGAAGACGAGGCCGGCAGCCGAGGCGTAGAGGAAGAAGTCGTACCACTCGACGGTCGTGCCGACGACGGTGGCGAAGACGACCCGTTTACGGTCGGTGCGGGTGGCGATCGTGCCGGTGGGCGTGAAGCCCCCGGGCACGGTGGAAGGGGATGAGCTCATCGTGGTGACTCCCAGTGGTTGACGTCGCTGTCGGAGGCGGTGCGGGTGCGGTGGTTGCCTCTCCGCGGACGATCATATACGATTTCGAATACGACGCAAGGGCGAGGGAGCTCATGACCATCGAAACCACCACCGATCCGCGGTTCGCCGGCCTTCCCGGCCGGCCGGGCAAGATCATCGCCGTGCACCTGAGCTACGAATCCCGTGCCGCTCAGCGCGGCCGACGGCCGGCAGCGCCGTCGTATTTCTTCAAGGCGTCCAGCTCGGTCGCCGCCACCGGCGGCACGGTCGAGCGGCCCGCGGGCACCGAGCTGCTGGCGTTCGAGGGCGAGATCGCGCTCGTGATCGGCACCGCCGCCCGCCACGTCGCGCTCGCCACGGCGTGGGAGCACGTCGGCTGGGTGACCGCCGCCGACGACCTGGGCCTGTACGACCTGCGCGAGAACGACAAGGGCTCCAATGTCCGCTCGAAGGGCGGCGACGGGTTCACCCCCATCGGCCCCCGACTGATCGACGCGCGCACGATCGATCCCACGGGTCTCCGGGTGCGCGCCTGGGTCAACGGCGCGCTGCGCCAGGAGGGCACGACGGCGGACCTCATCTTCCCGCTCGCCCAGTTCGTCGCCGACCTCTCCCAGCACTTCACCCTCGAACCCGGCGACGTCATCCTCACCGGCACACCCGCCGGCTCCTCGGTCGTCGAACCGGGCGACGTGGTGGAGGTCGAGGTCGACGCCCCCGAGACGGGTGCCACCTCCGGCCGCCTCACCACGACGGTCGTCGCCGGCTCCGGCACCTCCTTCGACCCGGCCCTCGGCTCGCTGCCGGCCGTCAACGACACCCAGCGCGAAGAAGCATGGGGATCCCGCGAGGCCGCGGGGCTCGCCCCGCTCGGGCTCGACCCGGCGCTGCGCGAGAAGCTCGAGCGGGTCCCCGTCGCCGGGCTCTCCCAGCAGCTGCGCAAACGCGGTCTCAACAACGTCACGATCGACGGCGTCCGCCCCCTGCATCCGGAGCGCAAGCTCGTCGGCACCGCGAAGACGCTGCGCTTCGTGCCGGGCCGCGAAGACCTGTTCGCGAGCCACGGCGGCGGATACAACGCGCAGAAGCGCGCGTTCGACGCCGTGGGCGAAGGCGAGGTCATCGTCATCGGAGCCCGCGGCGAGGCGGGCTCCGGCACCCTCGGCGACATCCTCGCCATCCGCGCCCACGCCCGCGGCGCCGCCGGCATCGTCACCGACGGCGGCGTGCGCGACGCCGACGCGGTCACCGCCGTCGGCATCCCGGTGTACACCGTGGGCGCCCACCCGGCCGTCCTCGGCCGTCGTCACGTGCCATGGGAGACCGACGTGGCCGTCGCCTGCGGCGGCACCACGGTGCAGCCCGGCGACATCATCGTCGGCGACGCCGACGGCGTGATCGTCCTTCCCCCGGACATCGCCGAAGAAGTCGCCGACGCCGCCCTCGCCCAGGAGGACGAGGATGCCTGGGTCGCAGCCCAGGTCGCCGCGGGGAACCCCGTGCAGGGCCTTTTCCCGATGAACGCGCAGTGGCGCGCCCGCTACGACGCCGAACGCGCAGGGAGCTGAGCACCGTGGACGGCCTCAGCAAGTCGCAGCAGGCGTACCAGTGGATCAAGGCCCGCATCGCCGACCACGAGTTCACACCCGGCTACCGGCTCGTGCTCGGTACCATCGCGAACGAGTTGGACATGAGCGTCGTGCCGGTGCGCGAGGCGATCCGCCAGCTCGAGGCGGAGGGGCTGGTCACCTTCGAGCGCAACGTCGGCGCCCACGTGTCGATGGTCGACGACTCGCAGTACCGCTCGAGCATGCAGGCGCTCAGCATCCTCGAGGGGGCCGCCACCGCGCTCTCGGCCCGCCGCCTCACCCCCGACGACGTGCGCGCAGCCCGCGAGATCAACCAGCGCATGATCGCCCGCCTCGAGGACTTCGATCCGCGCGCGTTCACCGCACTGAACCAGCAGTTCCACGCCGCCCTGTTCGCCAAGTGCGCGAACCCCCGGATGCTGGAACTGGTCGAGGGCGAGTGGGGGCGTCTGGGGAACCTCCGCGACTCGACCTTCGCCTTCATCCCCGGCCGCGCCCAGGAGTCGGTGCGCGAGCACGAGAACATCCTGGTCCTCATCGAGACCGGCGCGCCGCTGGGCGAGATCGAGAAGGCGGCCCGCCGTCACCGCTCGGCGACCCTCGACGCCTACATGATCCACGAACACCCCGACGAGGCCCTCGGCCTCCCGGCCTTCTGACCTTTTTTCTGCAACCTCTGGAGGAACCGACATGACCGACAGCACTGCGGCGCTTGACCGCCGCCACGTTCCGGCCGATCTGCCCGACCGCATCCGCCACTACATCGACGGCGCCTTCGTCGACTCGGTCGACGGCGGCACCTTCGACGTGCTCGAGCCGGTCTCCAACGAGACGTACGTGCAGGCGGCCGCCGGCAAGAAGGCCGACATCGACCTGGCCGTCGCCGCCGCCAAGCGCGCGTTCGACGAGGGCCCCTGGCCGCGCATGCTCCCCCGCGAGCGCTCCCGCATCCTGCATCGCATCGCCGACCTCGTCGAGGCGCGCGATCAGCGCCTGGCAGAGCTGGAGTCCTTCGACTCCGGACTGCCGATCACGCAGGCCCTCGGCCAGGCCCGCCGCGCGGCCGAGAACTTCCGGTTCTTCGCCGACCTGATCGTGGCGCAGGCCGACGACACCTACAAGGTGCCCGGCCGCCAGATCAACTACGTCAACCGCAAGCCCATCGGCGTGGCCGGACTGATCACCCCGTGGAACACCCCGTTCATGCTCGAGTCGTGGAAGCTGGGCCCGGCGCTTGCCACCGGCAACACGGTCGTGCTCAAGCCCGCCGAGTTCACGCCGCTGTCGGCGTCGCTGTGGGCGGGCATCTTCGAGGAGGCAGGACTGCCGCAGGGTGTGTTCAACCTCGTCAACGGTCTCGGGGAGGATGCCGGCGACGCGCTCGTGAAGCACCCCGACGTGCCGCTCATCTCTTTCACCGGTGAGAGCTCCACCGGCCAGCTGATCTTCGCCAACGCCGCGCCGTACCTCAAGGGACTGTCGATGGAGCTCGGCGGCAAGTCCCCCGCGATCGTCTTCGCCGACGCCGACCTCGAGGCGGCGGTGGATGCCACGATCTTCGGTGTCTTCTCCCTCAACGGCGAGCGCTGCACCGCCGGGAGCCGCATCCTCGTCGAGCGGGCGATCTACGACGAGTTCGTCGAGCGCTACGCGGCGCAGGCTCAGCGCGTGAAGGTCGGCTACCCGCACGACCCGGCCACCGAAGTCGGCGCCCTCGTGCACCCCGAGCACTTCGAGAAGGTCATGGGCTACGTCGAGATCGGCAAGACCGAGGGCCGCCTCGTCGCCGGCGGCGGCCGGCCCGAGGGGTTCGAGACCGGCAACTTCGTCGCCCCCACCGTGTTCGCCGACGTCGCCCCCGACGCCCGCATCTTCCAGGAGGAGATCTTCGGCCCCGTCGTCGCGATCACGCCGTTCGACACCGAGGACGAAGCGCTGGCGCTGGCCAACAACACCAAGTACGGGCTCGCCGCCTATGTCTGGACCAACGACCTCAAGCGGGCCCACAACTTCTCGCAGGCCGTCGACGCCGGGATGGTGTGGCTCAACTCCAACAACGTCCGCGACCTCCGCACCCCCTTCGGCGGGGTGAAGGCCTCGGGCCTCGGGCACGAGGGCGGCTACCGCTCGATCGACTTCTACACCGACCAGCAGGCCGTGCACATCACCCTCGGGAAGGTGCACAACCCCACCTTCGGCAAGCACTGACCGACCACCATTCACACAAGCAAGGACGCTGACATGACCCACCGCGACGACATGACCCTCACCTCGTCGGGCTTCTTCGTCTCCCAGGAGGCGCCGATCCACACCGCCGACCCGGTGCCGACCCCCTCGGTGCCCGCACCGGACATCCTGCGCTGCGCGTACATGGAGCTCGTGGTCACCGACCTCGCGGCATCCCGCACGTTCTACGTCGACGTGCTGGGCCTGTACGTGACCGAGGAGGACGACGAGGCGATCTACCTGCGCTCGACGGAGGAGTTCATCCACCACAACCTGGTGCTGCGCCGCGGCGACGTGGCGGCGGTCGCGGCGTTCTCGTACCGGGTGCGCTCGGCGGAGGACCTCGACAAGGCGGTCGCGTTCTACACCGAGTTGGGATGCCGCGTCGAGCGCCGCCCCGAGGGCTTCGTCAAGGGCATCGGCGACTCGGTGCGCGTGGAGGACCCGCTCGGCTTCCCGTACGAGTTCTTCTTCCAGACCGACCACGTCGAGCGCCTCGCGTGGCGCTACGACCTGCACACCCCCGGCGAGCTCGTGCGCCTGGACCACTTCAACCAGGTCACCCCCGACGTGCCGCGCGCCGTGAAGTTCATGCAGGACCTCGGCTTCCGCGTGACCGAGGACATCCAGGACGACGAGGGCACCGTCTACGCCGCCTGGATGCGCCGCAAGCCCACCGTGCACGACACCGCCATGACCGGCGGCGACGGTCCCCGCATGCACCACGTGGCCTTCGCGACGCACGAGAAGCACAACATCCTCGCGATCTGCGACAAGCTCGGGGCGCTGCGTCGATCGGATGCCATCGAGCGCGGCCCCGGCCGGCACGGCGTCTCCAACGCGTTCTACCTGTACCTGCGCGACCCCGACGGGCACCGCGTGGAGATCTACACGCAGGACTACTACACCGGCGACCCCGACAACCCGGTGATCACGTGGGACGTGCACGACAACCAGCGCCGCGACTGGTGGGGCAACCCCGTCGTGCCGTCCTGGTACACCGAGGCCTCCCTCGTGCTCGACCTCGACGGCAACCCGCGGCCGGTCGTCGCCCGCACCGACAACAGCGAGATGGCCGTGACGATCGGCGCCGACGGGTTCTCGTACACGCGTCCCGGCGACGACTCGCTGCCGGAGTACAAGCAGGGCGAGTACAAGCTCGGTCACCAGCTCTAGCCGTGGTGCCCTAGCCTGACCGAGACCGAAGGAGACCCATGCTCGCCCCCGACGTGATCGCGGCACTGGCCGCGGAGCTCGCCGAAGCCGACCGCACGCACAGCGTGATCCCCCGCATCACCGCCCGCCACCCGCAGGCGACGGTCGAGGACTCGTACGCGATCCAGGGGGTCTGGCGCGATGAGAACCTCGCCGCGGGACGGCGCCTGGTGGGCCGCAAGATCGGGCTGACCTCCAAGGCCATGCAGCAGGCGACGGGGATCACCGAGCCCGACTACGGGGTCATGTTCGACGACACGGTCTTCCACACCGGCGCCGAGATCCCCGTCGACCATTTCTCCAACGTGCGCATCGAGGTGGAGCTGGCGTTCGTGCTCAAGCGCCCGCTCTCCGGCCCCGACTGCACGCTGGCGGACGCCCTCGATGCGATCGACTACGCCGTTCCGGCGCTGGAGGTGCTCAACTCCCACATCGAGCTGGAGGGGCGGACGATCGTCGACACGATCTCGGACAACGCCGCGTACGGGGCGATGGTGCTCGGCGACGTGCACAAGCGCCCCGATGAGATCGACCTGCGGTGGGTGCCCGGCGTGCTCTCGCGCAACGGCGAGATCGAGGAGACCGGTGTCGCGGCGGGTGTGCTCGGGCACCCCGCGACCGGGGTGGCGTGGCTGGCGAACAAGTTCCACCAGCACGGCGCCCGCCTGGAGGCGGGCGAGATCATCCTGGCCGGGTCGTTCACCAGGCCCATGTGGGTCAACCGCGGCGACGACGTGCGCTGCGATTTCGGGCCGATGGGAGTCATCGAATGCCGCTTCATCTGACGCCGACGTTCCGCGACGATCTCGCCGCGGCATCCCGTCCCCTCGCCGGCATCTGGGTGTGCTCGGGCTCGGCGCTGGTCGCCGAGATCTGCGCCGGGTCGGGCATGGACTGGCTCCTCATCGACATGGAGCACTCCCCCAACGGGTTGGAATCCGTCCTCGCGCAGCTGCACGCGGTCGCGGGCTCTCCGATCACCCCCGTCGTGCGGGTGCCCGCCGGTGACCCGGTGACGATCAAGCAGGTGCTCGATCTCGGCGCGCAGAACATCCTGGTGCCGATGGTGTCCTCCGCCGACGAGGCGCGGGCCGTCGTCGCGGCGGCGCACTATCCGCCGCGTGGCATCCGCGGTGTCGGGTCGGCGCTGGCCCGCTCGGCGCGCTGGAACCGGGTGCCCGACTACCTCGAGCAGGCAGCGAGGCACGTGTCGGTGTTCGTGCAGATCGAGACGGCCGCGGGCGTGGACGCTGCCGCCGAGATCGCCGCGGTCGACGGTGTCGACGGCGTCTTCGTCGGCCCGTCCGACCTCGCCGCGTCGCTCGGGCTGCTCGGCCGGCAGACGCATCCCGACGTCACCGACGCGGTGATCCGCACCTTCGCGGCCGTGCGCGGGGCGGGCAAGCCCGTCGGCGTCAACGCCTTCGATCCGGCGGTGGCGCAGACGTATCTGGATGCCGGTGCCTCGTTCGCGCTCGTGGGCGCCGACGTGGCGCTGCTGGCGCGGGGTTCGGAGGCCCTGGCATCCCGCTGGTGCGCCCCGGACGCCGAGGGGCCGACCTCCTCCTACTGAGGCGGCGCGGGGTGGCGCGCTCCCGGCGGGCTTCATGAGAGTTCTCGAACAATCCGTGCGTTCGCTCTCAGCGGACGTTTAGGTTTCTCGTACCGAACACTCAGGTTCGCCGACGGAGGCCCCCCGGATGACTCGATCGCTGTCGTTCCCGCGCATTCTGCAACTTCTCGCCGCGCTGGGGGTGACAGCCCTCGTCCTCCTCGCGCTCGCGCCACCCGCGCGGGCGGCCACGACCGATTTCAGTGCGACCCCCGTCGCCCCCGACGCTCCCGCGAGCTCCCTCGCGCGCTCGGCAACGGGCAAGCTCGCCGAGAGCGACCCCGGCGTGCTCGCCCGCACCGACGGGGCGCGCACGGCGATCATGATCAAGGTCGACGTCGACCCGGTGGCTTCCTACGCCGGCGGCATCGACGGCTACGCCGCGACGAGCCCCGCCGTCACCGGTCGCGACCTCGCCGACTCCGACGTCGCGGCCTACACCCGTTACGTCGAGGACAGCCTGGATGCCGCTTTCGCAGACATCCAGGCATCCGTCCCCTCCGCCGCGCTGCTCTCCCGCCACGTCGTCGTGTACGGCGGGCTGTCGGTGCTGATCCCCGCCAACCGGGCGAAGGACATCGCCGCGCTCGAGGGCGTCGCCGCCGTGCACGACAACGCGCTGCGCCAGACCGCTTCCCCTGCCGAGACCCCGGCGCCTGCGCCCGCACCCGGGGACACCGCGGCGCCCGAGGAGACCCCGGCGCCCGACGAGTCGCCCGCCCCGGAGGAGACCGCGCCCCCGGAGGAGGCCCCCGCACCCGAGGAGACCGAGGCTCCCGAGGAGAGCCCTGCCCCGGAGGAGACCGAGGCTCCGGAGGAGACCCCGGCGCCCGAGGAGACCCCGGCGCTCGAGACCTACGACACCGGCGGGATCGACAACGATGCGACGACCTTCGTCGGCGCGGATGCCGTGTGGCCGAGCCTCGGCGGACGCGACCAGGCCGGCGCCGGCGTCATCGTCGGCGTGATCGACACGGGCATCTGGCCCGAGCACCCGATGCTCGCCGACAACGGCATCCCCACGCCCGACGGCGGCCCCTGGGCGTGCGAGTTCGGTGACGGCTCGGCCGGCGACGCGTTCGAGTGCAACGACAAGCTCGTCGGCGCCCACGCCTTCCTCGACGCCTACCAGCAGCTCGCCGAAGAGCCCGCCGGCGCGATCGACTTCTGCTCCGCCACCGGCTGCTCGGCGCGCGACTCCGACGGGCACGGTACGCACACCGCGACCACCGCCGCCGGCAGCGCCGTCGACAGCTCGCCCGTGCTGGGCGTCGACCACGGCGCCATCAGCGGTGTCGCCCCCGGCGCCTCGGTCATCGCGTACCGCGCGCTCGGCCCGGGCGGCGGGTACAACTCCGACCTCGTCGCGGCCGTCGAGCAGACGATCGCCGACGGCGTGGACGTCATCAACTACTCCGTCAGCGGCTCGGCGAACATCTACACCGACCCGGTGGAGATGGCCTTCCTCGACGCGTACGCGGCGGGGGTCGCGGTGCACGCCTCGGCCGGCAACTCCGGCCCCGGCGCCTCGACCGCGAACCACGCCGGCCCCTGGACCACGACGGTCGCCGCATCCACCTTCGACCGCGCGTTCACCACGACGCTGGAACTGGCATCCACCGACGGCGGCACGCTCGCCAAGACCGGCGCGACCGTCACGCAGGGCGTCACCGACGCCCCCGTCGTGCGCGCCGACGCGGTCGCCGGCTACACCGGCGGCATCCGCTGCGAGCAGCCCTTCGCCGCCGGGAGCCTCACCGGCACCGTCGTCGTCTGCGAGCGCGGCGGCAACGGCCGCGTGGAGAAGGGCTACTTCGCCTCCCTCGGGGGCGCGGCGGGCATGATCCTCTACAACCCGACGACGATGGAGACCAACACCGACAACCACTTCCTGCCGACCATCCACCTCGAGGGCCCCAACGACGAGGTGCTCGCCTTCCTCACCCGTCCCGGCGTCACAGCCACGTGGGGTTCGGGACGCGCGAGCGCAGCCCCGGGCGATGTGATGGCGAGCTTCAGCTCGCGCGGACCCATCGGGGAGTTCCTCAAGCCCGACATCACGGCCCCCGGCATCCAGGTGCTCGCCGGCCACACCCCTGCCCCGAGCGGCTACGAGTCGGGTCCGACCGGCCAGTACTACCAGGCCATCGCGGGCACCTCGATGTCGTCGCCGCACGCGGCGGGCGTCGCGGCGCTCGTCATCGCCGCCCGGCCGGACTTCACCCCCGGCCAGGTCAAGTCGGCCCTCATGACCTCGTCGCTGCAAGAGGTCGTCAACGCCGACGGGACGCCCGCGGGCGTGTTCGACCGCGGCGCGGGCAGCATCCGCGCCGACCGGGCGGTCGCCCCGGTGCTCACCATCGCCGAGACGGCGGAGCACTTCGCCGCGAGCGCGGCCGACGCCCTGGGACGAGTGGATCTCAACATCCCGAGCATCTACGTCGACCCCATGCCCGGCGCCATCGAGACCTCGCGCACCGTCACGAACGTCACCGACCGCCGGCAGACGTTCCGGGTGACCACCGAGGCCACCGGAGGGCTCCGGGTGACGGTGCTGCAGTCGCGGTTCACCCTCGCACCCGGCGCGTCGAAGGACCTTTCGGTGATCATCGACGGGCTCGAGTCCGCCGAGGGCTGGCAGCAGGGCGAGATCACCCTGACCCCGACCGGTGGTGCCACACCCGTCGTGGTGCCGGTGGCCGCCAACGTGCGCGAGGCCGAGGTCTCGCTCGGCCAGTCGTGCGAGCCCGACACCATCCGCCGCGGCGCCAGCACCACCTGCACGGTGACGGCGACCAACTTCCTGCCGGTGGAGGTGCCCGCCTCGATCCGCGTGGCGGCGCATCCGTTCCTGAACATCCGCAACGTCACGGCCCCCGCGACGCGCCAGTTCCTCGGGGCGAAGTGGGACGGCACGCTGAGCCCGGCGATCGCCCCGACCATCGAGTCGGTGGGTGCGGATGCCGGCACGCACCCCGGGGGCGGCTACCTGCCGCTGTCGGCCTTCGGCATCGCGCCGCTGGGCGGACTCGGCGACGAGGCGTTCGCGAACTTCACGCTGCCGAGCTTCATGTACGGCGGTGAGGTGTACGACAGCCTCGGAATCGTCTCCAACGGCTACGTCGTGGTCGGCGGCGCGGCGGCATCCGATGTGTCGTGGCAGTCCACCGGCATCCCCGACCCCACCGCGCCGAACAACGTGCTCGCGCCGCTGTGGACCGACCTCGACCCC
This sequence comes from Microbacterium sp. NPDC058021, assembly GCF_042885955.1. Taxonomy (NCBI): domain Bacteria; kingdom Bacillati; phylum Actinomycetota; class Actinomycetes; order Micrococcales; family Microbacteriaceae; genus Microbacterium; species Microbacterium sp. NPDC058021. The sequence continues at coordinate 107,969 of NZ_JBHVRF010000004.1, forward strand.
ACCGCCGGCGGTGCGGTGCGCATCGGCATCCTCGGTGACGGGGTGAGCGATTTCCTCGTGGTCGAGTGGGAGGACGTGCCCACCTTCAGCGGCAACGGCACCAACTCGTTCCAGGTGTGGATCGCGCTCGGGGCCACCGAGGGCATGTGGTTCGCGTACGACGGCACGCCGGTGCCGGATGCCGCGTCGGGCGCGGAGACGGGTGCGGAGAACCGGGACGGCACGAGCGGCATCCTCGCCGACCCGCCGACGGACGGTGCGGTCTATGCGATCACCACGGCGCCGCCCACCGCGGGCGGAACCGTGACGTTCGACTACAGCGCCACCGGAGTGCTGCGTGGCACGTGGGACACGTGGGCGACGCTCACGAGCCCGCTGCTGCGTGCCATCCCCGCCGAGCAGACGACGGTCACGGTGCGCTGACCCCGGGCGCCGCGCCCGATCGCTGAGACGACAGCCGGCGGCCGAGACAGTGGGAAACACCCATTGTCTCGGCCGCCGGTTGTCGTCTCACGGGTGGGGCGTGTCACAGTGAGGGGATGAAGACCTGGGTCGTGAGGTTCGTCTCGCTGTATGCGTTCAACGTCGTCGTGCTGTTCGTGCTGGGGGCGCTGCTGCCGCGGGTGTCGGTCGGCTGGGCGGCACTGTGGGCGGCGATCGTGCTCACCGCGGGGACGATCTGGCTGAAGCCCCTCATCGCCAAGGCGTTCCGTGGCATGGCCGCGAAGTCCGCCGACCAGCGCACACGCATCGGCGAGAAGCTCGTACAGGCGGGCCTGGTGTTCATCGTCGAGCTGATCGTGTGGGTGCTCGTCGTCGTGCTCTCGTCGGTGCATGTGAGCGGTCTGTTCTGGGGCTGGGTCGTCCCGCCGCTCGCGCTGCTGGTGGCCTGGCTCATCTACGACGCGGTCGACGACCGCATCGAGGCGCGCGCCGGCGGGCTCTACGATCGTGCGCTCGGCGGGCGCGGCAAGCCCGCGGCATCCGCTGCCCCGGCCTCACCCTTCGGCCCGCCGCCTACCGCGACATCCGGACGTCCGGAGGCCGCGCAGCGGCCCGCTGCGCACGACGACGGCCTCACCGACGAGCAGCGCCGCATGTTCGACGATCTGGGCCGGGGCTGACCGCCCGCCGCTCGTTCCGGTTCCAGGAGATCCCCCCGGCACAGGACCGATGCCGAGGTGATCGTCCTGTTGCGGTGAGATCTCCTGTACCGGGGAGATGGATGCCGGGCGGAGGCGCCGCGCGACCCCGCCTGCGCGCGAGTGCTCACTCGGCAGCGCGAATGCTCACTCGGCAGCGCGAGTACTCACTCGGCGGCGAGAATGCTCACTCGGCGGCGGCGCGCTCGGCGGCCTCGACCACGTTCGTCATCAGGAGGGCGACGGTCATCGGGCCCACGCCGCCGGGGTTCGGCGAGAGGTAGCCGGCCACCGACGCGACGTCGGGGTGCACGTCGCCGTAGACCCGGCTCTTGCCGGTCTCCGGGTCGACCTCGCGCGTGACGCCGACATCGAGCACGGCCGCGCCGGGTCGCACATCCTCGGCGCGCACGAGGTGCTTGACCCCCGCGGCCGCGACGATCACGTCGGCCTCGCGCAGGTAGCGCGGCAGATCCACCGTCCCGGTGTGGGTGAGGGTGACCGTCGCGTTGAGGTCCCGGCGGGTCAGCAACAGCCCGACCGACCGACCGATCGTGACCCCGCGGCCCACGACCACGACGTGCTTGCCGCGCAGGTCGTACCCGTTGCGGGTCAGCAGCTCGATGACCCCCCGCGGCGTGCACGGCAGCGGCGTCGTGATCGGCGTGTTCACGTTGAGCACGAGGCGGCCGAGGTTGGTCGGATGCAGGCCGTCGGCATCCTTCGCCGGGTCGATCCGCTCGAGGATCGCGTCGGTGTCCAGGTGCTTCGGCAGCGGCAGCTGCACGATGTAGCCGTGGCAGTCAGGGTCGGCGTTGAGCTCGTCGATCAGCGCCTCGACCTGCTGCTGCGTCGCGTCGGCGGGCAGCTCCCGCTGGATCGAGTTCATCCCGATGGCCTCGGACTGCTTGTGCTTCATGCCGACGTACAGCTGGGATGCCGGATCCGCACCCACCAGCACGGTCGCGATGCCGGGGACGATCCCCCGCTCCGCCAGCGCTGCCACGCGCACCCGCAGTTCGTCCTTGATGGCCGCCGCCGTGGCGACCCCGTCGAGGCGGACCGCGGTCACTGCTGCAGACCGGGGTACAGCGGGAAGGCGGCCGTGAGCGCGGCGACGCGCGTGCGCAGCGGCTCGAGGTCGGCCCCGGGCTGCAGCGCGAGCGCGATGACGTCGGCCACCTCAGTGAACTCGGCGTCGCCGAAGCCGCGGGTCGCCAGCGCCGGCGTGCCGATGCGCAGACCCGAGGTCACCATCGGCGGACGCGGGTCGTTGGGGACGGCGTTGCGGTTCACGGTGATGTGGATCTCGTGCAGCAGGTCTTCGGCCTGCTTGCCGTCGATGGCGGCGTCGCGCAGGTCCACGAGCACCAGGTGCACGTCGGTGCCGCCCGAGCGCACCGCGATGCCGGCATCCTTCACGTCCTGCTGCGTGAGGCGCTCGGCGAGGATCGCCGCGCCCCGCAGCACGCGCTCCTGACGCTCGGCGAACTCCGGCGTCGCGGCGAGCTTGAACGCCGTCGCCTTGGCGGCGATGACGTGCATGAGCGGCCCGCCCTGCTGACCCGGGAAGACGGCGGTGTTGATCTTCTTGGCGATGTCGGCGTCATTGCTCAGGATGAAGCCCGAGCGGGGACCGCCGATGGTCTTGTGCACCGTCGAGGACACCACGTGCGCGTGCGGCACCGGGTTCGGGTGCAGGCCCGCGGCGACGAGTCCGGCGAAGTGGGCCATGTCGACCCACAGGAGAGCCCCGACCTCGTCGGCGATCGCACGGAACGCCGCGAAATCGAGCTGACGCGGGTAGGCCGACCAGCCGGCGATGATCACCTTCGGCTTGTGCTCGACGGCGAGGCGGCGCACCTCGGCCATGTCGATGATCGAGGTCTCGGGGTCGACGCCGTAGGCGACGATGTTGTACAGCCGGCCGGAGAAGTTGATCTTCATGCCGTGCGTGAGGTGGCCACCCTGGTCCAGCGACAGACCCAGCAGCGTGTCACCGGGGCGGGCGATGGCGTGCAGCACCGCCGCGTTGGCCGATGCACCGGAGTGGGGCTGCACGTTGGCGAACTCGGCGCCGAACAGTGCCTTCGCCCGCTCGATGGCGAGCTCCTCGGCGACGTCGACCTCTTCGCAGCCGCCGTAGTAGCGACGCCCCGGGTACCCCTCGGCGTACTTGTTCGTCAGCACCGAGCCCTGCGACTGCAGCACCGAGACGGGCACGAAGTTCTCGGAGGCGATCATCTCGAGGTACCCGCGCTGACGCTCGAGCTCGCGCTCGAGGACCTGGGCGATCTCGGGATCGACCTCGGAGAGAGGGGCGTTGAACACGGCATCGGTCATGACGATCTCCTGACTGCACTGCTACACGGACTCGGGTCGCACAGCCCGCACGGGGCGTGTCGAGACCCGGCCCAGGCGTGCGGTCGATGCCTTCATCAGTCGCTCCCCGGTGGTCCCCCACCTCAACGCCAGTCGCGACACCCCGAGCATAGCGGATGCCCCCTCCACCGCCACGAGCGCGCGTCACGATCGGCAACACGATCACAGACGCTCCGCCGCATTTTCCCGACGCGGCGCCCCCCGAGTGGATGCCGCACGCGACACAATGGCAGTGTGCCGCACTCCCCTCTCCCTCTCGTCCCCCTGCCCGCTTCCGCCGCCGCCCGCGAGGGTGCCGGCCTGCGGATCGGCGACGCCACGCATCTCACCGGCGATCTCGACGCCGCCGCCGCGTTCGCCGACCTGCTGGCGGTGCGCACCGGCATCCGCCTCGCCGCCCCGGGCGCCGCTCCGGCAGAGGGCGCCGACACGATCGAGTTCCGACTGGAGCCGACTCGCGCCGCCGGGCGCGAGTCGTACGCGATCACGGTGGACGCGGCATCCGCCGTCGTCGCCGCCCCCGACGAAGCGGGCCTCTACTACGGCGCGCAGACCCTCGCGCAGCTGGTCACCGGCGACGGCGAGGGCGGCCGGCGGATCCCGTCCGTCGAGATCGCCGACGCCCCGCGGTTCGCGTACCGCGGCGTCATGCTCGACGTCTCCCGCCACTTCTTCCCCGTCGAGACGGTGTGCGCCTTCATCGACCGCGCCGCGGCACTGAAGCTCAACCACCTGCACCTGCACCTCACCGACGACCAGGGCTGGCGCATCGAGCTGGCCTCCCGGCCCGAGCTGACCGCGCGGGCGTCGTCCACCGCCATCGGCGGCGACGCCGGGGGCTTCTACACCCGCGCCGACTACGCGGCCATCGTCGCCCACGCCGCGTCCCGCCACATGACCGTGGTCCCCGAAGTCGACGTGCCCAGCCACACCCACGCCATCGGCCTGGCCTACCCCGACCTCGCCGAGGCGCCGGTCATCACCGACACCGTCCGCGAGATCGCGGCGCAGTTCGGCGGCGGTCTCCCCGCCGCCGGCACCCCGTACACCGGCTTCGCGGTCGGCTTCTCGTCACTGAAGACCCGCGACGAGGCGACCTACGACTTCCTCGCCGACGTGCTCGGCGAGCTCGCCGCGATGACCCCCGGGCCCTACCTGCACATCGGCGGCGACGAGTGCCTGGGCACCGACCCGGCCGACTTCGCCGAGTTCATCGCTCGGGTGACCGAGATGGTCGCCAACCTCGGCAAGACCCCTATCGCGTGGCACGAGGCCGGCGCCGTCCGTGAGATCGCGCCGTCCACGATCGGCCAGTACTGGGGGCTCGTCTCCCCCACCGCCGACAGCGCGGCCGCGGCCCAGGCGCTCGTGCGCGGCGGGTCGCAGCTGATCATGTCGCCCGCCGATGCGGTCTACCTCGACATGAAGCGCGACCCGGAGGGCCCGCTCGGGCTCCTCTGGGCCAACGGCGCCACCAGCGTGCAGCGCGCCTACGAGTGGGAGCCGACGGCGGTCATCGACGGCGTCGGGGAGGCGGACATCCTGGGCGTCGAGGCGCCGCTGTGGACCGAGACGGTCAGGACCCTCGCCGACATCGACGCGCTCGTGTTCCCCCGCATCGCGGCGGCCGCCGAAGCCGCGTGGTCGCCCGCCACCGGCACCGACCCCGACCGCACGTGGGAGTCGTTCCGCGTCCGGCTGGCCGCGCAGGGTGCGGCTTGGGAGGCCGCCGGCATCGGCTTCGACCGCTCGCCGGAGATCGACTGGTCGGCCGCATGAGCGTCGCCCGCGTCGTCCACGACGTCCGCCTCGTCGACGCCGGTCGCATCGAGGATGCCGCCTGGGTCGCCTTCGACGCCGGCCGCGTCGTCGCCACCGGGCACGGCGACTCCTGGCGGGAGCTCGCCCCGCGCGAGGCCCACGACGGCGGCGACGCATGGCTGACCCCGGGTTTCGTGGACATCCACGGCCACGGCGGCGCGGGCTGCGCGTTCGACGACGGCGACGACGCGATCGCGACCGCCAGGGCGATGCACCGGGCCCACGGCACGACGCGCGCCGTGCTGTCGCTCGTGACCGCGTCGGTCGACGACCTCGTCGCGCGCGTCGCGACCGTCGCGCGGCTCGCACACGCGGATGCCACGATCCTGGGCTCGCACCTGGAGGGACCCTTCCTCGACGTGGGACACAAGGGCGCCCACACCGCGAGCCTGCTGCGCGCGCCCGACGCGGCATCCGTCGACCGACTGCTGCAAGCCGCCGACGGCACGCTGCGCCAGGTGACGCTCGCCCCCGAGCTTCCCGGCGCGACCGACGCGATCGCCCGGTTCGTCGCGGCGGGCGTCGCCGTGGCCGTCGGGCACACCGATGCCGACGCCGATGCCGCGCGGCGTGCGTTCGACGCCGGCGCGACCATCCTCACGCATGCCTTCAACGGCATGCGCGGCATCCACCACCGCGCGCCGGGTCCGGTCGTCGCCGCGATGGGGGACGACCGCGTGACGCTCGAGCTCATCGCCGACGGCGCGCACGTGCACCCCGATGTCATGCGGCTGGCCTTCGCCGGGGCACCCGGACGCATCGCGCTCATCACCGACGCGATGGCCGCCGCCGGCTCCGCCGACGGGGCCTACACGCTCGGCGGCCTCGCCGTGACGGTGACCGACGGCGTCGCCCGCCTCGACGACGGCGGCTCGATCGCCGGGTCGACGCTGACACAGGATGCCGCGCTGCGGCTCGTCACCGCCGAGTGCGGCGTGCCCGTCGCCGACGCGGTGGCGGCCCTCACGACCGTGCCCGCGCACGCGATCGGCGCCGCCGCGGGGTCCCTCGCCGTCGGGGCGACCGCCGACGCCGTCCTGCTGGATGCGGGGCTGAACGTGCGCGAGGTGTGGGTCGACGGCGAGCCCCCGGCCTGACCGCTCCCGGCCGTGTGCCGAGCGCAGGAGATGTCGCGGAGGTAGGACCAATCCGCGGCATCCCTCCTACATCCGCCCCTTCTCCTACGCTCGGCACGGGGCGGGGTCGCCCGGGGCCGCGCGTAGACTGGGATCATGTCCGACCTGCCTTCCGTGCGTCCCGCGCCCCCCGCCGAGCCGCAGCCGCAGCCGGGCATGCGCCCGGCGCTGAACGTGCTCGACGTGCTGTCGGTGCTGTGCGGCGTCTTCGCCTTCGGCACGCTGGCGTTCTGGGGCTTCGTGGCCTGGGACTGGCCGTGGAACCTCGTCGTCGGCATCGGGGCACCGGTGGTCGCCATCCTGCTGTGGGCGCTGTTCGTGTCGCCGCGCGCCGTGCTGGCGGTGCACCCGTTCGTGCGCGCGCTGGTGGAGCTGTTCGTCTACGCCGCCGCGACCATCGCGTGGTGGGCCCTCGGCCACACCTGGGTGGGTCTGGGCTTCGCCGTCGTCGCCGTCACCGTCGGCGTGATCGTCGGACGCCGCCGCTTGGCATGACCGGACACGCAGGTCCTCGGGCGTCAGCGGCGACGCCGACCAGCGGGACCGACGTCGTCGCACTGCTGCGCGCTGCCCTCGGCGACCGCGTGGACACCTCCCCTGCCGCCCTCGACGACGCCCGAGCGGACAAGTCGGGTCACGCCTCGGCGGGTCGCCCGCTTGCCCTCGTGCGCGCGGCATCCGTCGCCGACGTGCAGGCGACGCTGCGCATCGCCACCCGCACCCGCACGCCCGTCGTCACGCGCGGGGCGGGCACCGGCCTCGCCGGCGGCGCCAATGCCGGTCCGGGCGAGATCGCGCTGTCGGTGCGCGACATGGACCGCATCCTCGAGGTGCGACCCGACGACCTGCTCGCGGTCGTCGAACCCGGCATCCTCAACGCCCGGCTCAACGCCGCCCTCGCCCCGCAGGGCCTGTGGTGGGCGCCCGACCCGGCGAGCCGCGAGATCTCCACCGTGGGCGGCAACATCGCCACCGGTGCGGGCGGGCTGCTCTGCGCCAAATACGGCGTCGTCCGCGACGCGGTGCTGGCCCTGGACGTCGTCCTCGCCGACGGCCGACTGCTGCGCCTCGGGCATCGCAGCGTCAAGGGCGTCACCGGACTCGACCTCACCGCCCTCATGATCGGCTCCGAGGGGACGCTCGCGGTCATCGTCGGCGCGACCCTGAAGCTCCGTCGACTCGTGCCCGGCACCGCCCGCACCCTCGCGGCGACCTTTCCCGACGTGCGCGCCGCGGCGGTGGGGTCGGCCGCGGTCACCGCCAGCGGCATCCAGCCGGCGATCATGGAGCTGATGGATGCCACGTCGCTGCGGGCCGCGCACCGACTGCTGAGCCTGCCGGATCCCACCCCGGGCGCCGCACAGCTGACGATCCAGACCGACGGACCGGCCGCGCACACCGAGGCCGAGGCGATCGCAGCCGTGCTGTCCGACGCGGGCGGCGCCGTCGTGCTCGCCGCCGACGCCGCCGAGGGCGAACGCCTTCTCGCGGTGCGTCGGGCGATGCACCCCGCGATGGAGTCGCTGGGGATGACCCTCATCGAAGACGTCTCGGTACCGCGCAGCATGCTGCCGGCGATGTTCGACGAGATCGCGCGCATCGAACGCGACTACGGCATGGTCATCCCCACCGTGGCTCACGCCGGCGACGGCAACCTGCATCCGAACTTCGTCTTCGCCGGCCCCGACGTGCCGCCGGAGGTGTGGGCCGCCGCCGACGAGCTGTTCCGTGCGGCGCTGCGCCTGGGCGGCACCCTCACCGGCGAGCACGGGATCGGCGTGCTCAAGCGCCGGTGGCTGGCCGACGAGTTGGGCGAGGACCAGTGGCGGCTGCAGCGCGACATCGCGCGTGTGTTCGACCCGCTCGGCATCCTGAACCCCGGCAAGGTCTTCACCGCCTGAGCGCCGGCGCCGGCGCGCGGGCCGACAAGCCGCCGCGGCGCGCGCCGTGCGCGCCCGCGGCCACCCCGGGGATCAGACGCGGGTCAGAGCCCCTGCCATGCGGGCTTGTGCGCCCACGCGTAGCGGTAGTAGTCGGCGCGGGTGAGGCGGGATGCCGCGGCCTCGTCGACGATGACGGTCGTGTGCGGGTGCAACTGCACGGCGGAGCCCGGCAGCGATGCGCTCACCGGCCCCTCCACGGCACCGGCGATGGCCTCGGCCTTGCCCTCGCCGAACGCGAGGAGCACGAGGTGACGGGCGGCGAGGATCGTGCCGAGACCCTGCGTGATGCAGTGCACGGGCACCTCGTCGACGGAGTCGAAGAACCGCGCGTTGTCGGCGATGGTCTGCTCGGTGAGCGTCTTCACGCGCGTGCGCGAGGCGAACGACGAGCCGGGCTCGTTGAAGCCGATGTGACCGTCGGTGCCGATGCCGAGGATCTGCAGGTCCACCCCGCCCGCCTCGGCGATGCGGCGCTCGTAGTCGGCGCCCGCATGCTCGATGCCGTCGAGCGACCCGTCCGGCACGTGCACGCGCTCGGGATCCAGCCCGAGCGGCTCCACGACCTCGCGGAAGATGACGTTGCGGTAGCTCTCGGGATGGGCGGGGTCGATGCCGACGTACTCATCCAGCGCGAACCCGCGCACCCGCGACAGGTCGACCTCGCCGCGCCGCGCCCGCAGCGCCTCGTACACCGGCAGCGGGGTGGAGCCGGTGGCAAGACCCAGCACGGCATCGGGCGTGCGCCGCACGAGCGAGAGGATCTCCTCCGCGACGAGGGATCCGGCCTCTGCCGGGGTGGGGACGATGACGATCTCAGCCATGAGTGTGTACCTCCTCGGGCGCGGATGCCGCGCCGACCAATGCCGCGCCCAGAGCTGCGGCGGGGGAACCGGCCGGCAGCAGCGTGACCCTTCCATCCAACCGCAGTGAGCGCAGAAAATCCGATGCGACGGCCCGTGAATTCAGTTCTTTCCGCACGGGTGCCGCGATCCGCTCCCCGAGCCCGGTGAGTCCGCCGCCGAGCACGACGACATCGACGTCGGTGGTGAGCACGAGCACCTGCACCGCCGCGGCGACCGCCCGCACCGCCCCGGCCCGCAGGGCGTCGGCTTCGCTGTCGCCGGCATCCGCCGCGTCGAACAGGTCGCGCACCGGCAGCTCACCCGCCCGCCGCCACCGGTCGGCCAGGGCCGCACCACCGGCGAGCGCCTCGATGCAGCCACGCTGACCGCAGCGGCACGGCGGTCCCGCGGGGTCGATGCAGATGTGCCCGACTTCGCCCGCCGCGCCCCGCGCGCCCCGCCAGAGCCGGCCGTCCGCGACGATGCCGGCGGCGACCCCCGTGCCGAGGTTGAGGTAGGCCAGCGATCCGGGCAGCCCACGCAGGGCGTACGCGCCGAGCGCGGCGGCCTTCACGTCGTTCTCCACCGCGACCGGCGCGCGGACGAGCGGGGCGAGGGCGGCCCACAGATCGAGGTCGTCGATGCCGAGGTTGATCGCGTGGGTGACCCGTCCGTCCTCGATCTGCCCGGGGATGCCCACGCCGACCGAGCGCACCGGGCCGACCTGTTGCTGCAGGGCGGCGACGGCGGCGGCGATGCCCGCCACGACCGCCGCGTCTCCCCACCCGGTGCGCGTGCGCACCTGCGCGACGACGCGGTCGTCATCGTCGATCGCGACGCCGAGGGTCTTGGTGCCGCCGACGTCGAGTCCGACGCGCACCATCAGCCTTTGACCGCCCCGGAGACCATGCCACCGGTCATGCGGCTCTGCACGATGAGGAAGAACACCACGACCGGTACCGCCACGAGCGTGGAGCCGGCCATGAGCTCGGCCCAGTTGATGCCGCCGTTCGGGTCGAGGAACGTGCGCAGCCACACCGGCAGCGTCATCGCCTCGGGCCTCGGGTTCAGCACGAGGGCGAAGACGAACTCGTTCCACGCCTGGATGAACCCGAACACCCCGGTGGCGACCAGTCCCGGCGCCAGGAGGGGGAAGGTGATCTTCCAGAACGCCTGCGAGCGGCTGAGTCCGTCGATCATGGCGGCCTCCTCCAGTTCGATCGGCACACCGTTGACGAAGCCGCGCAGGGTCCAGATGGTGAAAGGCAGCACCGTGGCGATGTACACCAGCGACAGCCCGATGACGGTGTTCAGCAGCTGCCAGCCGTCGATGAGGCGGAACACCGAGATGATCATGGCCTCGGCCGGGATCATCTGGATGACGAGGATCGTGATGATGAACGGCGCCCGGCTGCGGAAGCGGAACCGCGTGACGGCGAGGGCGGCGAGGAACGCGAAGACCAGCGCGACCGCGACGGTCAGCAGCGCCACCATGAGCGAGTTGCCCAGCGCCGGGAGGAACGGCGCGCGGGCCGAGCCCGAGACGACGCCGAGGTAGTTCTCGAGCGTGAAGTTGTCGGGCCAGAAATGCAGCTCGCTGCCGCGCACCTGCCCGTTGGGCTGGAACGAGGTGTTCACCATCCAGTAGACGGGGAACACCGACGCGGCGAAGACGACGAGGGCGGCCGCGACGGTCAGCACGGAGCCGACGCGGCGGCCCACGCGCGACGGGCGACGGACGGACACGGCGACGCTCACAGCGATTCCTCCTTGACACTCCGGCGCACGTAGAACGCCGAGAGCCCGACCAGCAGCAGCACGACGAGCACGGAGATCGCCCCGCCCGCGCCGAAGTCGCCGGAACCCAGCGAGACGCGGTAGATGTACACCCCGAGGGTGTTGGTCTGCTCAGCGAGTCCGCCGATCGACTGCAGCGCGTAGATCTGGGTGAACACCCGCAGATCCCAGATGACCTGCAGGATCGTCACGATCGCGAGGATCGGGCGGATGTAGGGCACGACGACGAGGAAGAAGCGCTTCGCCGCCCCCGCGCCGTCGAGCTGCGCCGCCTCGAGCACCTCGTCGGGCACCTGGGTGAGCCCGGCATAGACCGTGAAGGCGACGAAGGGAACGGCACCCCACACGATGATGATCGTGGCGACGAAGAAGAAGCTGAGCGGCTCGAGGAGCCACGAGTGACCGGCGTACTGCTCCAGCCCGAAGACGTTGACCAGCACGTTGTTGATCACGCCGTACTGGGTGTCGAAGATCCAGCCCCACACGATCGTCGCCGACAGCGGCGGCATCGCCCAGGCCAGCAGCAGGCCGATCGAGACGGTGGTGCGCAGCACCGTGCCGAGCCGCTTCATCAGCAGCGCGACGAGGACGCCGAGGACCATCGTGACCACGACGCACACCGCCGCGAACACGAGGGAACGGCCGAGCACCTGCCAGAACTCGGGGTCGGTGAGGACGTCGACGTAGTTGGCGAGCCCGACGAAATCGGGCGCGGCGCCGAAGACCTGCGCCCGGCCGAACTCCTGCACGCTCATGATGAGCAGCTGCAGCAGCGGCCAGCCCGTGATGAGGGTGAGCACGATGAGTGCGGGGACGAGCAGGGCGTACGGGGTGAAGCGGCCGCTCCGCCGCCCGCGGCGGGGCAGGAGCGGATCGGGGGTGTCGTCGTCGACGACCCCCGTCGGGGGGCCGAGGGTGCTCTGGGTGGTCATGGTGCTCCTCAGGGAAGGGCGGGCCGGCGGCGGTGTCCGCCGCCGGCCCCGACATCACCGGGTGCGGCACGGGGCCGCATCCGGATCAGCCGTTGAGGATGTCCTCGATCTTGGTGTCGACCTCGGTCGCGAGCTCGGCGACGTCGCCACCCTGGGCGATCTTGACGAAGAAGTCCTCCAGCACGCGCGAGGCCTCCACCTCGGCCCAGTTGGGCGAGGCCGGGGTCAGCTTGGCGTTACCGGCCGCTTCGGTGAACGCCATCGCCTCCGGGGTGTCGCCGAGCGTCGAGGCGAGCGACTTCTTGGCGGGGATGAGCCCGTTCTCGCCGTAGATGGTCTGGAATTCATCGCTCATGATGATCTCCAGTGCGCTCTTGGCGAGCTCGGGGTGGGCGGACTTCGCCGAGATGCCGATGTTGGAGCCACCCGCGAACACCTGCGCGGCACCGCCGTCGGCGCCCGGGAGGGCGTAGACGAAGGGCGCGGCGGGAGCCGGGTCGGTCTCGCACTCGCTCGCGAGCCCCAGCGCCCAGTTGGGAGCCGAGAACTGGATCGCGGTGCCCTCGCAGTACGGGGTCCACGGCTCCGCGTTGTCGCCGTCCTTGGGCGCGGTCGATGCGGCGGTCATGAGGTCCTGCACCTGCAGGAGACCCGCGACCGACTCGTCGGAGCTCAACTGCGCGTCCCACTGGTCACCGTCGGCGACGGCGAGCTCGCCGCCGTTCTCCCAGATGAACGGAAGCGCGTTGTACCAGTCCTGACCGGCGAAGTAGATGCCCGAGTCGCCGGGGTTGGCGGCGGCGAGCTCCTTGGCCTGCGCGATGTAGTCCTCGAGCGTCTCGGGGGCGGCGGCGACCAGCGCCGGGTCGGCGAAGACGACGCGGGCACCGGAGTACAGCGGCGGAGCGTAGAACGCCCCGTCGTAGCTGCCGGCTTCCACGAAGCCGGGCAGCAGGTCGTCGCCGCCGAGGTCCTCGTAGATGTCCGAGATGTCCAGGAGAGCCCCGACCGAGGTGAAGGCGGGGGCCTGCGTGTTGCCGAACTCGACGAGGTCGGGGCTGTCGGAGCTGGACAGGCTCGTGGTGAGCTTGTCGACCAGTCCGTCCCAGGACTGCTCCTCGATCACCAGCGTCGACCCGGGGTTCTCCTCGGCGAACGTGTCGGTGAGGTAATCACGGGCATCCTGGGGCGTGTCGGTGCCGACCAGCCAGACACGGATCTCTGCGCCTTCGGCATCGTCGCCGCCGGTGCTGCCGCTGCAGCCGGTGAGCACGAGCGCCGCGGCGCCGAGGAGCGCAGCGGCTCCAAGCGTCTTGTTCATGGTGTTCCTTCGTTCTCGTGGTGGGGTGTGGTTTTCGTGGGTGGTGGGGCCGGGCGGCCCGATGCGGTCAGGACACTCCCAAGCGTCCTGACAGGACCATGACGGCGGCGCCGCGCAGGACGATGTCCGCGCCTTGCTCCGTCATCCGCACCCGCAGACCCTCGTGGAACTCGGCGAGGGTGCGGGTGCGGAGGGTCTCGGCGGCCTGCTCCGCAAGCGGGCCGTCGAGCAGTTCGGGTGGGCCGGAGAGCACGATCTCCGACAGGTCGAGCGCGCCGACCACCGGTGCCAGGGCGATGCCCAGACGCTCCCCGGCATCGCGGAGGATGCCGTCGCGGTCGGCGTCGCCGGCGGTGGCCAGGCGCGCGGTCAGGGCGGGGGCGGACAGCCAGGCCTCCAGGCATCCGTCCTTGCCGCATGCGCACGACGGACCGCCGTCGGTGCCGACGGTGACGTGGCCGATCTCACCTGCGGCGAACCGGCCGCCGCGCATCGGCTGTCCCCCCGCGAGGAGGCCCGAGCCGACACCGCGGTCGACCTTCACCAGCAGCACGTCCTCGCCTGCCCCGCCGAAGGTGTACTCGGCGAGCACCGCGGCGTTGGCGTCGTTGGCGACGAGGATCGGCAGCCCCAGCTCGCCGGCGAGGATCGCCCGCAGCGCGAGGCCCGACCAGCCGAAGGTCGGCGCGGTGAGCACCACCCCGTCGTCGTCGACGATGCCGGGGGTGCCGATGCCCACGCCCAGCACGGGCACCTGCGAGTCGGCGACGAGTTCGCGGATGAGCGCGGACAGGGCGGCGACGACCGCGTCGCCGGCGGGAAGGGGGATGTCGCGGCGCACCACGATCTCGCCGTCGAGGGTGAGGATGGCGCCGAGGATGCGGTCGGTGCCCGACAGGTCGATGCCGACGATGCGGTGCCCCTCGCGATCGAGGTCGACGAGCATCGCGGGCTTGCCGGGGCCGGAGGCTTCGCGCACGCCGCGTTCGGCGATGAAGCCGTCGACCATGAGCTCGGCGACGAGGTCGGAGATCGTCACGCGCGTGAGGCCGGTCTCCCGGGCGAGATCGGCGCGGCTCATCGGGCCGCGCTGGAACAGCGTCTGCAGCACGAGGGAGCGGTTGTGGGCACGGGCGTGCTCCGGGAGCACCTTGCCGCCGGTGCGCAAGGTACGCGCGGTGCCGTATCCGCGCAGGGCGGAGTCGGTGGCGGTCATTCGCAGGGCGTCGGTGCCGGACATGTTTGTTAGTAGAACTTACGAATGAAGCCCCCCGCAATGCCGCGACCTCCGTTTGCAAGGACTGTTTACAAAAACGTTACGTGGCGCCCTCCGGGCGGACCGGATCCTCCCCGCGCGACCGTGACCTACCCGTTGCCCCGCGTGGCCACGACGTCCCTTACCATGGGGAGGACGTATCGGAGCACGCAACCGGGGGGTGGAACGTGACGGACGTAGTCACACGGACTGACATCGACGAATCTGACGCCGTCTCGGCGGACGATTCACCGACCCTGGCGCTCGGCGCCGCCGGCGATGACAACGGCAACGGCGAGGTGCAGTGGGCACCGGCCGAGCCCGCACGCAAGAAGCGCCACCTCGGCCTGTGGATCGGCATCCCCGTGGGCGTGGCGGCACTGGGCGCCGTCGCGGCATCGTTCATGCTGATCGCCCCCGGCACGACCGTCGCAGGCGTGCCGGTCGGACTCCTCACCCCCGGTGCTGCCGGCGAAGCGGTCGCCGAGCGGCTGCAGAACACCGAGATCGTCGTCGGCGACGGCGACGCGGTGTCGGCCGCCGATCTGGGCGCGCAGCTGGATGCCCGTGCGATCGCCGAGACCGCCTTCGAGGCGCGCCCCGCGTGGAACGTGACCCAGTGGTTCGGCGATCCCGTGCCCGCGACGGTCACGATCGACCCCGCGCTCACGGCAGCGGCCCTCCAGACGGCGGCGCCGGCGTTGTACACCGCGCCGACCGACGCTGCGCTCACCTTCGACTCCGCCTCGCAGACCTATGTCGTCACGCCCGCCGTCGACGGCGAAGGCGTCGACCCGGCAGCGGTCGAAGCCGGTCTGCAGCAGGCGCTCAACGACGGCGCGACGACCGTGGTGCTCGATGACCCCGCTCTCGCCCCCGTCACGCCGCTGACCACCACCGCGACTGCCCAGGGCAGCGCCGACGTCCTCAACGCCATGCTCGACTCCGCCGGCTTCTACGTCGGCGAGGAGCGCACGGTCCCGATCGACCGTGCCGTACTGGCATCCTGGATCACCCTCAGCACGGGTGAGGACGGTGCTTTCGACTTCGTCGTCGACCCCGCCGTCATCCAGCCCGTCGTCGACACCCTGCCGGGTCTGGTCGATCGCGCCGCGGTGGATGCCACCATCATCACCAACACGGCCGGCGAGAAGCTCTGGGACATCCAGGCCGGTCAGGCCGGGCGGGCGCTCGAGACCACCGACGGCATCGCCGCCGGCTTCGCCGAGCAGCTGGCCGACGGCAACGCGGTGTACACCCTCCCGGTGGTCGAGACCGAGTTCCAGACCACGGCGCTGGCACGCACCATCGACGTCAACCTGAGCGCGCAGCGCGTGACCCTGTACGAGAACGGCGCCGTCGTGGACTCGTGGGCGGTCTCGACCGGCAAGCAGGGCGCGCGCACGACGCCGGGCAACTTCACGATCCAGAGCATGTACCCGGTGCAGACCCTGTACGGCACGTACCGCGGGCCCAACGGTGAAGACCTCGGTCCGTACGTGCAGCCCAACGTGAAGTGGATGATGTACTTCAACGGCGGGCAGGCCTTCCACGGCGTCTACTGGCACAGCAACTGGGGCACCCCCAGCAGCCACGGGTGCGTCGGCATGGCCGAATGGCGAGCTGCGCAGCTGTACGACTGGGCCGCTCCCGGCGTCGAAGTGTCGGTGCACTACTGACCCTCCCTCACCCCCTATCGTGGCGAGCGTGCCACGATTCGACCTGACCCCGACAGAGCTGACGGCGTACCGCCCGGACGTGCGCGAACCCGACGATTTCGACGACTTCTGGTCGCGGACGATCGCCGAGTCGCGCGCCGCGGGAGGCGAGGTGCGGCGGGTGCTCGTCGACACCCCGTTCACGGTGTTCGACGTCTACGACCTCACCTTCCCCGGCTTCGGCGGCGAGCCGGTCACCGCCTGGCTGACGCTGCCGCGCGGTGCGACGGGGCCGCTGCCGGCGGTCGTCGAGTTCAACGGCTACGGGGGCGGCCGGGGCCTCCCCGGTGAACGCAGCGACTGGGCCGCGGCCGGCTACGCGCACCTGTTCATGGACACCCGCGGGCAGGGTTCCACGTGGGGTTCCGGCGGCGACACCCCCGACCCGCACGGGACGGGCCCGAGCGCCAACGGGTTCCTCACGCGCGGCATCGACCACCCCGACACCTACTACTACCGGCGCGTGTTCACCGACGGCGTGCGCGCGGTCGACGCGATCCGGTCGCTGCCCGAGGTCGACGCCACGCGCGTCGCGATCGCCGGCGGCAGCCAGGGCGGCGGCATCACGCTCGCCGTGGCGGGCCTGAGCGACGGCCTCATCGCCGCGATGCCCGACGTGCCGTTCCTCTGCCACTTCGAGCGCGCGGTGGGACTCACCGACAGTGACCCCTACCAGGAGGTCGTGCGCTACCTGTCGGTGCACCGCGGCGCCGACGAGCGCGTGTTCGACACCCTGTCGTACTTCGACGGCGCGAATTTCGCCAAGCGGGCCACCGCCCCGGCGCTGTTCTCCGTGGCCCTCATGGACCCGGTGTGCCCACCGTCGACGGTGTACGCCGCGTTCAACCACTACCGCGCAGACAAGAGCATCGAGGTCTACACGCACAACCAGCACGAGGGCGGGCAGGCCTTCCAGTGGTACGCGCAGGCGGCGTTCCTCGCCGCACGTGCGACCGCTGTGTGAAATCCCGGTGACGGGTTCACCCCGAACTTCGACAGGACGCGAAACCCCGTTACCCTGTGGGAATGGCTGAGCTGCGTGTAGAAGAACTGTCGGCATCCACGATCGTCGCGGTCAACAACATGTCGCTCAAGCCGGGGCAGGAGCGCTTCCTCGCCCCCGAGAGCTACGCGATCGCGGCCACGGTCGTGAACCCGTCGACGTCGTGGCAGCGCGTCGTGCTCGACGGCGATGAGGTCGTCGGGTTCGTCAGCGCCAACTTCGACCCCGAGGCGCCGCAGGATCACTTCCGCTCGGTGCTGTGGCGCATCAACGTGGATGCCGACGACCAGGGCCGCGGTGTCGGCCGCTTCGCCGTCGAGCAGCTGCTGGACGAGGCGCGCACCCGCGGGATGGACCACGTCAACGTCATCTACGAAGCGGGCGCCGACGGTCCCGACACGTTCTTCCGCCGCGTCGGCTTCACCCCCGTGGGCGAGACGGAGTACGGCGAGGTCGTCGCCGAGATCCGCCTCTAGCCCGCCGCGCGGGCGCCCGTCCGTCCGTCCGACGCTGAAACTACAACTGGCGGCCGAGGCAATGGGAAATAACCATCGTCTCGGCCGCCAGCTGTAGTCTCACGGTCCGGGTGGGGACCGGGGACGGGGTCAGGCGAGCGCGTCGATCACCGTGTTGAAGGTGGTGGACGGGCGCATCACGGCCTCCACGCGGGCGGTGGCGGGGCGGTAGTAGCCGCCGATGTCGACGGGCGAACCCTGTACGGCGTTCAGCTCGTCGACGATCGTCTGCTCCTGGGATGCCAGCGCCTCGGCCACCGGGGCGAAGACGGCGGCGAGCTCGGCATCCGCCGTCTGGTTCGCCAGCTCCTGCGCCCAGTACAGGGCGAGGTAGAAGTGGCTGCCGCGGTTGTCGATCGTGCCGAGCTTGCGCCCGGGCGACCGGTCCTGCTCGAGGAACGTGCCCGTTGCGGCATCCAGCGTGTCGGCCAGCACCTGCGCCTTGGCGTTGCCGGTCGTGGTCGCGAGGTGCTCGAGGGATGCCGCGAGGGCGAAGAACTCCCCCAGCGAGTCCCAGCGCAGGTAGTCCTGCTCCAGCAGCTGCTGCACGTGCTTGGGCGCGGAGCCGCCGGCCCCGGTCTCGAACAGCCCGCCGCCGGCGAGCAGCGGCACGATCGAGAGCATCTTGGCGCTCGTGCCGACCTCGAGGATGGGGAAGAGGTCGGTGAGGTAGTCGCGCAGCACGTTGCCGGTCACCGAGATGGTGTCCTCACCCTTGCGGATGCGGTCCAGCGAATACTGGGTCGCCTCGGCGGGCGCGAGGATCTCGATCGTGAGTCCCGACGTGTCGTGGTCGGCGAGGTAGGTCTTCACCTTCTCGATCAGCTGCGCGTCGTGGGCGCGCGCGGCGTCGAGCCAGAAGACGGCGGGCACGCCGGTGGCGCGGGCACGCGTGACGGCGAGCTTCACCCAGTCGCGCACCGCGATGTCCTTCGTCTGCGTCGCACGCCAGATGTCGCCGGGGGCGACGGTGTGCTCGAGCAGCACGTCGCCGGCCGAGTTCACGACCTGCACGACTCCCTCGGACGCGATCTCGAACGTCTTGTCGTGGCTGCCGTACTCCTCGGCCGCCTGGGCCATGAGGCCGACGTTGGGGACGCTGCCGATGGTCGCCGGGTCCAGCGGACCGTGGGCGATGACGTCGTCGATGACGCTCTGGTACACCCCGGCGTAGGAGGAGTCCGGGATGACGGCGATGGTGTCGTCCTCGCCGCCGTCGGCGCCCCAGAGCTTCCCGCCGTTGCGCACGAGCGCCGGCATCGAGGCATCCACGATGACGTCGGACGGCACGTGGAGGTTGGTGATGCCCTTGTCGGAGTTGACGTAGGACAGGCGCGGGCCGTGGGCCATCGCGTCGGTGAAGGCCGCGATGATCTCCTCGCCGCCTTCGACGGTCGCAAGGCCCGACAGGATGCCGCCGAGGCCGTCGTTCGGGGTGAGACCGGCGGCGGCGATGCGGTCGCCATACCGGGCGAACACGTCGGCGAAGTAGGCGCGCACGACGTGGCCGAAGATGATGGGGTCGCTGACCTTCATCATCGTGGCCTTCAGGTGCACGGAGTACAGCACGTCGTCGGCCTCGGCCGCGCGCAGCGTCTCGGCGAGGAAGGCGTCCAGCGCCGCCGCCGAGAGGAACGTGGCATCCACGATCTCGCCGGGGAGGACCTTCAGCCCGTCCTTGAGGGTCGTGACGGTACCGTCGGATGCCACGTGGCGGATCGTCAGCACGTCATCGGCCGGGATCACGACGGAGGCCTCGTTCGACTTGAAATCGTCGTGGCCGAGCGTCGCGACGCGGGTCTTGGAGCCCTCCGCGAACGGCTTGTTGCGGTGCGGGTGCTTGCGGGCGTAGTTCTTCACCGACAGCGGCGCGCGGCGGTCGCTGTTGCCCTCGCGCAGCACCGGGTTCACCGCGGAGCCCTTGATGCGGTCGTACCGGGCGCGGATGTCCTTCTCCTCGAGCGTGGTGGGCTCGTCGGGGTAGTCCGGGATGTCGTAGCCGGCGGCCTGCAGCTCGGCGATGGCGGCCTTGAGCTGCGGGATGGAGGCGGAGATGTTGGGGAGCTTGATGATGTTCGCCTCGGGCAGCGTGGCGAGCCCACCGAGCTCGGCCAGCGCGTCGCCGACCTGCTGCTGGGGCGTCAGGCGCTGCGGGAAGGCGGCCAGCACGCGGCCGGCGAGCGAGATGTCCCGCGTCTCGACGGTCACCCCGGCCTGACCGGCGTAGGCCTGCACGATCGGCAGGAACGACGCCGCGGCCAGCGCCGGCGCCTCGTCGGTGTAGGTGTAGATGATGGTCGGCTCGGTCATCCGTGTCTCTCCATTCGCGAGCTGCATTTGTCTCGATATCAAGATACCCCGGGCACGTGTGGGCGTCAGCCTCGGGCTCACTCCGCCTGCAGGTGCAGCACGAACGCCTGCGCCGGCCAGAGGGTGGGAAGCTGCAGTCCGATGCCCCTGAGCACGGCACCGGGCAGCACGATCGCGCCCGCGGTGAACCACTCCGGCGCGACCCACCCGTAGGCGGCGTCGCCGATCTCGCGACGCACCCGCACGCGGTAGCGGCGGTCGTCGTCGAGCCCGGGGATGCGCAGCCGCTCGGCGCGGGCATCCTCGAGGCTCGCGACGGTCGCGACGATCACGACGGCCTCCTCGCCGGCGACGTAGGCCGTCGCCCGCCACGCCGGGTCGCGCAGCACCGGGTGATGCACCCGCCCGGTGTGCACGATCGGGCGGAGCTCCTTGTACAGCGCGGCGAAGCGGGCGAGCACGGCGACCTCGTCGGCGTCGCACGAGAGCAGGTCCCACTCGAAGCCCGCCGAGCCCATGAGACTCGTCGCGAGCCGGTACGACAGTGTCGTGCGCCGCCCCGAGCTGTGGGCGTCGGTGGGGCCGACGTGCGCGCCGACGAGTTCGGGCGGCAGCAGCAGCCCGGTCCACCGCTGGATGTCCTGCCGCTCGATGGGATCGTTCGAGTCACTCGCCCACACGCGGTCGCACACCTCGAGCATGCCGAGGTCGGTGCGCGCCCCGCCGCTGGAGCAGGATTCGATCTCGAGCAGCGGATGCCGGTGCTTCAGGTCGCGGATGAGTCGGTACACCGCCGTCATCTGCGCGTACCCTCCGGGGCGGCCCTCGTGGACGCTCTCGACGAGGTCGCGGTTGTGGTCCCACTTGATGAAGTCGATGCCGAGCTCGCCGATGAGCGCATCCATCCGGTCCCGCACGTGCGCGAACGCCCCGGGGTGGGCGAGGTCGAGCACGTACTGCTGCCGCCACGACAGCGCCTCGGGGTGGTCGAGGTGGCCCGGTTCGTGCAGGAGCCAATCGGGGTGCGCGCGGGCGAGGTCCGAATCCAGGCTCACCATCTCGGGCTCGAACCACAGCCCGAACTGCATCCCCCGCGCGTGCACCCGCGCGGCGAGCGGCCCGAGGCCGTCGGGCCACACCGCGGCATCGACCACCCAGTCCCCGAGACTGGTCGAGTCGTCGCGGCGACCCTGGAACCAGCCGTCGTCGAGCACGAACCGCTCCACGCCGATCTCGGCGGCCCGGTCGGCCAGCGCGGCAAGGCGCTCGGGACTCTGGTCGAAGTACACCGCCTCCCACGTGTTGAGCACGAGCGGGCGCGGCGCGCGGGGATGCTGCGGGCGCGCGCGCATCCACGTGTGCACGCGCGCGGCGAATCCGTCGAGTCCGTCTGCGCTGTACACGAAGGCGACGCGCGCCGCCGCGAAGTGCTCGCCGCCGCCCAGCACGATCTCCCCCGGCTGCAGCAGCTCGCCCGCGCCGATCAGCGGGGCGGCGTCGGTGAGCCGGTCGGTGCGCATCGTGACATCCGAAGACCACGCCGCGTGCACGCCCCACACCTCGCCCTCGCCCCACCGCGCGGCACCGCGCGAGACGATCGCGGCGACCGGCGCGTCGTGGCCGGGCCGGCCGCGGCGGGACTGGCGCACCGTCGAGCCGGGCGGAAGGTCCAGGGCCACCGGCCGCTTCTCGCGCGTCCACCGACCGTCGAAGGTCAGCAGCGCGTCGGCACCGGCAGGCACGGGCAGCGTCGCCTCCAGCCAGCCGATCTCCACCGGCTCCGCACCCTCCGGCAGCTCCAGCCGCTGATCGACCCACACGACGCCGCCCGCCTCGATCGCGAGCCCGATCCGCAGCCGCAGCCCGGATGCCGCGTCGTCGGCGACGACGGTGATGTCCCACTCGCCGGAGACGACCTCCCCCACCCGCCAGCGCGGGTGGTGCAGCACGCCGCGGCGGCGCAGCTGCATCCCCGGCCGTCCCGTGAACCCGTCGCCCTCCTGCGGCGACAGCGACACCTGCCACGCCGCATCGAAGGTACCGGGCGGGGTCTGGCGGCTCAGCGCGACCGACAGCGCCTCGAGGTCGTCGGTCGAGAGCGGACCGAGCACCCCGCCCCAATGCAGCACACTCGGCAGCCGGTCCCCGTCGAACTCGAGCACCACCGCGACGCCGTGGGCCTCCAGGTGCAGGTGTCGCCTCGTCGTCATGGCATCCTCTCGTGCGGCGGGCGCTCGCCTGTGCCCCGCTCCAGCACCCACGTGGGCAGCGCGATCTGCTGGGTGAACCCGGCCGGGTCGGCCATGCGCTCGATCGCGAGCTCCGCCGCACGACGACCGAGCTCGAGCGGGTCGTAGCTGATGACGCTGACGCCCAGCACGTCGGCGGTGTCGAAGTCGTCGAAGCCGACGAAAGCGGTACGTCCGTCGTCGCGGCGCTCGCGCAGCACGCGGAGGGCGCTGATCGTGACGCGGTTGTTCCCGGCGATCAGCGCCGTCGGTGCATCCTCACGGTCGAGGAGGTCGGCGACGAGCGGATCGGCGGGCACGGTGAGGTCGTCGCCCAGGCGCTCCCAGCGATGCGAGTCGTGGATGTCGTAGCGGGCGAGCGCGTCGCGGTAGCCGCGCAGGCGCTCGGACTGGGTGTACACCGACGCCGGGTTGCAGACGTATCCGATCCGGCGGTGCCCGCGGGCGAGGAGGCGCGAGGTGGCATCGAACACGCCCCGGTGGTTCTCGAGCACGACGGCGTCGGCGACCAGGTTGCGCGCGGGCCGGTCGATGGCGATGACGGGCGTCCCCAGCTGCCTCTCCCCCTCGAGGTAGGACTGGTCCTCGGCGACCGGGATGAGCAGCAGCGCCCCGATCCGCTGCGCGAGCAGCGCATCGGCCACCCGCTCCTCGCCCTCGGGGGTGTCGTCCGTGGTGGCCACGACCAGCCCGTACCCGCTCGCGGCGAGCTGCTTCTCGATGCCGGAGGCGACCTTGTAGTAGAACGGGTTGCCGAGCTCCCCCATGATGAACCCGACGGTGTTGGTGCCGCCGCCGCGGCGGAGCCCGCGCGCGAGCGTGTTCGGGCGGAAGCGCAGCCGCTTGGCCGCCGCGAGCACGCGCTCCACCGTCTCGGGGGCGACCAGCTCACGGTGGGTGAACACCCGCGACACGGTCTTCGAGCTCACACCCGCCAGGCGCGCGACATCGTCGAGCGTGGCCCGCTGCTGCACCGTCATCGGCTCGTCCCTCCGTCGCGACCCGGCCAGGCTAGCAGGTCTTCGGGCGATGACGACGTGGGACATTACAGCGGACATTTGCCGGACAGGACGTTTCGAAACAGCGAGAACAGCCCAGATCAGGCACGGCTTTTTTCGGGAAATGGATGCAGGGACATCGCGAGACAGCGTTGTCATGCGGCCCTTGCGCAGCCCGTGCGGACGGACCTAATCTGACCCGCGAAACCCCGCGATGATGCGAGGCGCGAAGTTCGAGGGCGAACCGAAGAGGAGACATCACATGGCACGGAAGGCTTTGGCAGGCATCGGCCTGCTCGCCGCCGCCGGCATCGTACTCAGTGGCTGCGCAGGCGGCGGCGGGGGCGGCGACGCCGACAACACCATCGACGGGGAGGTTCAGGGCGAGATCAAGGTCATCACCTGGCGCACCGATCTCGTCGAGGACGGCACGTTCGAGCAGTACGCCGCGGCGTTCAACGAGGAGTACCCCGACGTCACCGTCACCTTCGAGGGCATCACCGACTATGCCGGCGAGATGCTCACCCGCATGAGCACCACCAACTACGGCGATGTCATCGGCATCCCCGCCATCCAGCCCGACCAGTACGAGCAGTTCCTCGAGCCGCTGGGCCAGACCGCCGATTTCGAGGACACCTACCGGTTCCTCCCGGCGGCGAGCTTCGACGGCACGCAGTACGGCATCGCCTTCGGCGGCAACGCCAACGGCGTGGTCTACAACAAGCGCGTCTTCGAAGAGGCCGGCGTCACGACCCTCCCCACGAGCGAGGCGGAGTGGCTCGCCGCGCTGCAGCAGGTCGCGGACAACACCGACGCCATCCCGCTGTACACCAACTACAAGGACGGCTGGCCGCTGACCCAGAGCTTCGGCAACCTGGGGGGCATCACGAACGACCCCGACGCGCCCATCACCATGGCCGAGGACCCGGCGCCGTGGACCGAGGGCACGGACATGTACGCGATCGACTCGCTGCTGTACGAATCGGTCGCGGCGGGGCTGACCGAGCCCGACCCGCTGACGACCAACTGGGAGCAGTCGAAGGTGGACCTCGGCACCGGCAAGATCGCCGCGATGACGCTCGGCTCGTGGGCCATTTCCCAGATGCAGGATGCCGCCGAGACCGGCGGCGCCTCCGCCGACGACATCGGTTTCATGGCCTTCCCCGCCTCCGTCGACGGCGCGCAGTACGCCGTGATCGGCGGCGACTACAACCTCGCCGTCAGCAAGCACTCGACAGCCAAGGCGGCCGCCTGGGCATGGATCCAGTGGGTCGTGGAGCACTCCGGGTACACCGAGGCGCAGGGCATGGTCTCCCCCGTCATCGATGCAGAGCTGCCCTCTACGCTGGCTGGTCTGTCGGACGCCGGGGTGGAACTCATGGAGATCAACCCCGCCCCCGCCGGCAAGGAGGGTCTCATCAACGAGATCGCCGACGACTCGCAGATCGATCTGTACGGCCCCCTCTACCGGCAGAAGCTCGTGGACATCGCCCGGGGAGCCGCCGACGGCGACAAGGCGAGCTACTTCGCCGAGCTCAACGAGCGCTGGGCGGCGTCCGCCGCGAACGTCGCGGACTGATCGGAAGGGACGGCGATATGTCACTGGCCACCCCCGGTTCGGCACCGGCCGACGCACCCGCCGTCCTCTCCGCCCCCGTCCGGGCACGTCGGCGGCGCGGCGCCCGCCGCGCCGCCGACCTGCTCGGCGGGCGGCGGCCCACCGGGCGGCGCACCGCCGCCCGGTTCACGCCGTGGCTCTTCCTGGCCGGCGCCGTGGGCCTCCTGCTGATGTTCACCTACTGGCCGGCGCTGAACCTCTTCTGGTACAGCGTGACCGACTGGGACGGCATCGACCTGACCAAGGAGTTCGTCGGGTTCGACAACTACGTGCAGGTGTTCACCGATCCCCGCATCTTCAACGTGTTCTGGGTGAGCCTGTACTACTTCGCCGCCTCGTTCGCGCAGATGGCGATCGCGCTGTACTTCGCCACCATCCTCAGCTTCTCCACGCGCCTGTCGAGCCTGTTCCGCGGCATCCTGTTCTTCCCGTACCTCATCAATGGCGTCGCGGTCGGGTTCGTCTTCCTCTACCTGTTCCAGCCGGGCGGGACGCTGGACACGGTGCTCGCCTGGTTCGGGCTCGCCGACCCGCCGCAGTGGCTGGGCAACCCCGACATCGTCAACTGGTCACTGGCCGGCACGTCGGTGTGGCGCTACACCGGGCTGAACTTCGTGCTGTTCCTCGGCGCGATCCAGTCGATCCCGCACGAGCTCTACGAGGCGGCCGACCTCGACGGCGCCAGCCGCTGGCAGCAGTTCTGGGCCATCATCTTCCCCGGCATCCGGCGCATCATCGGCCTGAGCTTCATCCTCGCCATCGCCGGGAGCCTGTCGGTGTTCGAGATCCCCTTCATCATGACCGGAGGCGCCAACGGGTCGGCGACGTTCGTGATCCAGACGCTGCAGACGGCCTTCAACTTCCGGCAGGTGGGACTCGCCTCGGCGATGGCCGTCGTGCTGCTGGTGATCGTGCTGGTCGTGACCTGGATCCAGCGAAGACTGTTCCCCGACGAGAAGGTGGACCTGACATGACCGTCACCGCCCTGCCGCGGCGCGTCGCGCGCGGTCGCACCCTCGGCGAGCGCCTGCGCTCCACGAGCGCCACGACCGCCAAGTACGCCAGCCTCGTCATCGCCGCCGTCGTGACGCTGCTCCCCCTGTCGGTGCTGTTGTTCGCGAGCCTCAAGACCGCTCCCGAGTACGCGCAGTCCGGGCCCTTCGACCTGCCACAGAACTGGCTGAACTTCAACAACTTCGTCACGGCGTTCACGAGCGGCAAGATGCTCGAGGGCTTCGTCAACACCGGCATCGTGCTGGCGGTGTCGCTGGTGGGCACCGTCTTCCTCGGGACGATGGCGGCGTATGCGCTGGACCGCTTCGTCTTCCGCGGCAAGAAGCTCGTGATGGGGCTGTTCCTCGTCGCCACCCTCATCCCGGGGGTCACGAGCCAGGTCGCCACCTTCCAGCTCATCAACGGCCTCGGGCTCTACGACACCAAGGCGGCGCTGATCCTGCTGTTCATGGGCACCGACATCATCGCCATCTACCTGTTCATCCAGTTCATGCAGTCCATCCCCATCTCGCTCGACGAGGCCGCCATGATCGACGGAGCGAACCGCTGGACGATCTACTGGCGGGTCGTGCTGCCGCTGCTCAAACCCGCCATCGCGACGGTGGTCATCATCAAGGGAATCGCCATCTACAACGAGTTCTACGCCCCCTTCCTCTACCTCCCCTCGGAGGGATTCATCTCCACATCGCTGTTCCGCTTCAAGGGCCCCTTCGGTGCGCAGTGGGAGGTCATCGCCGCCGGCACGATCGTCGTGATCATCCCGACGCTCGTGGCGTTCCTGCTGCTGCAGCGTTGGATCTACAAGGGCCTCACCTCGGGAGCGGTCAAGTGACCGCGGGCCTGGCACGCCGCGACCTGCACGACGGCTGGTCGGTCACCGCCGCCGGCGGCCCCGCACCCGAGGGACTGTCGGGCGTCGCGATCCCCGCCGCCGTCCCCGGCTGCGTGCACACCGACCTGCGGGCCGCGGGTCTCATCCCCGACCCGTACCGCGGGACCAACGAGGGCCTGCTCGCCTGGATCGGCCTGGTCGACTGGACCTACCGCACCACGTTCACCTGGACGCCCGACGGCCACGACCGCCACGACCTGGTGTTCGACGGTGTCGACACCGTCGCGCAGATCTTGCTCAACGGACGGCTGCTGGGGGACGTCGCCAACCAGCACCGGTCGTACCGCTTCCCCGTCGACGCGGCGCTGCGCGAGGGCGACAACGACCTCGTGGTGCGCTTGCGCGCCCCCGTGCCGTACGCCAACGCGCAGAGCCTCGTGCTCGGCGCGCGGCCACGACCCTACCCGCTCCCCTACGAGGCGATCCGCAAGTCGGCCTGCAACTTCGGCTGGGACTGGGGCATCGCGACCTTCACGAGTGGACTGTGGCGCCCGGTGCGACTGGAGTCGTGGTCGGGCGCGCGCCTGGCCGAGGTGCGGGTGACCGCGACCCCGGCAGGCGACGGCGGCACGGTCGCCGTCGACGTGCGCGTCGAACGGGCTCCGGATGCCGACGAGCGCCTCTCCGCGGTCGTCTCGGTGAACGGCCCCGACATCGGTGCCGACGCCGTGCCCAGCAGCGACGCCGAGGTGATCGGCGACGTCGCGCGGGTGCTGCTGCCGCTCGATGAGGTGCAGCGCTGGTGGCCGGCCGGACACGGCGACCAGCCCCGCTACGTCGTGGACGTGCGGCTCGTCGGCGACGTCACCCGCGATGCGACGCACCGCGTGGTGGGCTTCCGCACCGTGCGCTGGGACACGACCCCGGATGCCGCGGGAACCCCGTTCACCCTCGTCGTCAACGACCGACCGGTGTTCGTGAAGGGCGTCAACTGGATCCCCGACGACGCCCTCCCGGTGCGGGTCGACCGCGCCCGCTACGAACGTCGCCTCCGTCAGGCGGTCGAGGGCAACCTCAACCTCATCCGGGTGTGGGGCGGCGGCATCTACGAGTCCGACGACTTCTTCGACCTCTGCGACGAGCTGGGGCTGCTCACCTGGCAGGACTTCCTGTTCGCGTGCGCCGCGTACCCCGAGGAGGAGCCGCTGCGCTCCGAGATCGAGGCGGAGGCGCGGGAGAACATCGTGCGACTGGCATCCCACCCCTGTCTCGTGCTGCTCACCGGAAACAACGAGAACCTGTGGGGCTTCGAGGACTGGGGCTGGCGGCGCCGGCTCGACGGGGCGACCTGGGGCGCGCACTACTACTACGAGATGTTCCCCGCCCTCATCGACGAGCTCGCCCCACACGTGCCGTACGCCCCGGGGAGCCCGTTCAGCCCGGGCGGCGGGTGGGACGGCACGGCGCAGACCGGCCCGCACCCCAACGACGAGGCCCACGGCACGATGCACCTGTGGGAGCAGTGGAACCGCCGCGACTGGCCGACCTACCGGGACCACCGACCGCGGTTCGTCGCGGAGTTCGGCTGGCAGGGTCCGCCCACCTGGACGACGCTGACCGATGCGCTGGACGACGACCCGCTCACCCCGGAGTCGCCGGGCATGATCGTGCACCAGAAGGCGATGGAGGGCAACGTCAAGCTCACCGACGGACTGCTCGCGCACTTCCGGGTGCCCGGCGACATGGAGACGTGGCACTGGGCGATGCAGCTGAACCAGGCCCTCGCGGTGCGCACGGCACTCGAGCACTTCCGCTCGTGGGCGCCGCACACGATGGGCGCCGTCGTCTGGCAGCTCAACGACTGCTGGCCTGTGACCTCCTGGGCGGCGATCGACGGGGAGGGGCGGGCCAAGCCCCTCTTCCACGCCCTGCGGGCCGCCTTCGCCCCCCGGGTCGTGACGATCCAACCGCGGGACGGCGCCCTGGCCGCGGTGCTCGGAAACGACACCGACCGGGAATGGGCGGGGACGCTGCGCCTGCGACGGCTGCACGTCGACGGCACGACGCAGGATGAGGTCGAGCAGCCCTTCCGCGTCGGCGCGCGGGGCACGGCCACCGTGGCGGTGCCCGCGTCCCTCGCCGCGCCCGCCGACGCCGCCGCCGAGCTGCTCATGGCGGAGACCGGCGCCGAGCGCGGGTTCTGGTTCTTCGCCGAGCCGCGCGACAGTGCGCTGCCCGCTCCCGCGCTGCGGCTGACGGCGGCTGCCGTCGACGACGGCACGCTCGTGACGGTCACCGCCGACGCGCTCGCCCGCGACGTCACGCTGCTCGTGGACAAGGTGGACCCGGGCGCCGACGCCGCAGACGGGCTCGTGACCCTCCTCCCCGGCGAATCGGTCGAGATCCTCGTCACCGGCGCGGGCACGCTGGATGCCACGGCGCTGGCCGACCCGCGGGTGCTGCGCAGCGCCAACCAGCTGGTGGTCCGGTGAGCGCCGGCGACATGTTCGGCGGATTCGTCTGCGGCATGACGTGGGGGTGGACGGGCGTCCGCGGCACCTGGACCACCGACGCCGCCGAGCGGTCGATACGCGCGATGGCCGACCACGGTGTCACCTGGACGGCGCTGTCGTACGCCGCCGTGCAGGCCACCGCCTTCGCCACCGACATCCCGTTCCAGGACGAGCCCACGGTCACCGATGACGAGATCGTCGCCGCCATCCGCCGCGCGCACGGGCTCGGGCTGCGGGTGTGCCTGAAGCCGGTGGTCAATGTCGCCGACGGCACGTGGCGCGCGCACATCGGCTTCTTCGACTGGGATGTGCCCGGCGAACCCAGCTGGACCCAGTGGTTCGCCTCGTACACGCGCTTCATCGTGCACGCCGCGCGCATCGCGGAGGCCGAGGGCTGCGCGATGCTGTCCATCGGCTGCGAGATGGTGCGCGCGGACGGTCAGGAGCAGCACTGGCGGCGACTCATCCAGGAGGTGCGGGCGGAGTACTCCGGGCCGATCACCTACAACTGCGACAAGTACCAGGAGGACCGCATCACCTGGTGGGATGCCGTGGACGTCGTCTCCTCCAGCGGGTACTACGCGATCGACCAGTGGCATGCCCAGCTCGACCGCATCGCCCCCGTGGTCGCCGCATCCGGCAAGCCCTTCCTCTTCCTCGAGGCGGGATGCCCGAGCCGTAGCGGCTCGGCCCAGCGCCCCAACGACTGGTCGCTGCCGGGCGGACCCGACGGGCAGGAGCAGCTGCGCTACTACCGCACCATGTTCGCCGCGATCGCGCAGCGACCCTGGGTGTCGGGGGTCGTACTGTGGGACTGGCCCGCGCAGCTGTACGACGTCTCCGACGCCGCCGCGAACGACGACTACTGCCCCTATGGCAAGCCGGCGGGCGACTACCTGCGCGAGACCTACCGCGCCCTGCAACGGAAGGACCCGGCGTGATGGCCGACCAGGCGGTACTCGCGATCGACGCGGGACAGACCGGGATCAAGACCCGGCTCAGCGGCACCGACACCGCACAGGAGATCCTCTTCCCCGGCATCCGCACCCATGCCCCGCTGCTGCCGCAGCTGGCGCAGGTGGCGCGCGCCGTGATCGAACAGACCCCTGTTCCCGTCACCGCCGTGGCGGCCGGGGTGTCGGGCCTCACATCGGCCGAGGCGGATGCCGGCGCGCTGCGGGCCCTGCTGGCGGGCACGCCGGTGGTGCGCACGATGCTCGCGCACGACTCCACGACCGCCTTCCTCGGCGCGCTCGGCGATGCCAGGGGCGCGGTGGTCGCCGCGGGCACCGGCGTCGTGACCCTCGCGGTCGGCGCGAGCAGGATGGCGCGGGTGGACGGCTGGGGCTACCTCATCGGCGATGCCGGGAGCGGCTACTGGATCGGCCGCGAGGCGCTGGACGCGGTGATGCGCGACTACGACGGCCGCGGGCCCGCCACGGCGTTGCGCGCCGAAGCGGAGAAGCGCTGGCCCGACCTGTCCGAGGCCTACATCCACCTGCAGTCCGACGACGACCGGGTCGCGGTGATCGCCTCCCTCGCGCAGGCCGTGGCCGGCCTCGCGGAGTCCGGCGACGCCGTGGCGGCGGACATCACCCGTCGTGCTGCCGGGGAACTCGCCCACAGCGTCATCACCGCGCTGCACCGCGTCGACCGCGAGCCCGACGACACCCTGCTGGTGTGCACGCTGGGCGGCGTCTTCCGCTCCGGCGCCCTGCGCGCCGCGTTCGACGAGCACATCGCGCGGGCCGACCTCGACATCGCGCTGGTGGCACCGGCCGGCCAAGGGTTGGACGGCGCGGCGGCGCTCGCGGCGCTGTCGCCGCGGCATCCGCTGGCGGCATCGGTGTCGGTCAGCGGATGACGGCGCGGGTCACCGGCGACGCCCTGCTGTTCGGCGGTGACTACAACCCCGAGCAGTGGCCGGAGCCGGGGGTGTGGGAGGACGACATCGCGCTCATGCGCGAAGCCGGCGTGAACACCGTGACCCTCGGCGTGTTCGCGTGGGCGTTCCTCGAAGTCGACGACGGCGTGTGGGAGTGGGACTGGTTCGACCGCGTCATCGGCATGCTGCACGCCGCCGGCATCGGCATCGACCTGGCGACTCCCACCGCCGCTCCCCCAGGATGGCTGCACCGGGCGCACCCCGAGATCATCCCGACCGATCGAGCCGGCCACCGGTTCCATCCCGGCGGTCGGCTCGGCTGGTGCGCAAGCCAACCGGTGTGGCACGACTACTCCACACGCATCGCCCGTCGCCTGGGCGAACGGTATGGGCAGCACCCCGCGGTGCGTCTGTGGCACGTGGGCAACGAGCTGGGCGGGGGCAACCGGCTGTGCTTCTGCGCGGCCTCCTCGGCGGCGTTCCGGGAGTGGGCACGCCGCCGGTATGACACAATCGACGACCTCAACCGCGCGTGGGGAACGGCGGTGTGGGGGCTGCGCTACCGGTCGTTCGACGATGTGACGGCGCCGCTGGCAAGCGAATCGGGGCAGAACCCGTCGCTGCTGCTCGCGTTCGACCGGTTCGCCTCCGACGCGCTGCTGGACCAGTACCGTCGCGAGCGCGACGCGCTGCGGACGGCGGGGGTCACGACACCCATCACCACCAACCTCATGCCCACCGTCGGGGGCAGCGTCGCCGACTACGCCGACTGGACCGCGCACCTCGACGTGGTCGCCATCGACCACTACACGCAGGCCGCCGACCCGCATCGCGAGCGCGAGCTGGCGTTCGTCGCCTCCCGCGCGCGGGGCTGGGACCGCACGCGGCCGTGGCTGCTCATGGAGCACGCCGCCGGAGCGGTGAACTGGCAGCGGCGCAACACCCCGAAGGCGCCGGGCGAGATGACCCGGCACTCCCTGCAGCACATCGCGCACGGCGCCGACGGCGCGCTGTTCTTCCAGTGGCGCGCCTCGGCATCGGGGGTGGAGCAGTTCCACTCCGGCATGGTGCCGCATGCGGGCGCGGACACCCGGCAGTTCCGCGAGGTGGTGGCCCTGGGAGCGCTCCTCGGGCGGCTCGGCGAGGTGGCCGGCAGTCTCGTCGCCCCCAGCCAGACCGCGATCGTCGCCGACATCCCCGCGCAGTGGGCGTGGGAGGAGGGACAGAAGCCCCTGCACGACCACCCGCTCGAACGCGCCGGCCGGCAGTGGCACGAGGCGCTGTCCGCACGAGGCCTCGTCCCCGACGTCGTGCCGGCGCGCGCCGACCTCTCGCCCTACCGGCTCATCGTCGTGCCGGGCCTGTACGCCGTGTCCGGCGCGGATGCCGCGGCGATCGGCCGCGCGGCGGCGGCCGGCGCGACGGTCGTCATCGGGGTGCTGTCGGGCATCGTCGATCCCGAGAATCGGGTGCGCACCGGCGGCTACCCCGGCGCGTTCCGCGACCTGCTGGGCGTGGTCGGCGAGGAGCTGCACCCGCTGCCCGAGGGCAGGCGGGTGGAGCTGTCGTCGGGGGCGGTCGCGACCGACTGGGCCGAGCGCCTGCGGGTGGCGGCCGGATCGGATGCCGCGGTCGTCGCGACGTACGCGACAGGACCGCTCGCGGGATCACCGGCGATCACCCGGCGCCCGGTCGGCGCGGGCAGCGCCTGGTACGTCTCGGCCGACCTCGCCGATGGTCTCGACACACTCGCGGACGACATCGTCGCGGGCGCGGGGGTGGCGGCATCCGTCCCCGTCGTTCCCGGCGTCGAGGCGGTGCGGCGCGTGTCGGGCGACCGGTCGTGGCTGTTCCTGGTGAACCACACCGACACCGACCGGGTCGTACCCGGCGTCGAGGGCACCGAGCTGACCACCGGCGCCGCCGTGACAGGCGACGTCCCGGTGCCGGCAGGCGACGTGCGGGTCGTCCGGGAGTCCGGCCGCCGCTGACGGCGGCGGCGGCGGTGGGTGGGCCGGCCGCAGCCGCCCCACCCACCCGCTCAGACCAGCGACTCGCGCCAGGCGGCGTGCAGCTGGGCGAACTTGCCCGTGCCGGCGATGAGCTCGGCGGGGGTGTCGTCCTCGATGATGCGCCCGTGCTCCATGACCAGCACGCGGTCGGCGATCGCCACCGTCGAGAGGCGGTGGGCGATGATGATCGCGGTGCGGTCGGCCAGCAGCGTCTGCAGCGCGTCCTGGATCATCCGCTCGCTGGGCATGTCCAGCGACGCGGTCGCCTCGTCGAGGATGAGCACGGCGGGGTCGGCCAGGAACGCCCGCGCGAACGAGATCAGCTGACGCTGACCGGCCGACACGCGCCCGCCGCGCTTGTTGACGTCGGTGGCGTACCCGTCCGGCAGCGCCCGGATGAAGGCGTCCGCCCCCACCGCCCGGGCCGCCGCCTCGATCTCCTCCAGCGTCGCCTCGGGCTTGCCGAGCGCGATGTTGTCGGCGACGGTCCCGCTGAACAGGTACGCCTCCTGCGTGACCATCACGATCGCGCGACGCAGGTCCTTCGGGTGCAGGTCCCGCAGGTCCACGTCGTCGAGGGTGATGGTGCCGCGCGTGGGGTCGTAGAAGCGCGACACGAGCTTGGCGAGCGTCGATTTGCCGGCACCCGTCGTCCCCACGAGCGCGACCGTCTGGCCCGCCGGGATGTCGAGGGTGAAATCGGGCAGGATCGTGCGCCCCGAGGCGTAGCCGAACTCGACGTCCTGGAAACGGATGTGCCCCTTCGCCTGCCACAGGTCCACAGGCTTGGCGGGGTCCGGCACGGTCGGCTCCTCCTCCAGCACGCCCGAGACCTTCTCCAGCGCAGCCGCGGCGGACTGGTAGGAGTTCAGGAAGAACGCCACCTCGCCCAGCGGGGCGAAGAAGTTGCGCACGTAGAGGACGACCGCGAGGGTGCCGAGGCCGATCGTGCCCTCGATGAGGCGGATGCCACCCCACGCCAGGACGGCGGCCACCGTCACCGCGGACACGGCCATGAGTCCCGGCTCGAACGTGCCGAACAGGCGGATCGAGCGCATGTTGACGTCGCGGTAGTCACGCGCGAGCGTGCCGAACTCCTCGTCGTTGCGGGCCTCCTTGCGGAACGCCTTCACCGCGCGGATGCCGGTCATCGTCTCGACGAACTTCACGATCACCTTGGCGCTGACCACGCGCGACTCGCGGTACACCAGCTGCGAGCGCACGTAGAACCAACGCATGAGCAGGTACAGCGGGATGCCCATGAACATGAGGATCACGCCGGACTGCCAGTCCAGCAGCAGCAGCGCGATGAGGGTGAAGCTCCCGTACAGCACGCCCGAGACGAGCTCGTTGAGCCCGCCGTCGAGGAGCTCCCGGATCGTGTCGAGGTCGCTGGTCTGACGCGAGATGATGCGCCCCGACGTGTACGACTCGTGGAACTCCAGGCTCAGGCGCTGCGTGTGCACGAAGATGCGCTTGCGCAGGTCGAGCATGACCGCCTGCGTGAGGCGCGCGGTGATGACGACGTACCAGCCGATGAGCACCGCGCCGCCGATCGCGGAGACGATGTAGACGAGCACGACGACGATCGCCGGCATCCAATCGCCCTCGTCGATCACCCGGGGCAGCGCCTGGTTGATGCCGAACGCGATCAGCGCGGGGCCGAGCACGCGCAGCGCGGTGGAGACGACCAGCACGCCGGCGGCGAGCGCCAGCTGGGCCTTCAGCGGTGCGACCAGCGAGCCGAGGAGGCGCAGCGACCGGCTGCGGACCGCCCGGCTCTCCTCCTTGGTGTAGTCGGAGCGGTCTTCCCCGCTGGTGCCGACGACGGTGCTCACAGGTTCACCTCCCTCTCCCGCGAACGGGTTCGTTCGTCCTCGAGACTCGAGATGACATGGCGGTAGTGCTCACTGGTGCGCATGAGCTCGGAGTGGGTGCCCACCGCGGTCACGCGGCCGGCTTCGAGCAGCGCGACGCGGTCGGCGAGGGTCACCGTCGACGGACGGTGCGCGACGATGAGCGCCGTGGTGTCGGCGAGCACTTCGCGCAGGGCATCCTCGACGAGGGCCTCGGTGTCCACGTCCAGCGCCGACAGCGGGTCGTCGAGGACCAGCACCGCGGGGCGGGCGGCGACGGCACGGGCCAGCGCGAGTCGCTGGCGCTGACCACCCGACAGACTCATGCCCTCCTCGCCGATGACGGTGTCGACGCCGTCGGGCAGGTCGTAGGCGAAGCCCGCCTGCGCAACCGCGAGGGCCTCGTGCAGCACCCGCTCGGCCTCGTCGCTGCCTGCCGACAGGTCTTCGCGACCCAGCAGCACGTTGTCGCGCACCGACTGCGAGAACAGCGTGGCATCCTCGAAGGCCATGCCCACATGGGTGCGCAGCTCCGTCAGGGTGAGGTCGCGCACGTCGATGCCGTCGAGGGTGACGCGGCCGCCGGTGACGTCGTACAGGCGCGCCGGAAGCGTGGTGAGCGTCGTCTTGCCGGAGCCGGTGAGTCCCACCAGAGCCATCGTCTCGCCGGGGTGGAGCTCAAGATCGATGCCGTCCAGCAGATCCCGCTCGGCGGGACCGGCGTCCTGATAGCGGAAGCGCGCGCCCTCGAAGCGCAGGAGGCCCCGCGGCTCGGTCAGCGTGACCGGCTCGGCGGGGTCGACGATCGTGTTCTCCTCGTCGAAGACCTCGAAGATGCGGTCGGTGGCGGTGCGGGCATCCAGGAGGAACGAGAAGAGGAACCCGATCGACTCCATGGGCCAGCGCAGCACGGTGGCCATGGCGAAGAACGCCAACAGCCCCGGCACCGTGAGCTCGCCCGCCTGCACCAGCACGATGCCCGCGGCCAGACACAGCGCGAAGGCGATGTCGGGCAGGAGTGTCAGCCAGAACCAGATGACGCCGATGGCGCGGGCCTTGCTCAGCTCGGTCTCGCGCAGCGACTCCGCCTGGCGCGTGAACTTCTGCAGCGCATGCTTGCCGCGGCCGAACGCCTTCAGCACGCGGATGCCGTGCACGCTCTCCTCGACCGAGGTGGCGAGGTCGCCCGCCTGGTCCTGGCTCTGCCGGGCGAGGACGCCGTAGGTCTTCTCGAACCGGTACCCGGCGTACCACAGCGGCGCCGAGCACACGAGGAAGATGGTGCCGAGCAGCCAGTGCCAGTTGAACAGCAGCGCGAGCCCCACGATGATCGTGATCGTGTTGACGACCAGCAGCACGAGACCGAAGGCCAGCCAGCGGCGCACCATGCTGATGTCCTGCATCATGCGGCTGAGCAATTGCCCCGACTGCCAGCGGTCGTGGAAGGCGACCGGCAGGCGCTGCAGGCGCGCATAGAAGCCGTGACGCAGGTCGTACTCGATGAGGGTGGCCGGGCCCAGCACGAACCAGCGGCGCAGCCACACCATCGCCGCTTCCGCGAGGCCGAGCACGAGGATCGCGACGGAACCCCAGATGAGCAGCGTGATGTCGCCCGAGGCGATCGGCCCGTCGATGAGGGCTTCGAGCACGAGCGGGATGGCCAGGGCCAGCAGGCTCGCCACCAGGGCGCTGGCCGCCCCCAGGATGAGGCGGGGCAGC
This sequence comes from Microbacterium sp. NPDC058021, assembly GCF_042885955.1. Taxonomy (NCBI): domain Bacteria; kingdom Bacillati; phylum Actinomycetota; class Actinomycetes; order Micrococcales; family Microbacteriaceae; genus Microbacterium; species Microbacterium sp. NPDC058021. The sequence continues at coordinate 144,782 of NZ_JBHVRF010000004.1, forward strand.
ACGGGTTTGGCGAACGGCAGCAGGCGCAGGAGCGCCCGCGGGGTGGAGAGTCTCGCAGCGGAGGAAGTCATGATCCTTCAGGGGGGTGGGAGTCGGTGCGGGCCGGAAGACGGCCGGAAGAAGAGAGGCGGCGCGCGGCGGGGTGCCGGGCGAGGGTCGAGCCGACGGCGCGCGGTCGCCGACGCTCGGGCCGGGACGGGTGCCGCCGGGCCTGTGACACGAGGGGCGCGGATGCGCCCGGGAGAGGGTGTGCGCGGTGCCCCGCGACTACCCCTCCACTCGCGCGGACAGGCGTGCGACGGCAGGGAGGAACGCGATCGGCTTCGCGGTGATGGCGGCCTGGAACATGGCTTCCTCCTGGAGGTCGGCGGGCGGGGAGCTCTCGACGAGCGAGAGCCCACCAGCCTATCCCTGAGAATTCGCTGGATGCAACACGTCGGGTTGCAGGTCAGACCGATTCGCGTGCAAGCAGGGCGCGCTTGACGTCGAGCCCCCAGGCGAACCCGCCCAGGCTGCCGTCGCTGCGCAGCACCCGGTGGCACGGGACGAACAGCGCGGGCGCGTTGCGGGCGCAGATCGACGCGGCCACCCGCACGGCGCGGGGGTGGCCCATCTCCGTGGCGAACTCGGTGTAGGTCAGCGGCCGGCCGGGGGCGATGGCGCGCAACGCCCGCCAGCCGGTCTGCTGCAGCGCGGTGCCGCGCTGCGCGACCTCGACCGCGTCGATCGCGGCGAGATCTCCCGCGTAGTAGGCGGCGACGGCGGTCGCGGCATCCGTCTGCCCCTCGCGCACGGTGTCGGGGCGCAGCGCGGGGTGGATGCGGGCGAGCATCGTCCCGGCGTCGGCGGTCCACCCCGACGCGAGCACGCGGCCGGCACCATCCGTGATGAGGGTGAAGGCGCCGTCGGGGGTGTCGATCGTCTGGATGGTGGCGGACGGGGTGGGTGCGGTCATGGCCTGGCTCCTCGGTGGGGCTGTCGGAATTCCGGCGGAGCGTCGGATTCGGGGGTCGGGGGTGCCGCCGCGGCGGCCGCAGCCTGAATTCCGACAGCGGTCGCGGGGGCAGCGGGTGCGGCGGCGGGCGACGGGGGCTGCGAGGGCGGCGGGGGCGGCTGCAGGGCGGCGCGCCAGAGGTGGGCGGTGAGGTAGCTGCGCCACGGAGCAGTGCGGGCGGCCCAGGCGGTGAGGCCGGCGGCATCGGCGGGGATGCCGAGCCGGGCGGCGCCCGCGCGCGCGGCCACGTCGCCCGGGAGCACGACGTCGGGGTCGCCGGTGACGCGCATGCGCACGTAGTCGGCCGTCCATGGCCCGATGCCGGGCAGCGCCAGCAGCCGCGCGCGCTGATCGGCGGCGTCGTCCCCCGGCGACAGCGACAGCTCCCCCGTCGCCATGAGGGCCGCCGCTCCCGTGATGGCTCGGATCCGGGCGGCGGGGCCGCGCAGCACGTCGGCCCCGTGTTCGGCGATGGCGGCCATCGTGGGGAACAGCCGATCGGTGCCCTCGTGCTCGGCGACCCGCTCCCCCAGCGCCTCGGTCAGCCGCACGAGCGCGGTGCGGGCGGCGGCCACCGAGATCTGCTGGCCGACCATCGCGCGCACGAGCATCTCGTGCGGGTCGGCGGCGCCGGGGACCCGCATGCCGGGGGTGCCCGCGACGGCGGCGGCGAGTTCCGGATGCCGGGAGAGCGCTTCGTCGATCGCCACCGGATCGGCGTCGAGGTCGAACAGCCGGCGGGCGCGGGCCACGAGCACGGGCAGGTCGCCGAGCCGCGTCAACCGCGCCTCGAGCCGCACGCGGCCGCGGTCGGCGCGCAGCCGGAACCACGCCGGCCCACCGGGGAGCGCGAGCGTGCGGGCGAACGAGGTCGCCGTCGCCGTCTCGACCCCGGCGACGGCGCGGACGGCCATCCAGGCGAAGAGACCGTCGGCGTCGAACGGCGCCCGCATCGGCAGCACGAGATCGATCGCGCCGGGTTCGGCGCCCGGTCCGGTGCCGGCGGCGCCGCGGCGAGCGCGCAGCGCGCTCGGCGACATGCCGAACACCTCCCGCACGGTGTCGTTGAACTGGCGGACGCTGGCGAACCCTGCCGAGAAGGCGACGTCGGATGCCGGCAGGTCCGTGCCCACGAGCAGCATGCGCGCCGTGTGGGCGCGGTGCGCGCGGGCCAGGGCCAGCGGGCCCGCGCCGAGCTCGGTGGCGAGCAGCCGGGAGAGGTGGCGACTGGAATAGCCGAGCCGGGCGGCGAGGCCGGGCACCCCCTCGCGTTCGATCACGCCGTCGGCGATGAGGCGCATGGCGCGTCCGGCGGTGTCGCCGCGCAGGTCCCACGCGGGCGATCCGGGCGCGGCCTCGGGCAGGCACCGCTTGCAGGCGCGGTATCCGGCCTCGTGCGCGGCCGCGCTCGTGGCGTAGAACTCCACGTTGCCGGGCTTGGGCGTGCGCGCCGGGCAGCTCGGCCGGCAGTAGATGCCGGTCGTGCGCACCGCCGTGACGAACTGCCCGTCGAAGCGGGCGTCGCGGGCGTGGATCGCCCGATAGCGCTCGTCGAAGCCGGTCAGCGTGTCATCCATACCCCCAGCCTGCCACCGTCCGAGCGTGTCGGCTCGCGGGAATCGGACATGGCCGTGCCGCCCCCGGCATCACGACTGCGCGATCGCGAAGGCACCGGGCGGCAGTACGATCGTGCGCTCGCCACGGATCTCGCGCTCGAACAGCACCGCCCCGTCCGCGCCGTACACCCGCACGACGGACGTCACCCCGGGTTCGCCCATGCGGGTCGGCTGCGGTCGATCGCCGGCGGAATGCGCCAGCTCGGTGCGACCGTCGCCGGTCAGCACGAGGGTGGAGACGAACGGCCGCACGAGGAGGGCGTCCAGCTCGAGCGACCCCGCCTCCACGTCCACGCGCACCTCCGACCGGTTGGCCGGGAGCACGCGCGGCAGCAGCTGCGGCAGCAGCACCCCCGGCACGAGCGAGATGCCCTGCGCGGGCGCGTCCTCCGACAGCGTCCCCATGGGCCGGTTGCCCGCGGCCCAGCGCGAGGTGCTGGGCGAGCCCGGCGCCGACCACACCACCGGTTCCACCCAGCGGTCGGTCGCGGCCCCGCCCACCGGGAAGACGGCGCGCTCGCCGGCATCCAACGTCAGACCGCCGCCGGACCACAGCGATTCCCCGGTCCACGCCACCGGCGTCGTCCGCTCGCCGTCGGTCTGGGTCGCCGCCTCGGCTTCGACGAGGGCGAGTCCGTCGCGTTCGGCTACCGTGGCCACGCTCGACGCGCGCGCGGCGAGCGCGGGTTGCGCGTCGAGGGCGAGCATCGTGAGCAGTCCATGGATCGTGCTCTCCGCGCCGCTGTTACGGTTGATCGTCCCGTCGGCGGCGATGCCGTCGAAGGTCACACCGGTCGCCGGGTCGTACATCGCACCGCCTGCCCGGTTGGCCCCGAAGAACCACGCCGCCTGCAGGGCCGCGAGATCCCCGAAGCCGTCCGACCCCGTGGCGGCCTGCACCGCGAGGAGCGACTGCACGCGCGCGTCCGCACCGTACGCGATCTGCACGCGGTCCGCCGGCGTCGGGAACCAGCCGTTGTCCGGGCCGCCCGCGGTGAGCAGCGTCGGAGTGAACACGGCGGCATCGCGCACCGCCGGCTCGAGCAGCGCGGGGTCATCGAGCGCGTCGGATGCCATCGCGAGCGCCGCCGGCATCTGCGCACCCCACCCGTGCCACATGCTGCGCGACTGCGCCCACGGGAGCACGGCGCCGTACGGCCACCGGCGCTCGTCGCCCGCGCTCATCGCCGCGACGCCCTCGGCGAGCTCGCGCAGCGCCTGCGCGCTGCGGTCGTCGTCGGGTCGCGCGGCCACACGGGCCGCCAAGCCCAGCACGGCCTCCGCCGAGGCATCCGCGCCGTCGACGATCAGCCAGGCCGGCACCCGCATGCCGTCGGCCTCGGTCCACTCCCCGTAGCGGGTGAGCACCTGCCGGTCGACCGCGTCGACGGCCAGGAGCAGGCGCTCCTCGAGGAAGGCGGCGAAGGCGGGGTCGTCGTCGCGGAAGGCGGCATACCCCTCACCGAGCGCCCAGATCGTGCGGGCGAGCCAGTAGCTCGGTCCCGAGTCGGACGGGTCGGGCAGCTCTGCGGGGATGCCGGAGGGGTTCAGGGTGCCGTCAGGCTGCATCCACAGCACGACGTTGCCGGCGTCGGGGCCGTCGACGGTCTGCAGGTACGCCAGGGAGCGCAGCATCTCGTAGGCGCTCTCCCGGCTCGACGCCGTCGCGGTCTGCCGCCAGTGCCGCAGGTACACCACCGCCGCGCGGGCGATGTCGTCGGCGTTGTAGGCGCCCTGCTCCCAGTACCCCGTCGCGGGGTCGAGCCGCCCGCCGCCCACCCGCTCGAAGGTGCCGCCGGCGCGGGCATCGGCGTAAGCCCAGGGCAGGACGAGCGTCGGCTCCTCCTCGAGCCGGTAGGTGTCGTGCCCCGCGACGCCCGCGGGAGGAGTGGCCTCATCGAGCAGGAAGTCGAGGTGCGCGAGGTTCGTGAGAGCGGATGCCGGCGGGGCGGCGATCGGCACGGTAGACGTGGCGGGCGCGGCAGGTGCACCGGCGGCGGCGACAGGCACCGACAGCGTCGTCGCGGTGAGCGCGACGACGAGGAGCGCCGCGCTGCGCATACGGATGTTGGATCTCGTGACCATGGTTTTTCCCTTCGGTGCACAGGACGCGGATACTCACTCGGGAGCGCGAATACTCACTCGGGAGCGCGAATACTCACTCGGGGGCGAGGCGCTCGAGGAGGGCTACTCCGATCTTCGAATCGGCCATGCCGTAGAACACGAACAGCCGGCCGTCGACCTCCTCGATCGCGGTCGGGAAGACGACGTTGGGCACGACCCCGCTGCGTTCGTCCTCGGTCTCGGGGGCCAGCAGCGGCTCGGCGCTGCGCGCGATCACCCGCGACGGATCGTCGGCGTCCAGCAGCAGCCCGCCCGCGGCGTAGTTGACGTTGTGCTGGGGCGTGAAGGCACTCTCGATCACCCCGGTGACGCCGTGGTGGAGCACGAGCCACCCCTCGGGCACCCGCAGCGGCGGCGGACCGCCACCGATCTTGAGCTGCTCGAACGGGAACTGCGGCCCGGCGAGGAAGCGGTGCTGCTCCCACCTGGTGAGCGCCGACAGATCGTCGTGCACCGCGGCCAGGGGGACGTAGCTGATCCAGATCGACTGCCGCTCGTCCTCGATGCCGGCCGGCACCTGCACCCCCTGCCCGGGTCTCGTCTCCCCCAGGTCCCACATCGGCCGGTGGAGCACCGCCAGTGCGAGGGTGCCGTCGGGGGCGGTCACCGGCTCGGGGAAGAAGACGGTGTCCTTGTTGTGGAACAGGTTGAGATCGGCATCCAGCGCATCGTCGTAGCGGAAGTGCACCGGCCCGAGCCGCCGCCACTCCCGCAGGTCGTCCGACACCGCGACGGCGGTGCGCGGCCCCAGCGGACCGAAGGCCACGTAGGTCATCACGTGCAGGCCGAGCGCGTCGATCCAGGTGGTCCGGGGGTCTTCGACGCCGGCGTTGCCCACCCCGCGTTCCCACCCCCGGTCGGGTTCGAGCACGATCCCCTCGCGCTCGACGGCCACCGGCACGCCGTCGCGCACGACCACGCGCGCGAGCCCCACGCGCGAGACGTTGCCGGATGCCACGAGCCGCGGCAGCAGGTACAGCTCGCCGTCCGGCCCGCGCCCCGAACCCGGGTTGAGCACGCCCTCCGCCTCGTGGGGGTCGTCGGGGTCGGGGGTCATCACGATCCCCATCCGGCGCAGCGCATAGGGGAACACCGGCGGTGATCCGGGCTCGCTCATCCCTTCACCCCCGATCCGATGTCGCTGGAGATGAAGTAGCGCTGGAACAGGATGAACAGGCCCACCGCGGGCGCGGCGAGCACGACCGCGCCGGCCATCATCGCGCCGAAGGGGTTGGAGGTGGAGGCGGCGATGTTGGAGATGAAGTTCGCGAGCGAGACCGCCAGTGGCTGCATCGATGCCTCCTTGGTGATGAGGAACGGCCAGAGGAACTCGTTCCACGGGCCGATGAACGTCAGCAGCACCGCCGTGACGAGCGCGGGGCGCACGAGCGGGAGCGCGATGTTCCACAGCAGCCGGATCTCCCCCGCCCCGTCGATGCGCGCCGCGTTGAACAGGTCCGGCGGCAGCTGCAGGAAGTACTGCCGGAAGATGATGACCGCCGTGGAGTTGATGAAGAACGGCAGGATCATCCCCAGGTAACTGTCGGACAGGCCGTAGTCCCGCGCGATCATGACGTACAGCGGGATCATGAGCAGCTGGAACGGGACGACCTGCACGAGCAGCAGCAGCGCGAAGGTGGCTCCCCGCCCCCGCCATTTCAGCACGGCCAGCGCGTAACCGGCCAGCACGCCGAACACCGCCGTGCCCAGCAGCACCCCGAACGTGAAGATGCCCGAGTTGGCGAGCCCCTGCAGCAGGTTGATGCGGTCGTTGATGGCGACGTAGTTCTCGACGGTGAGGTTCGCGGGATCGGGGAAGGCGCCCGCGGGCGTCGGGTCGACGTCGGTCTGCAGGGAGCCGACGACCATGTAGTAGAAGGGGAAGAGCGAGGCCAGCGCGCCGAGGCTCAGCGCGATGTACAGCGCGACCTTGCTCCCCAGCATCCGCTTCACGACTCCTCACCCCCCACGAGCTTGCGCTGGAGCGCGGCCAGGCCCAGCACGAGGATGATGAGCATCACCCCGATGGCCGCGGCGACGTCGGGGTTGCCCTGCTCGATGCCCCGCTGATAGATCAGCAGCACCGGTGTGGCCGAGGCGCCGTTCGGGCCGCCGCCGCCGGTGAGCAGGTAGGGCTCGGTGAACAGATTCGCCCCGGTGATCGTCGACAGCAGCACCACCAGCAGGGTGGCCGGCCGCACGCTGGGCACGGTGACCGAGAAGAACTGCCGCAGGCGCCCACCGCCGTCGACCGAGACCGATTCGTAGAGCTCCTTCGGCACGTTCTGCAGGGCGGCGAGGTAGAGCAGGATGTAGAAGCCCAGGCCCTTCCAGGTGACGAACAGCGCGATCGTCGGCATCGCCAGCGCGCTGTTGATCAGCCAGGACGGGCTCGGGGCGAGGGGGCCCAGCAGGTTGTTGACCAGGCCCCCTTCCGAGAAGAGGAACAGCCACACCGCCACGACGGCGACGGATGCCGACACGTACGGCACGTAGAAGCTGACGCGGAAGAAGGTGCGCGCGTGCACGACCCGGTCCAGCGCCGTCGCCAGCACGATCGACAGCACGACCGTCAGCGGCACGTTGATGACCAGGAAGACGCCCACGTTGCGGAAGGACTGCCAGACGTCGGGGTCGGCGAGCACCGCGGCGTAGTTGTCGAAGCCCACGAACGGGCGATCGACCTCGGCTCCGGGCGCGGCGAAGAAGTAGTCCTGGAACGACATCCACACCGCGAAGACGATCGGCCAGGCGAACACCAGCACCACGAACACGAGGTACGGCGTCGCGAACAGCAGCCCGAGGGGCTGCGGCCCGAGCAGGCGCCGCCGCCGCGTCGGCGGCCGGTCGTCGGTCGCCGCCGACGGCCGGCCCGCCCCGCCGGCACCGGCCGCGTCACCGGCGGGGCCCGCGGCGGCGGTGAGATCGACGGTCATGTCAGTTCCCGGCCGCGAGCTCGTCGATGCGTGCCGCGGTGTCGCTGAGGAAATCGGCCACCTCGGTCTCGCCGAAGATGACCGACTCGGAGTAGCCGTCGCGGAACGTCTGCCAGATCTCGACGGAGTTGGGGACGTTGGGCACCTCCACGGTGCGCGCTGCCTGGTCGCCGAACCGGGCGTAGGCGGGGTTGGCTTCGAAGTAGTCCGCGTAGGTGCCGGTGAGGTCCTCCCGCAGCGGCATCTGGCCGGTCTCCTCCAGCCAGATCCCGTCCTGCTCCTCGCTCGTGGCGAACTTCAGCACGTCCCAGGCGGTCGCCTGGTTCTCGCACGCGGTGAACATGCCGACGTTCTTGGCGTCGCTGAACGTCCAGGTCTCCTCCGCGGCCGTCCCCGACTCGGTGGGGACGGGCACCGAGCCCCAGTTCACGTCGTCTCCGTACACGGCGATGGCCCAGGGCCCGACGATCGACATCGCCGCGTAGCCGTCGGCGAACGCGTCGCCCTGGTACTGCTCGCGGCCGGCGAGCTCCTCGTCGTAGAGCGTGCGCCACAGCTCGGCCACCGCGGTGCCGTCCTCGCTGTCGTAGGTCGCCGCGCCATCCTCGACGAGCTGGGTGCCGCCGGTCTCTGCGGCGTACAGGGGGTAGAAGTCGAACCACGACTGGAAGAACTCGCTCGTCGGCGCGGGGTTGATCGCATACGACGCCACCCCCGCGGTCTTGAGCGCGCGCGCCGTGTCGAGGAACTCGTCGTAGGTCGCCAGGCTCGGGTTCTCCGGGTCCAGGCCCGCCTGGGCGAACATGTCCTTGTTGTAGAAGATCATGACGGGGTTGGACTTCCACGGCAGCTGGTAGAAGTCGCCGTCCTCCGAGCGGTACTGCTCGGCGATGTCGCCGCTGCGCTCGGTGATGTAGTCGTCGCCGTCCTCGAACTCCGAGAGGTTGACCAGGCCGCCCTGCTTCTGGAACTGCGGCACGGCCGCCGGTGAGGTGTTGAAGACGAGGCAGGGGGCGTTTCCCGCCGTGATGGCCGCGCCGATCACCTCTTCGCTGGATGCTCCCGCCGGGATCTCCTGCGCCTTGACCTGCTCGTCGGGGTGCTCGGCGTTCCAGGCCTCCACCATCTGCTCCCCCCACGCGATCTCCGCCTCGTTGTTGGAGTACCAGATGGTGATGTCGCCGCGGGCTTCGGCGGCGCCGTCGTCACCGCCCCCGCCCGAGCAGGCCGTCAACGCGAGGATGCCGGCGGCTGCCGTTGCGGTGATGAGGATGCGTCGTTGCATGTCATGCTCCTTGATCGTGTGCGGCTACGCCGCGGGTGGGCGGGGCGCGGGTCCGGTGGACTCGCGGACGATGAGAGCGGGTTCGGGGAGGTCGACATGTTCCGCCGCGGACCCGTCGACGGCTTCGAGGAGGGTGCGCGCGGCGACGGCCCCCCAGCTGCGGGCGTCAGTGCCCACGGTGGTCAGCGCCGGGTCGAGGAGGCGGCCGAGCTCGATGTCGTCGAAACCGGTGATGGACAGGTCTGCGGGCACCCGCAGCCCGCGGCGTCGCGCGACGCCGAGCCCGGCGAGGGCCATGTGATCGTTGGAGTACACGATCGCCGTCGGCGGTGCTGCGGCATCGAGCAGTGCGCCGGTCGCCGCTGCGCCCTCCGCAGCGCTGAAGTCGGTGGCGATCACGGTGCCCTCGATCCCGGCCGCCGCGACCTCGCTGCGGAAGGCGTCGGCACGGCGCCGAGCGTGCAGCATCCCGTCCGGACCCGCGACATGCGCGATGCGGCGGTGGCCGAGTGCGACCAGGTGCGCCACCGCGTGACCGATGCCGGCGCCGTCGTCGACGCAGACGGCGGGGAAGGGGCTCGGTGCGGTGGGCCGCCCCAGGGTGACCGCCGTGAGCCCGAGGTCGGCGACGAGCGCGATGCGGTCGTCCTGCGTGCGGAGGTCCGTGAGGATGACGCCGTCCACGCGCTGATCCACCGCGAGGCTGCGGTAGATCTCGGTCTCCTGCCGGCGGGACGTCGCAACGGCCAGCACCAGTACCTGACCGGAGGCGGAGAACGCGTCCTCGATCCCGGCGATGAAAGAGGGGAAGAAGGGGTCGGCGTCGATGACGTCGGTGCTGCGGGCGATGACGAGCCCGCCGGCGAAGGATCGCCCGGTGCTCAGAGACCTGGCACGCACGTTCGGCGTCCAGCCGAGCTCGTCGGCGGCCGCGAGGATGCGGGAGCGGCTGTCGGGCGAGACCCCCGGCCGGTCGTTCAGCGCGAAGGAGACGAGCCCCTTGCTGACGCCGGCGCGGCGCGCGACATCGGCGATCGTGGGGCGGGCGGTCTTGGGCATCGTCACTCCGTCGTGGAACCTAAACCGGTTTAGTCATCGATGGAACTCCCGTGACCGGCATCCGCTCAAGGCCTTGCGCCGCGATCGTCGCGGGTGTAGCGGCGGCCCGCACACCGGCAGACGGTTGGCGGGGCGGGGCGGCCGGGATAGTTTGCAGGGCATGAGCCAGCACGAGTACGACGTCGTGGTCATCGGAGCGGGCGCTGTGGGCGAGAACGTCGCCGACCGCGCCGTGCAGGGCGGGCTGCGCACCGTCATCGTCGAGGCGGAGCTGGTCGGCGGCGAATGCTCGTACTGGGCCTGCATGCCGTCGAAGGCGTTGCTGCGCAGCGCCGCCACGGTGCGCGCGGCGCGCGCAGTGGACGGCGCGCGCCAGGCGGTCACGGGCGACATCGACGTCGCCGCTGTGCTGCGCCGTCGCGACGGGATCACCCACGACTGGTCGGACGACTCTCAGGTGGCGTGGCTCGAGGGCGCGGGCATCGACCTGCTCCGCGGCCACGCCACCCTCACCGGCCCGCGCCGCGTGCGGGTGACCAGCCCCGACGGCACCGACATCGACCTCACCGCGCGACATGCCGTCGTCGTCGCAACGGGGTCGGCGGCGCTGTTGCCCGACACCCCGGGCCTGGCGGACATCGAGCCGTGGACGAGCCGCGACGCCACGAGCGCGGAGTCGGTGCCGGCCTCGCTCGCGATCGTCGGCGGCGGGGTCGTGGCCGCCGAGATGGCGACGGCGTACGCGGGCTTCGGCACGGCGGTGACCCTTCTCGTGCGGTCGCGTCTGCTGGGTGCGGCCGAGCCGTTCGCGGCCGACCTCGTCGCCGCCGCGCTCACCGCGGCGGGCGTGGACCTGCGCACCGGCGTCGAGGTGGTCGCGGCGCGCACCGGCGCCGGCGGCGGCAGCGGCATCGCGGGCGCGACGCTGGAGCTCTCCGACGGCGCGCTCGTCCACGCCGAGAAGGTGCTCGTGGCCACCGGCCGCACCCCGCGCACGACCGATCTCGGCCTCGACGCCGTCGGGCTCACTCCCGGCGGCTGGCTCGACGTCGACGACACCATGCTCGTGCGCGGCACCGACTGGCTCTACGCCGTCGGCGACGTCAACGGGCGCGTGCTGCTGACCCACCAGGGCAAGTACCAGGCGCGCGCGGCCGGCGATGTCATCGCCGCCCGCGCAGCCGGGGCCACCGTCGACGACGCGCCCTGGGGTGCGCACGTCGCTACCGCCGACCACGCGCACGTGCCGCAGGTCACCTTCACCGACCCCGAGATCGCCTCGGTCGGCCTCACCGCCGAAGCGGCCACCGCCGCCGGGCACCGCATCCGCGTGCTCGACTACGACCTGGCATGGGTCGCCGGGGCCTCGGTGCACTCCGACGACTACCGCGGGCAGGCCCGCGCGATCGTGGACCTCGATCGCGGTGTGCTGATCGGCGCCACCTTCGCCGGCCCCGATGTGGCGGAGCTCCTGCACGCGGCGACCATCGCGATCGTCGGCGAGGTGCCGCTCACACGCCTGTGGCACGCGGTGCCGGCGTACCCCACCGTCAGCGAAGTCTGGCTGCGCTGGCTGGAGGAATACGGCCGGCCGACCGCGTGACCGATTCCGCGAATACTCACTCGGCGCCGCGAATACTCACTCGGCAGCGCGAATGCTCACTCGGCAGCGACGGGCGGTCAGTGGAAGAAGTGACGCTCGCCGGTGAAGTACATCGTCGCGCCCGCGGCGCGCACCGCGTCGATGACCTCTTCGTCGCGCACCGAGCCGCCGGGCTGGATGATCGTGCGCACCCCGGCATCCAGCAGCACCTGCACGCCGTCGGCGAAGGGGAAGAACGCGTCGGATGCCGCGACCGATCCGGCCGCGCGGTCGCCCGCGCGCTCCACCGCCAGCCGGCACGAGTCGACGCGGTTGACCTGGCCCATGCCGATGCCGACCGTGGCCGAGGCCTTGGCCAGCACGATCGCGTTGGACTTCACCGCGCGGCAGGTCTTCCACGCGAACGACAGGTTCATGAGGTCCTCGTCGGCGGGGCGCTCCCCCGTGACGAGCTGCCAGCCGTCGACGAGGGACTCCACCTCGGCGGGGAACCGGTCGGCGTCCTGCAGCAGCAGTCCGCCCGACACGAGCCGCACATCCATGGGTTCCTGGCGCCAGTCCACCGGCAGGCGCAGCACCCGCAGGTTCTTCTTCAGCCGGAACACCTCCAGCGCCTCCGGCTCGAAGTCGGGGGCGACGATGACCTCGGTGAAGATGTCGCGCAGGTTCTCGGCCATCTTCAGCGTCACGGTGCGGTTGGCGGCGATGACGCCCCCGAAGGCCGACACCGGGTCGCACTCGTGGGCGCGCAGGTGGGCCGAGGCGATCGGGTCGAGCGCCTGCGGTGCGGCGATGGCGATGCCGCACGGGTTGGCGTGCTTGATGATGGCGACGGCGGGCTTGACCAGGTCGAATGCCGCGCGCAGCGCCGCATCGGCGTCGACGTAGTTGTTGTACGACATCTCCTTGCCCTGCAGCTGCGTCGCCTGCGCGATGCCGTGGCCGCCGGCGCGGGAGTACAGGGCGGCGCGCTGGTGGGAGTTCTCCCCGTAGCGGAGGGTCTCCAGCCGTTCGGCGCGGATGGTGAGGTGCTCGGGCAGGTCGCCCTCTTCGGCGAGGGTCTCCTCGGCGAACCAGGTCGACACGGCGCGGTCGTATGCGGCGGTGTGGGCGAAGGCGCGCGCGGCGAGCTCGCGGCGCTGCACGAGCGAGGTGCCGCCCGCGGCGATGGCCTCGAGCACGGCGGGGTAGGACTCGGGTGAGACGACGATGGCGACGTTGGCGAAGTTCTTCGCGCTCGCGCGCACCATCGCGGGGCCGCCGATGTCGATCTGCTCGACCACGTCGTCGCCCTGCGCACCGGAGGCGACGGTCTCGACGAACGGGTAGAGGTTGACCACGACGAGCTCGAAGGGCGCGATGCCGAGCTCGGTGAGCTGGCGCTCGTGGTCCTCCAGGCGCAGGTCGGCGAGAAGGCCGGCGTGCACGCTCGGGTGCAGCGTCTTGACGCGGCCCCCGAGCGACTCGGGGAAGCCGGTGACCGCGGCGACGTCGGTGACGGCGTACCCGGCGTCGCGGATGGTCGCCGCCGTCGAACCGGTCGACACGATCTCCACCCCCGCGTCGGCGAGGGCCGCGGCCAGCACCAGCAGGTCGGTCTTGTCGCTCACCGAGACGAGGGCGCGGCGCACCGGGATGGTGTCGCGGTGGCGATAGAGGGACGGGTCGTGGCTCGGGCCGGCCATGGAGAACTCCTCCGGGTAGGTCAGGTGGTGGATGCCGCGGCGAGATCCAGCTCGCCGGTGGCGATGCGGCGGACGACGTCGATCAGCAGGTGCCGCTCGACAGGCTTGATGCGCTCGTGCAGGGAATGCTCGTCGTCGCCGGGGAGCACGCTGACGCGCTCCTGGGCGAGGATCGGGCCGGAGTCGACGCCGTCGTCGACGACGATGACGCTCGCGCCGGTCCGGGTGGCGCCGGCGGCCAGCGCGTCGCGCACACCGTGGGCGCCCGGGAACTCCGGAAGGTAGGCGGGGTGGGTGTTGATGAGCCGCGGCGACCAGGCGGCGACGACCGCGGGCGGCAGCAGGCGCATGAGGCCGCTCAGCACGACGAGGTCCGGCTTCCAGACGTCCAGCTGCTCCAGCAGCTCGTCGCCCCACGCCGCACGCTCGTCGGCGCCGCGCCACGGGATGACGAAGCTCGGGATGCCGAACTCCTCGGCGTGCGCGAGACCCGAGGCTTCCCGGTCGGCGCCGACGACGACGACCCGGGCGGGGAAGGCGGGGTCGCTCGCGGCCTCGAGGAGGGCCCGGAGGTTCGACCCGGCACCCGAGATGAGGACGGCGACCGTGAGCACGCGGTCAGTCTACCGGCGCGCGGGGATCGTCCTCCCCGGGCTCCGGCGGGGCCTGCCCGCCCGTGGGCTCGGGTGCGGCCGGCAGGTCAGCGGGCTCGGCCACCACGACGATGGGTTCGGTGGGCGACCCGGTGCCGTCGCCCACCACGACCACCGGCTCGGTCGCCGGTCGGGCGAGGTCGGCATCCCACAGCATCGGCGGCGCGATGACGGGCGCACCGGGCGCGGGCGCAGGGCCGACACGCACTCCGTCGTCGTGCCCGTGGTCGTCGTGGTGGTCGTCATGGTGGTCGTCATGGCCACGGGGCGACAGCAGCACGATCGCGGCGCCGAGGGCGACTTCCAGCCCCACCGCGAGCGCCATCGGGCCGGGCGCGGGACCGACGACGGCGAGGGCCCCGGGGCCGATCGAGCCGGACGCGGCGAGCGCGAGCACCGCAGCGGCACCCGCCGAGGCGACCGTGATGCCCGCGGCGACCACCGCGCGCACCGACATGCGGTCGCGTCCGCCGGTGGCTTCGGCGTGACGCACGAGGTGGGAGCGGGCGATCCAGCCGGCCAGCACGCCGGCGGCCACCGGAACGAGCGCCAGCAGCAGCAGCCACGACGACGTCGACTCGGGGACCGCTCCGAACACCGGAACACCGGGGAGCACGCCCACCTGGGTGCCGACGGGCGAGACGACCGTGTCCACGCCGAGGGAGAATCCGGGCCCGGCGACGAACGAGATCGCCCAGATCACGAAGGTCGGCAGGTATGCCAGCTGCCCGAGGGTCAGCACCGCGGCGCCGAGCACGTCGACCTGCCCCGCCTGGAACAGGGCGACGATCCGCGCGAAGCCCGCGAACACTGCGAAGGCGACGACGAGCCCGCCGACGCCGACGAGCGCGGCGAGCACCACCGCGGTGCCGCGCGCGATGAGGCCGGGGGTTTCGACCCATGACCCGCCGCGGCGGGCGAAGGCGTTGCGCACCGCATCGACCATGCCGTCGTCGCCGGTGCGCCAGGCCACCGCGAGCGCGCCGCCGAGGGCCGGGAGGGCGAACACGAGCACGGGGTACAGCACCGCCTGCCACAGCTGCACCGCGGCGATGTCGTTGCCGGTGGTCAGGGCGACCCCGGTCGCTGCGGCCGCGATCACGATCGTGCCGGAGAGCACGCCGCTGAGCCAGGCGCCCGCCGTGGCGGCGCGCGCGCCCGAGCGGGCGGCGAAGACGGCCGTGAACACGGCCAGCGCGAGAGGGGCGAGCGACACCGTGAACGATGCCGCGGCGGCATCGATGCCGGCGGGCACCGTGAACTCCTCCGGCAGGGTCACCGCGAGGGGGACGAGGTGGCCGAGCTGCCAGACCCGGCCCGCGGCGGGCCAGAGTCCGGCCCACGACGCCTCGGCGCCGAAGCCGAAGATCCACAGCAGCGTGAGCGGCGCGAGCGCGGTGACGAGGCCGACGGCGACGGCGAGGAGGGCGTCGAAAGCGGCGAGGACGGCGACGAGGAGGCGGTTCATGCGCTGTCGACCCTACCTACGCGCGAAGCGGGCACCGACCCGGCGCACCGGGGGACCCCGGCCGGACCACTAAGTTTGGTTGCTGGAGGAACCCATGACTGCGCCCGCACCCGCTCCCGCCCGCACCGATTCCGAACCCCGCAACGGGTTGGATCGCTTCTTCGAGATCACCAGACGAGGCTCGACCATCGGCGCCGAGGTGCGCGGTGGTCTCGTCACGTTCGTGACGATGGCCTACATCGTCATCCTGAACCCGATCATCCTGTCGACCCCCGACGTGACGGGCGAGGTCCTCAACCCCGCCGCGGTCGCCGCGAGCACCGCCCTGACGGCCGGGTTCATGACGATCCTCTTCGGCATCGTCACCCGCCTGCCGTTCGCATTCGCCGCGGGCCTGGGCATCAACGCGTTCCTCGCGTTCTCGGTCGTCGGACAGGTGACCTGGGGCGAGGCGATGGCCCTCACGATCATCAACGGCCTCATCATCGTGCTGCTGGCGGCCACGGGCCTGCGCAAGATGATCTTCGACGCCGTGCCCGTGCAGCTCAAGCTCGCGATCACGGTCGGCATCGGCCTGTTCATCGCGTTCATCGGCTTCGTGAACGCCGGATTCGTGAACACCGGTGGCGGCACGCCCCTCGAGCTCGGCACGGCAGGGTCGATCGCGACGGTCGACACACTGCTGTTCGTCGTCACCCTGCTCCTGGGCGGCATCCTCATCGCCCTCAAGGTGAAGGGGGCGATCCTCATCGCCCTCGTCGCCGGCACGGTCCTCGCCGCGATCGTCAACATCTTCACGCCCGTCGCCGACTTCGGACTCGCAGGCGGCCTGTTCGCCCTCCCCGACCTGAGCCTGGTCGGCGCCGTCGACTTCGGCTTCGACCTCGGCAAGGTCGGGTTCGTCGCGCTGCTGATGTTCGTGTTCACGCTGGTGTTCACGAACTTCTTCGACGCCATGGGCACCATGACGGGCCTGGCGAAGGAGGCCGACCTCGCCGATGCGAAGGGCGACTTCCCGCGCATCAAGTCGGCGCTCATCGTCGAGGGCGTCGGCGCCGTCGTCGGCGGCGCGACGTCGTCGTCGTCGGCCACCGTGTTCGTCGAGTCCGGCTCCGGCATCGGCGAGGGCGCCCGCACGGGCCTGGCGAACGTCGTGACCGGCGTGCTGTTCCTGCTGGCGATGTTCGTGACCCCCGTCACCGGCCTCGTCCCCGGCTTCATCGCCGCCGCGGCGCTGGTGCTGGTCGGTGCCATGATGCTCGCTCAGATCAAGAACATCGACTTCGCGGACTTCAACGTCCTGCTGCCGGTGTTCCTCACGGTCACCGTCATGCCGCTGACCTACTCGATCGCCAACGGCATCGGCGCGGGGTTCGTGAGCTGGGTGCTCATCAACGCCCTGTCGGGCAAGGCCCGTCAGGTGCACTGGCTGCTGTGGGTCGTCGCAGCCGGCTTCGTGGTGTTCTTCGCCCGCGGCCCCATCGAGGCGCTGCTGGCCTGATCGTCCTGCGCGAGGGCTGGGCAGGCGCGCGGAGCGCCGCTCAGCCCTCGACGGGCTCCAGCACGAACACGGCGATGCGCCGGTCGGTCTTCTGCTGGTAGGCGTCGTAGTCGGGCCACACCTCGGTCGCGCGCTGCCACCACAGGTCGTACTCGTCGCCGTCGAGTTCACGGGCGAGGTACTCGCGCCGCTCGGCGCCGTCCTGCAGCATCACGTGCGGGTTCTTGCGCACGTTCGCGTACCACGCCGGCGGTTCGGGGGCTCCGCCCTTGGAGGCGACGACCGCGTACCGACCGTCGTGTTCCACCCGCATGAGCGCGGTCTTGCGCAGGCCCCCGGTCTTCGCGCCGACGGAGGTGAGCACGATGATCGGCACGCCGCGCAGCGTGTTCGCCTCCGTCCCGCCGGAAACCTCGTACTTCTCGGCCTGCGTGCGTGCCCACTCGGACGTGCTCGGCAGATAATCACCCGTGATCGCCATGCCCTCAGGCTAACCGCGATGGGGAGTTCTGCCCATCGCGGAGTATCAGCCGGTTCATAGGATGAGATCCGGAAGCCCCCACCCGAAGGAGTACGCGATGGCCCTGCACCTGCCGGATCGGATCGCCCCGATTCCCGGGGACCCTGGCACCGTGTCACGCCGCGCGAACCGGTTCACGATGACGGCCGACACCATCCTGGAGGCGGTCGAGGGTCTGCGCACCGCCATCGCCGACACCGGTCGCCATGAGAGCAAGGCGCTGGACAAACTCGCCGAGAACGCCGATCAGGTGGCCTCGCGTCTGGCGACCCTCGAGAACCGGTACCGCGAAGCCGGCAGCGCCCTCAGCGGTTTCGCGACCGAGCTGGAGAGCGCGCAGCGTGAGGCGGACCGCCTCGTCCAGGCCCACGCCGAGGCCGAGGCCGCCCAGGCCCGCTACGAGCGCGAGATCGAGCACCACCGCGACGAGCGGCAGCGCACCACCGACCCCCTGGTCGCGGTGGACCTCAACCGCCATCTGCTCGTGCTGTCGCAGCGCCAGGGAGCTCAGACGGCAGCGGCCGCCGACGCACAGGCCCGCTTCACGCAGGTCGTGACGCGGCTGCGCAGCGCCGGTACCGCCGCGGCGGAGCGCATGCGCGACGCGATCAAGGGCGACGGGCTCAACGACGGCGTGTGGGACGACTTCGCGGGCTGGGTGGCCGACAACGCCGGCATCCTCAAGGCGATCCACTCCGTGCTGCGCACGGTGACGGCGGTGCTGTCGGTGCTGAGCTTCTTCATCCCCGTGCTGGTGCCCTTCGCCTTGGCGGCGGCCGCTCTGACGGCGGGGCTGAGCCTCGTCCTGGCCGCCACGGGGCAGATCTCGTGGATCGACTTCGCCGTCGACCTGATCACGGTGGCCACCTTCGGCGTCGCCGCCGTCGCGACGCGGGCACTGGGCGGCGTCATGAACGCGCTCAAGGGCACGCGCGTGGCGCGGCTGGCCGCACAGGGGCACCGCTCGCCGCTGCGCTCGGTCACCGGCAGCTTCAACGGCGTGCTGCGCGGGCGCAACGGCCTGAGCATCGGTCCCGTGAAGCTGCCGTCGGTGAAGTGGGCGTGGGAGGTCAACGGAGCCAAGGGCGTGTCCAACGCGCACTTCCTGCGCGTGGCGTCGCGTTCCCAAGCCGGCGCCGGCGGGCCGCTGGACAAGATCCTCCTGCAGATGGGTCACGCCGAGATGCAGCGCATCAAGCTGGCTTTCGGTGTGCGCACCGCCGTGTCGATGCCCAACACCGCCCTCGAGACCTTCGGCCCGCCGATCTCCGGCGCGCTGGAGCGGGCGCTTCCCGACAATCCCGTCAGCGCCGTGGTCGACTCCCTCGCCGACGGCTGGCAGGACGTCAAGGAGCGCACGTCCTGGAAAGTAGGGTCTTAGCGTGACCGATCGCGCGACGACCTCCTCCCCCGCCACCGGCCGCCCCCGCAAGGCCGCCGGACGCACCGCCGCCGCACGCCGCCGCAAGCGCCGCGCGCCGAAGTCCCGGCGGGAGGTGCTCACCGGCCGCGTGTTCTTCTGGAGCGGCATGGGGATCGTGGCCTTCGGCATGCTGCCGCTGCTCGCCGTCTCGGTCATCGGGCTCGCGCAGGGCACCGTGCCGGTCGACCGCGGCATCCTCGGCGCCGGCCCCGGCTACCCCCTGTTCCAGCCGCCGTTCTGGCTGCTGTGGCTGCCGGCGCTGGGCATGCTCGCCCTGACTGTGATCACCTGGCCCTTTCCCGCCCGCTTCCCCTCGTATTTCTGGGGCGCCCGCTCCGACATGAGCATCATCAGCGCCGTCGGCCTGATGACGGCGCTGACCGCCTCGGTCGCCTTCGGCGGAGAGCAGATGTGGCTCGTGCTCGGCGCCGGTGGCCTCTTCCTGCTGGCGATGGTCGTGTTCGGGGTGCGAGGGGCGATCGAGTTCATCCGCGACGCCATCGACCTGCGTGCCGGCCGCCTGCCCGGCGAGCGCCGCCGGTGAGCGCCCCCGTGGGCGCGACGACCGTCCTGCCCCGGCCCCGCATCATCCTCCCGCCGGCATGGGAGCTGTTCCCCGTCACGGACGACAACGCGGCCACGGCCCGCACCGCGTTCTCGGGCGCGTGGGAGAGCGGGCCGCGCTACAGCATCGGCCCGTTCGTGCACGAGCTGGAGCGGGCGCTGGCGGCAGTGCTCGACGACGCCCGCGGCGCCGGCGGCTTCGCTGCGGCCCTGCCGATGGGGATCCCCTGGCAGGTGCCGGTGTCGACCGCCGTCGTCCTCAGCCATGTCCCCGCCGACGACCCGCAGCTGCCGCCGGGCGGCGAGCAGGTGCAGACCGATGCCGGCCCCGCGCGCCGCAGCATCCACGACATCGCACCGCCGACCGGCGGTGACGCGGAGTCCGTCGTGCTGCTGCGGACGATCGACTACGTCTGGCGTGTCCCCGGCCACGACGCCCACCTCGTCGCCTTCGCGTCGATCTCGGGCCTGGCCGTGCCCGAGTACGCCCCCGTGACCGAGGCGCTGACGCTCCTGGTGACCACGATGCTCGACGCGCTGACCTGGCCCGACTCCGAAGGAGAGCGATGACCCTGCAGGTTGACTTCGACCAGGACCTCTGGCTGTACGTGCCGGGGGCGTGGCCGTGGGAGGGCTTCGCGAGCATCGAGCAGTGGCGCGACGCCCTGGCCGGAGCCCTCGCCGAGGCGTACCGCTACGACGAGCCCATGCGCGAGTGGATCGCCGCGACGGCCGAGGGGCTCGCGCGCGGCGTCGACGAGGACGAGCACCGCTTCGCCTACTTCTCGCGGCCGCACGAGGCGCTCGGGATCGCGAGCATCTACGAGCTGGCCCGCGCGGACGAGGTCAGCGCTGAGCAGATGTTGGGCGTGCACGACCCCGCGGCGGTGCGGGAGGTGCAGATCGTGCCTTTCGAAGACGGGCGGCTCGGGCCCGGCCTGTCGGCCACGCGCCACGTCGCCGACGAGACCGGGGCGATCACCGTCGTGACGCACTGGCTATGGCGACTGCCCGACCGCGACGTGCTGATGATCGCCGGCGACCCCGATCTCGCCAGGTTCGAGACGCTGCATGAGGACTACGACACCTTGGCGCGGGCCATCGGCACCGTGCCGGACGAGTGAGAGAGGGACGACATGTCTGGACGGCTGAAGATCGACCTCGACGAGGTCGGACAGGTCTCGACCAACCTGGCGACGATCGTGCGCCGGCTGGAGTCGGCTCAGGCCGATGCCGAGCGCCTGGCCGCCGCCATCCCGGTGCGCGAACTCGCCGACGCCGCCGACGACTTCGCCGGCAAGTGGGACGACACCCGGCGTGAGCTCATCGAGGAGGTCAACGCGCTCAAGGAGCAGGCCCGAGCCGTCGCCGAGGCGTTCACCGAGATCGACTCGCAGCTCGTGGACGCGCTGACGCGTCCGCCGCAGCAGGCACCGGGCCGACGCGGCGGGCCGCAGGCGGTCTGACCCGGGCGGGTACGACGAAGGGGGTGGATGCCGCGGCATCCACCCCCTCGTCTTGCGCCGTGGATTACAGCGCGGCGATGATCTCGCGCATGAGCGTCGCGGTCTCGGACGGAGTCTTCCCGACCTTGACGCCGGCGGCCTCGAGGGCCTCCTTCTTGGCCTGGGCGGTGCCCGCCGAGCCGGAGACGATGGCGCCGGCGTGGCCCATGGTCTTGCCCTCGGGGGCGGTGAAGCCCGCGACGTAGCCGACGACCGGCTTGGTGACGTTGGCCTTGATGAACTCGGCCGCGCGCTCTTCCGCGTCGCCGCCGATCTCGCCGATCATCACGATCGCCTTGGTCTCGGGGTCGGCCTCGAACGCCGCGAGGGCGTCGATGTGGGTCGTCCCGATGATCGGGTCGCCGCCGATGCCGATGGCGGTCGAGAAGCCGATCTCGCGCAGCTCGAACATCATCTGGTAGGTCAGGGTGCCCGACTTCGAGACGAGGCCGATGGGGCCCTTGCCGGTGATGTTGGCGGGCGTGATGCCCACCAGCGACTCGCCGGGGGTGATGATGCCGGGGCAGTTCGGTCCGATGATGCGGGTCGTGTTGCCCTTGCTCTGCGCGTACGCCCACGCTTCGGCGGTGTCACCGACGGGAACACCCTCGGTGATGACGACCAGGAGCGGGATCTCGGCGTCGATGGCCTCGACCATCGCGTCCTTCGTGAAGGCGGGCGGCACGAACGCGATCGACACGTCGGCACCGGTCTGCTTCATCGCCTCGGCGACGGAGGCGAACACGGGAAGCTCCACGGGCGAGCCGTCGGCGGCGGTGTGCATCACGGTGGTGCCGGCCTTGCGGGCGTTCACGCCGCCGACGACCTGGGTGCCGGCCTTCAGCATGAGGGCGGTGTGCTTGGTGCCCTCGCCGCCGGTGATGCCCTGGACGATGACCTTGGAATCCTTGTTGAGGAAGATCGACATATCAGTTTCCTTTTCGGATCTCAGGCGTTGGCGAGCTCGGCGGCCTTGTCGGCGCCGGAGTCCATCGTGTCGGCCAGGGTGACCAGCGGGTGGGCGGCGTCGCGGAGGATCGCGCGACCCTCTTCGACCTTGTTGCCGTCCAGGCGCACCACGAGCGGCTTGGAGGCGCTGGCGCCGAGTTCGGCGAGTGCGCCGACGATGCCCTTGGCCACGGCGTCGCACGCCGTGATGCCGCCGAAGACGTTGACGAACACGCTCTTGACCTGCGCGTCGCCGAGGATGACGTCCAGGCCCGCGGCCATGACCTCGGCCGACGCGCCGCCGCCGATGTCGAGGAAGTTGGCGGGCTTGACGCCACCGTGGTTCTCACCGGCGTACGCGACGACGTCCAGCGTCGACATCACCAGGCCCGCACCGTTGCCGATGACGCCCACCTCGCCGTCGAGCTTGACGTAGTTGAGGTCGTTCTGCTTGGCCTTGGCCTCGAGCGGGTCTGCGGCGGACTTGTCCTCCAGCAGCGCGTGCCCGGGGTGACGGAAGTCGGCGTTCTCGTCGAGCGAGACCTTGCCGTCGAGCGCGACGACCTCGCCCTCCTCGGTGAGCACGAGCGGGTTGACCTCGACGAGGGTCGCGTCCTCACCCTTGTACACGGCGTAGAGCTTCACGAAGACGTCGGCCACGCGCGGGGCCAGCTCCTCGTCGAAGCCGGCGGCGCGAGCGATCTCGAGCGCCTTGGCCTGGTCGATGCCGGTGAGGGGGTCCACCGCCACGCGGGCGAGGGCCTCGGGGCGCTCGACGGCGAGCTCTTCGATCTCCATGCCGCCCTCGACGCTCGCGAGGCTCAGGTAGGAGCGGTTCGCGCGGTCCAGCAGCACCGAGAAGTAGTACTCCTTGGCGATGCGGGCGCCCGCGGCGACCATGACGCGCTTGACGACGTGGCCCTTGATGTCGAGACCGAGGATGGCCTGGGCTGCGGCGTAGGCGTCGTCGGGGGTCTTGGCGACCTTCACGCCGCCCGCCTTGCCGCGACCGCCGGTCTTGACCTGAGCCTTGACGACGACGAGCCCGCCGATCTTCTCGGCCGCTGCCTTCGCCTCCTCAGGGGTGTCGGCGATGATGCCGGCGAGCACCGGCACCTCGTACTTCTCGAATAGGTCTCGTGCCTGGTACTCGTACAGATCCACGTGCAATCCTTCGCTGGGCGACGGTGGGTTTGGGTGTCGAAAAGAATCTCGATATCGAGAGATCGACCAGTCCCACAGCCTACTACCCGCGCCCGGGAGCGTCGGTTCGGCGCGGAACGGCGGGCAGGTCGCGCACGGCCGGTCCCTCGAGCCGGGTGCCGTCGGGGGCGAACCGCGACGCGTGCAGCGGGCAGTCCCACGTGCACTCGGCGTCGTTCCACGACAGCACGCCGCCGAGGTGGGAGCACACCGCGCTCACCGCGCGGGTCCGGCCACCCACCGTGGAGATCGCCACCGGCGCCCCGCCGCGCTGGGCGACGACGCCCTGCCCCTCGGCGGGCTGTACCACCGGCACCGCCTGCCGCTCGGCGGCGAGCCAACCGCGGGCAGCGGCACCGGCGACCCGCGCGTTCTCGACGGCACCGCGGGCGAGGTCGCCCGGCATCGTGAGGCGGGTGCCGATCATCGTCATCCACCGCGGCAGCTCCTCGCGGGCCTGCCCGCGGATCTCCGCGGCGAGCCGCAGTGCCGCCCAGGGCGCATTGGTCAGCCCCCACTTGGCGTAACCGGTGGCAAAGCGCACCCGGCCGAGACCGCGTGGCAGCGCGCCGACGAAGGGCACGAGGTTGTGGGAGGTGTAGTCCTGCGCCGACCAGCGGTGGGTGGGCTCGGCGCCCGGGAAGTGCTGCTGCGTCCACGCGATGAGGTCGTCCACCTGATGCCGCTCGGAGTCGACGCGCCCCACCGGGTGCCCGTTGCCGCCGACGATCAGCCGCGACCCGTCGGCATCCACCGGGCGCAGCGAACGGCTGGGGCCGTCCACCGACAGGTAGAGCCCCTGCGGCACGGCGCCGGGGGTCTGGAAGGAGACGCAGTACGACCGGCTGCCACTGACCTTGGCGAAGGTCAGCCCTCGGTCGACGATCGGGGTGCCGGTGGCCAGCACGATCTGCTCGGCGGTGAGCGCGCCTGCCCGGGTGCGCAGCGTCGGCCGGGGCAGCACCGACAGTCCGGTCGCGCGCACGCCCGTGTGCAGCGTCCCGCCGGCGGCGACGAACGCCGCGGCGAGCGCCGCGGTGAGCGCGGCGGGGTCCAGCGCGCTCTGGTCCTCCAGGGCGACGGCACGGGAGGGCGGGAAGGGCAGTTCCCCGGTGTCGGCGGCCGTGGCGATGCGCACCGGCAGCCCCGCCTCGCGTGCGGCGGCGTGCTCTTGGTCCACCGTGTCCGCCCCGTCGGCGGTGTGGGCGTACGAGAAGGCGGTGTGGGTGGTGCGGGGGATGCCGGCGGCATCCGCGAATGCCAGCAGCCACTCCTGCCCGTCGCGGTTGGCCTCGACGTAGGCGCGCACGAGGGCGGCGGGGTGATGGGCCCGGAGGGTGGACAGCACGCTGCCCTGCAGCAGCGACACCTTGCCGGTGTTGTTGCCGCTCGCCCCCGACGCGACCTCGCCGGCATCCACGACGCACACGTCGAAGCCGTCGACGGCCAGGAGCACCGCGGTGCACAGGCCGGTGAGCCCGGCGCCGACGATGACGACGTCGTGGTGGGCTCCCGGGGTGAACGGCGTGGCGGCGGCAGGGCGGGGGTGCGGCATCCAGAGCGACGTCATCGCTCCACTCAAACGGGCAGGGGCTGCCCGTCTCAACCGGGTTGACAGGGCCGCCGAGTAGGCTCCGTTGACATGAGCGACACCGCCGCACCGACCGCCGCACGCACCGCCGTGGTCGCCGCAGCGCTGGATCTGTTCGCCGCGCAGGGGTTCGAGGCGACGTCGGTGGAGCAGATCGCGCAGGCCGCGGGAGTGTCGCGGTCGACCTTCTTCCGGCAGTTCGGCGGCAAGGACGACGTCGTCTTCGCCGACCACGAGCTGCTGCTCGAGCGCCTGCGGGAGTTCCTGGCGCGGGAGCACGCCGACCCGTGGCAGGCGGTGTGCGACGCGTCGATCCTGGCGTACCGCCACTTCTCGGCCGACCCCGACCTCGCCCGCCGCCGCTACGCCGTGGTGCGGGAGGTGCCCGCGCTGCGCGACCGCGAGATCGTGACGGTCTTCCGTTACGAGCGCCTGTTCGACGACTACCTGCGGGGTGCCCTGCCGGACCTCGACCCCATCGACGCCGTCGGTTTCGCCGCACTCGCGACCGCCGTGCACAACCACGTGCTGCGCCAGCTGCTGCGGGGCACCAAGCGGGTGCCGGTGACGGTGCTGCGCGCGGCGCTCGACGACGTGCGGGAGCGCTTCGGCGTGGCCGAGTCCTCGCCCCCCGCCGACGACGACGTCGTGGTCGCCGTCTTCCCCAAGCGCATGCCGGCCGCCGAGATGGCCCGCAGAGTGCACGCCGCCATCGACCGCTGACCGGCCATCGCCGTCACAGCGTGACGAGCACCTGCGCCAGCAGGATCTTCACCACCATCGCCGCGGGGTACACCAACGTGTACGCCAGCGCCACGCGCATGTCGTAGTCGGTGCGCATGTTCGCGAACGCCAGCAGCGCGGGGTTGGTGAGGGTGCCCGCCACCACCCCCGACAGGCGGGTGCCGCCGGTGCGCATCACGTGCCGCGCGACGAGGTACGTGCCGGCGACGACGATCGAGGTGATGACGAAGCCGAGCAGCAGCAGTCGCAGGATCTCGCCCGACGCGATCGCGGAGATGATGAGGGAGCCCGCCTTCGTGCCGGCGTAGGCGAGGAAGATCAGCAGGCCCAGCTCCGACAGCACGTTCGCCGCCGTCGAGGGCAGCGTCGTCACGATGGGCCCGATCCGGCGGATGCGCCCGAGGATCAGACCGACGATGAGCGTGCCGGCCGCGGCGCCGAGCGCGAACGTCCCGCCGCCGGGCAGCGGCACCTGGATCAGGCCGATGCCGATGCCGGCGGCGATGCCGAGGGCGAGGGCGACCGGGTTGATGTCGCTGATGCCGCGCTCGGAATCGCCGATCATCTCGGCGAGCGCCGGCATGGCCGCGCGCGGGCCCACGACCTGCAGCCGGTCACCCTGCTGCAGCACGAGCGCGCCGGTCGCGACGATGTCGACGTCGCCGCGGCGCACCCGCGGGATCGTCGCGCCGAACCGCTCGCGCAGGCCCAGGCTCGCCAGCGGACGGCCCGCCAGCTTCGGGTTGGACAGGATCATGCGGTGGTACTCGAGGTGCGTGCGGTCCTGCACGATGTCCAGCGACGACGCATGCCCGAGCTCGTCGGCCACCGCGTCGACGGCATCCTGGGGCCCGATGACGTTGACCACTCCCCCGGGCGGCAGCTCGGTCTCCGGTCCCACCGTCGCCATGTCGCCGCCGCCCTTGGGGCGCAGGCGCGAGAAGGTGATGCGGCCGCCGTAGCGCCTGCTGAGCTCGCCCGCGGTGGGGCGGGCGGTCGTGTCGATGCGCACGGCCTTGTCGACCAGCGGCACCGGCTCGTCGGTGTCGTCGGCGCGGTGGCGCAGCGCCAGCCCGATCGCGAGCATCGGGGCGATGACACCGAACACGTACGCGCTGGCGTAGCCGACGGTCGCCTCGGGACTGCCGCCGGTGGCGGCGAGGGCGGGCGTGTTGGTGACGGCTCCGGCGAACGTGCCGGCGATGGTCAGCACCGACACGCCCATGACGCGTCCCAGGACGAACGCCGCCGCCGCGGCGAGCACCAGCACCCCCGTTACCACGAGCAGCAGCGGGTAGGCGGTGCGCAGGGCGTGGCCGAAGCTCGGGCCGGCGATCAGCCCGACGCAGAAGGCGAACAGCACCAGTCCGATGTCGCCGATGAGGGCGGGCAGCTCGATCGCGACGCCGGCCGACACGCCCCAGGCGGTCAGGCCCATCGCGCCGAAGAGCACGCCGATCGCGCCGAGCGAGACCCCCGCGATGCGGATGCGGCCGAGGGCCGACCCGAGCCCGACGAGCAGGAACACCGTGAGCACCGGTTGCGCGGCGAGGAACTCGAAAACCGGGCGCATGTCCCGAGTATGCCGCGCGCGGCCTGCCGGAGCGAGGACCCTCCCGCATGTCCGCCGACGCGGGCAGGATGGGCGCATGTACGACATTCCCGCGCCCATGCTCGCCAAGGCCGTGCCGGAGATCCCCGACCGTCCCGGGTACAGCTTCGAGCCGAAGTGGGACGGCTTCCGCGCGCTGGTGGCGTGGGACGGCGCCGACGTGGAGATCGGCTCCCGCGGCGCCAAGCCGCTGACCCGGTACTTCCCCGAGCTCGTCGAGGCCTTCGCACGACTGCTTCCCGAGCCGTGTCTCGTCGACGGCGAGATCGTGGTGGCGGTCGGCGAACCGGGGGCGCAGCGCCTCGACTGGCCGGCGCTGTCGCAGCGCATCCACCCCGCGGCATCCCGCGTCGCGCTGCTGGCGGCCCAGACCCCGGCGATGTTCATCGCATTCGACCTGCTCGCCCGCGGCGACCGCGACCTGCAGGGCGAGCCGTTCGCCGCGCGTCGTGCCGAACTGGTCGATCTGCTCGGTGCCGTCCCGTCGCCGGTGCACGTGACCCGGACGACCGAGGATGCCGCCCGGGCGCGGCGCTGGCTCGCCGAGTTCGAGGGGGCGGGGCTGGACGGCGTGGTGGCCAAGCCACTCGACCAGCCCTACGCGCCCGGCAAGCGCACGATGCTCAAGATCAAGCACGCCCGCACCGCCGACGTCGTGGCGCTCGGGTACCGCGTCCACAAGAGCGGCGAGGGCGTCGGGTCGCTGCTGGTGGGGCTCTACTCCGACGACGGCCGGCTGCACAACGTCGGCGGCGTCGCGGCGTTCAGCAACGCGCGGCGACTCGAGCTCATCGACGAGCTCGCGCCGCTGGTGGAGACGGATGCCACCGGCGATGCCGTGACCGGTGAGACCGAGCGGTCCCGGTTCTCGGGGGCCAAAGACGTGTCGTTCGTGCGGCTGCGCCCGGAGCGCGTGCTCGAGGTGCGCTACGACCAGCTGGAGGGGTGGCGCTTCCGTCACACCGTGCAGTTCGAGCGGTGGCGGCCCGACCGCGACCCGCGCTCGTGCACGTTCGAGCAGCTCGAGGCGGTCTCCGCCTACGACCTCGCCGATGTGCTCGAGGAGCCGCCCGCCGGCAGCTAGCTCCGCGCGCTCACCGCGCAACCCTGCGCCGCGTCCCCTGCGGTGCGGCTACGGTCGACACATGGGTCTGTTCAACCGATCACCGCGCACCGTCCACCTCGACGCGCCCCTGCGGCTCGACGGCGAATCGTCGGTGCATCTGGCGGCCGGGCAGGCGCCGTGGAGTCTGTGGGCCGACGGTTTGGGAAAGCTCGCCATCCGCGCACTGCAGCTGATCCTCGTCGTCGTGGTCGCCGCGGCCATCGTCCTCGGCATCCAGCAGGTCACGGTCGTGACGATCCCGCTCGTGCTCGCCCTCATCCTCGCGTCGGCGTTCGCGCCGGTGATGCGCTGGATGCGCCACCGCGGTGTGCCGGCGGTGCTGGCGACCATCATCACGCTCCTGGCGATCGTCGTGATCCTCGGCGCGCTCGGCTGGCTCATCGTGTGGGCGGTCCGCGATCAGTGGGACGAGCTGTACTCGCAGGCCGAGGCCGGCTTCCAGGACGTGATGGCCTGGGTCTCGACCCTCAACCTCGACATCGACCAGGCCCAGATCGACGAGTGGATCGGCAGCGTCACCGACTTCGTCACGAGCGCCCAGTTCGGCTCGGGAGCCCTCGCCGGCGTCGGCGCGGTCGCCAACTTCCTCACCGGGTTCGTGCTGCTGGTGACCATGCTGTTCTTCTTCCTCAAGGACGGCCCGCAGATGTGGGCGTTCCTGCTGCGTCCCTTCCGCGGCGAGAACTACGAGCGCGCGGTGCGCATCGGCGACAAGACGGTCTCGACGCTGGGTTCCTACATCCGCGGCACCGCCGCCGTCGCTGCGGTGGATGCCATCGGCATCCTGATCGGGCTGCTCATCCTGCAGGTGCCGTTGGCGTTCCCACTGGCGGTGCTGGTGTTCGTGCTCGCGTTCATCCCGATCGTGGGCGCCACCGTCGCCGGCATCCTCGCGGCGCTCGTCGCCCTCGTCGCCAACGGCTGGGTCGTGGCGCTCATCGTGGTCGGTGTCGTGGTGCTCGTGAACCAGCTGGAGGGCAACTTCCTGCAGCCGGTGCTCATGGGCCGGTCGATGAAGCTGCACGCGTTCGTCGTGCTGATCGCGTTGACGGTGGGCACCGTGCTCAGCGGCATCGTCGGCGCCATTCTCGCCGTGCCGATCACGGCGGTGGCCTGGGGCGCAGTGCAGGTGTGGGACGGCCCGCACACCGCGGCGCGCTGGGCGCGCCCCAAGCACGCCGAGGACGTCGCAGCACCCGCGGCGCGCGCGGTCACCCGCCCCGTCGCGTAGCGGCGGCGGCGGGCGTCGTCAGGCGTCGTCAGGCGCCGTCAGGCGGCGTCAGTCGTCAGTCGCTGTCGGGCTGACGCGCGCGGCTCGGCTGCACGCGGGGCGGCTCCCCCGGCATCTTGGGGAAGTCCGGCGGGAACGGCAGCTCGCCGAGCCCCTCGGCCAGGTCCCGCTCCCACCATCCCAGCAGCGTGTCGATGCGCCCCGGCTCCGCCTGGAGGTCCGCCCACGGGTCTCCCACGTCGGCGAGCCGGGCGGGCACCGTGCGGATCGTGAACGCCGCGGGGTCGACCCCCGCCGCCAGCTCCTCCCACGTGATGGGGGTCGCCACGGTCGCCCCGGGCAGCGCCCGCGGACTGTAGGCGCCTGCCATCGTGCGATCGCGGTTGGCCTGGTTGAAGTCGATGAAGATGCGCTCTCCGCGCTCTTCCTTCCACCAGTTCATCGTCACCTTGTCCGGCATCCGCCGCTCGAGTTCGCGGCCCGCCGCGATGACCGCGTGCCGGACGTCGAGGAACTCGTGGGTGGGTTGGATGGGGCAGAAGACGTGGATGCCGCGGTTTCCGCTGGTCTTGAGGAACGCCGTCAGCCCCGCTTCGGCGAGCACGTCCCGTAGCGCCGGGGCGACCGCGGCCGCATCAGCGAAGTCGGTGCCCGGTTGCGGGTCGAGGTCGATGCGCAGCTCGACGGGGTCGTCGGTGTCGCCGGCGAGCGAGGCCCACGGGTGGAAGACGACGGTGTTCATCTGCACGGCCCACACGATCGCGGCGGCCTCGCGCAGCACGACCTGCGGATGCCGTCGCCCGCTGTTGTAGGTGCACATCACCTCGTCGACGTAGTCGGGGGCGCCGCGCGGGGGGTTCTTGGAGAAGAAACGCTCGCCGTCGACGCCGTCGGGAAAGCGCTCCAGCGACACGGGCCGGTCGCCGTTGGCGGCGAGGAACGGGCCCGCAACGGCGACCATGTACTCCGCCAGCTCGCGCTTGGTGATGCCGAGCTCGGGCCACAGCACCCGGTTGGGGCTGGAAAGCCCCACCTCCCGTTCGGCGCCGTCAGGACCGGGGACGGTGAGGGTGATGCGCTCCGAGGCCATGCCTCGACCCTAGGGCGAGGCACCGGGCCGGTCGAGGGCGGGCGTCCGATGCCCGACGCGGTGCCCGGGAGTTGTGCCCTAGACGGACAGCGCGAGGACGGGGGCGAGCTGGGCGCGGTCGAGCTGGATCCACGGTCCCGCGGGGTCGACCACGACGCCGGTGAGTCCCTCATCGGCCGCAAGGGCCTTGGCAAGCTGCTCGGGTGTGAGCGGCACCGCGCGGTCGCTGCGACCCAGCACCGCGACTTCGAGGGGGTGCGTGAACACCTCGAGGTAACGCGAGCCGTCGGCGGCGCGCACTTCGGACACGCCCAGGCGCTTCTCGTCGCCGGCGACCTTGCCCGCCGCGACCCAGACCCGGGTCGTGACCAGGGCAGCGGCGATCTTGGCGGCGATCTGATCGGTGCGCGGCTGCACGAGGAGGTTCTTGATGGTGGCCGCCGGGTCGGCATCGGTCAGCGTCTTCTCGATGAGCGCCTTCGGCAGGATGGCGCGGCGGCCGGGGCTGGCGTGGTCGATGATGACGCCCGCGTACGGTCCCGCCACGACGTTGCGCAGGATCGCGAGGGCGGGCTGGCCCATCGCGGAGGTCTGGGTGTCGCCGTCGGAGCTGACGCTGGCCTGCAGGGCGTCGCCGCCGGTGAACGCGAGCAGGTAGCGGTCCTCCCCCATGGCCGAGACGGCCATCGTGAGGTCCTTGCCCTCGGCCAGGAGGGCCCGGGCATCGCCGCGTACGCGCACGAACAGGTGGCCCTGCAGCAACTGCCGCATGAGTGCGACCACGTCGGCCGGCTCGAGCTGCTCGGGGAGGGCGGCGAGCGCCTCACGCACGACCACGTTGTCGGGAAGGCCCGGCACGCTCTCGGTCTGCTCCGGAGCCTCGGCCGGTCCCCGCGCGGTGCGGCGCGTTCCCGGGGGCGTGGCCGGGGCGGGTGCCGGCGCGGCTTTGCCGAAGGTCGACACCGAGATGTTCACCTGCGGCACGATCTCCTCAGCAGGGGCGGCATCCGAGCCCGCTTCGGGAGCCGGCACGGTGCTGTCGGCGTCGACCGTCGGTTCCGCCGCGCGCACGGCGTCGTCGGCCTCGTTCCGGTCGGGGGTCGAGGGATTCTTGTCGCGCCGCGAGAACAGAGCCATCATCCGAGCCTAACGCCCGCCCCACGCCGGCGCAGTCGCCGGCCCGTCTCGCCCGCGCCGCCGCCTCGCGGCTGCCGCCGCCGTTCAGTCGTCACGTACGTCCCCTCGTTCCCGCGCGAACGGGGCGAATGCGACGACCGAACCCCGCGCCCGCGCCCGCTCCTCCTCGGAATCCCGCGTTCCGTCGTCACGAAACACCCAGTACCCCGCGCCAGCAGTCCGAATGCGACCACCGAACCCGGCCCTGCCCGCGGCATCCCGCGTGGGTCGTCACGAACGCGCCCGGAACCCGCGCCAGCGGGACGAATGCGCCCACCCAACCCGGCCTCCCCGCGGCATCCACCCTTCAGTCGTCACGAACGCGCCCAAACCCCGCGCCGGCGGCACGGATGCGACGACCGAGCGAGCCGGCCGCGCGCGGGTCACAGCTTGGTGATCGGCGCGACCTTGATGAGCAGCTTCTTGGCGCCGGCGGTGTCGAACCGCACGTGGGCGATGCGCTTCGCGCCCTCGCCGGTCACGGTGTCCACGCGCCCCTCGCCGAAGTCATCGTGGCGGATGCGGTCGCCCGCGGCGAGCTCGAGGTCACCGTTGTCGCGCATCTTGGCCGTGACCCGGTTGGGGAAGCGGCTGGGGTCGGTCACGCGCTGCGACCGGCCGAGGGGGACGAGGTCGTCGCCGTAGCGGTTGCCGCCGCCGAAGCCACCCGAACCACCCGATCCACCCGATCCGCCGCCGGGACGCCGGGCGTTGAGCGCCCGCGACTGCGTGCCGCCGCGTCCGTTGACGTCTCCCGGCGACTGCCGCCAGTGCACGAGGTCGGCGGGGATCTCCTGCAGGAACCGGCTGGGCATGGCCGCCGAGACCTCGCCGAACTGGGCGCGGGTCATCGCCAGCGACAGGTACAGCCGCTGACGAGCACGGGTGATACCGACGTAGAACAGCCGTCGCTCCTCCTGCGGGCCGCCCGGCTCCCCCGCCGAGATGCGGTGCGGGATGAGGTCTTCTTCGACACCGGTGATGAACACGGCGTCGAACTCGAGACCCTTCGCCGTGTGCAGGGTCATGAGCGAGACCGACCCGGTTCCGTCGTCGAGGTCGTCGGCGTCGGAGACGAGGGCGACGTCGGTGAGGAAGTCGAGGATCGTCCCGTCGGGGTTGTTGCGGGCGAATTCACGCGCCACCGCGACGAACTCGTCGAGGTTCTCCACGCGCGCCTCGTCCTGCGGGTCCTTGCTGCGTCGCAGCGAGTCGAGGTAGCCGCTCTTGTTGAGCAGGAGCGTGAGGCCCTCCGGCACGGAGCTGGCCGGGGCGACCTCGCCGGAAGCCGGGAGCATGAGTTCGGATGCCTCGGC
Source organism: Microbacterium sp. NPDC058021 (assembly GCF_042885955.1). Classification (NCBI taxonomy): domain Bacteria; kingdom Bacillati; phylum Actinomycetota; class Actinomycetes; order Micrococcales; family Microbacteriaceae; genus Microbacterium; species Microbacterium sp. NPDC058021. The sequence goes on from NZ_JBHVRF010000004.1 coordinate 177,755, forward strand.
CAGCACGGCATCCAACTGCGCGATCGCCGTCTGGATCTTCGGCCCGACCCCGAGCGCGGAGGCGTTGGCCAGAGCGTCGCGGAAGGTGATCTGCTGCTCGTCGGCGTAGCGGGCGATGGCAGTCTCGGTGACATCGCCGATGCCGCGCCGCGGGCGGTTGAGGATGCGGCGCACAGCCATCTCGTCGGCGGGGTTCGCCACCGCGGTGAGGTAGGCGAGGGCGTCCTTGATCTCGGCGCGCTCGTAGAACTTCGTGCCGCCCATGATCTTGTACGGCACCGCCGAGCGGATGAAGATCTCTTCTAGCGCACGGGATTGCGAGTTGGTGCGGTAGAACACTGCGATGTCGGAATAGCCGACGCCGTCGCGGCGCAGCCGGTCGATCTCGTCGGCGACGAACTGGGCCTCGTCGTGCTGCGAGTAGCCGGTGAACCCGACGATCTGCTCGCCCGCACCGACGTCGGTCCACAGCTTCTTGTCCTTGCGGTCGAAGTTGTTGCCGATGACGGCGTTGGCCGCGGAGAGGATGTTCTGGGTCGACCGGTAGTTCTGCTCGAGCAGCACCACCTCGGCGCCCGGGAAGTCGCGCTCGAACTCGCTGATGTTGCGGATATCGGCGCCGCGGAAGGCGTAGATCGACTGGTCGGAGTCACCGACCACGGTGAGCGATGCCCCCTCGAGCTCCGGGCCGCTCGCCGACGGCTCGGGCTCGAAGATCATCATGCCGCCGGAGGAATACGGCTCGGCCGCGCTCGCGCCCGACACCGGCCGGGTGAGTTCGCGGATGAGCGAGTACTGCGCGTGGTTGGTGTCCTGGTACTCGTCGACGAGGATGTGCCGGAAACGCCTGCGGTAGACGTCGGCGACGTGCGGGAACGCGCGGAAGAGGTACACCGTCTGGGCGATGAGGTCGTCGAAGTCGAACGCGTTCGACTTGCGCAGCGCCCGCTCGTAGGCGCCGAACAGCTCGACGAAGATGCGCTCGGCGGGGTCGTTCATGTTCGCCTGGCGCGCGTACGACTCGGCATCGGCCAGCTCGTTCTTCAGCTTGGAGATGCGGCTCTGCACCGCCGCCGGGGTGAGCCCGAACGCGTCGGCCTCGTGCTCCTTCACGAGCCGCTTGATGAGTGCGCGGGAGTCGCCGGAGTCGTAGATCGTGAACGAGTTCTTGAACCCGAACTGCTCCGCCTCGCGGCGGAGGATGCGCACGCACGCGGAGTGGAACGTGGAGATCCACATGCCGCGCGCCGATTCGCCGACCAGCTGCGCCACGCGCTCGCGCATCTCGCCCGCGGCCTTGTTCGTGAACGTGATCGCGAGGATCTGGCTGGGCCAGGCCTCGCGCTTGCGCAGCAGCAGGGCGATGCGGTGCGTCAGCACGCGCGTCTTGCCGGAGCCGGCGCCTGCCACGATGAGCAGCGCGGGGCCGCGGTAGGTCACGGCCCGTCGCTGCGGCTCGTTGAGGCCGCGCAGCAGGTCGTCATCCTCGTCGCGCGGTCCGGCGTCGCCGACGACGATCACAGGTACGGATGCCGCATCTCGCGCGGTCGGAGCAGGGTCGGTCATGTCCCATCAAGTCTAGGCGCGACGGCCGACACCCTCCTGGGCGAGTCCCCAGCGATGGGGTGGCACAATCGAGGCGTGCGCACCCTGTTGAACATCATCTGGCTGGTCCTGGCCGGATTCTGGCTGTTCCTCGGCTATCTGGCCGCCGGCGTCGTGCTGTGCGTGCTCATCGTGACGATCCCGTGGGGCATCGCCTCGTTCCGGATCGGACTGTATGCGCTGTGGCCGTTCGGCCGCACCGTCGTCGCCAAGCCCACCGCCGGCACGTGGTCGTTCCTCGGCAACGTCATCTGGGTGATCGTCGCGGGCATCTGGCTCGCTCTCGGCCACATCCTGTCGGGCATCGCGCTGTGCATCACGATCGTCGGCATTCCGCTGGGCATCGCCGACTTCAAGATGGTGCCGGTCTCCCTCGCCCCGTTGGGCAAGGAGATCGTGCCGACCACCCAGGGCGCCTTCGACCGCGCCGCCGCGCGCTGACGCGACGCCCGGGTCAGACGCCGTAGTACTGGTTGCCGAGCGCCTTGCTCTTGAGGGCGTCGAACTCGCCCTGCGTGATGGTGCCGGCCTCGAGCAGCGCCTTCGCACCAGCGATGTCGTCGGCGGCGCTGGTGGATGGCGCGGGACGGTAGTCGTCCGCCTCAGGGATGACCCGGTCGCGGGCGGACTGCGCCCGCTCGGCCATGCCCTTGCCACGCGCGATGAGGTAGATGAGCCCCGTGAGGAACGGGACGAACACCAAGCCGATGATCCACGCCGCCCGCGTCCACCCGTTGAGCGCGTCATCGCGGAACAGGTCGGTGATGATCAGGATCACCACGTACAGGTAGGCGACGAACCAGAAGCTCCACATCAGGAACCAGAGCAGGTCGGTGAACGGCATCGTGCGTCCCTTCGTCGGGTCGGTGCGCTCACGCTAGACCCGCGTCCGCGAGCGCCCCTCACCCGCCAGGGGTGAACCGCGTGCCGCTTCAGGCCGCCGCGCGGTCCCCCATCGCCACGGTCGCGTCGAGCAGGTCCACCAGCTGCCGGTGCGCGACCGCCGGGTGCTCGGGATGCCACTGCACCCCCACGAGCGGCGCGGCGCGGTGCACGACGGCCTCCACCGTGCCGTCGGCCGCGCGCGCGACGACCTGCAGACCGTCACCGAGCGAACGCACCGCCTGATGGTGGGTGCAGCGCGCCGCTCCCCCGACGTCGAAGGCCGCAGCCACCCCGGGCTCGACGTGCAGCTGCGTGGCGACGAAGGCGTCCTCGCCCGTCGCGCGATGTCCGTGCATGTGCTCGACGAGGGTGCCGCCGAGCGCCACGTTGAGCAGCTGATGCCCGCGGCATACGCCGAGCAGCGGCGTCTGGCGCCGCAGCGACTGGTGGACGACGGCGATCATCGCCCTGTCGGCGGCCGTCTCGTGCTTGCCGCTGCCCGGATACACGCTCGCGCCGCCGTACAGCCGCGGGTCGACGTCTTCGCCGCCCATGAGCACGACGGCATCCGCAGTGCGCGCGCGGGCGAGCACGTCCGCCTGCCGTGTCTCGGCGGTCGCTACCAGCTCCGGATGCCACCCGGCGGTGGAGAACGCGGTCATCGCCGCGGTATTCAGTTCGTCGAGCAGCGCTTGATAGCGCGGCGCGTGCGGCCTTTCGCGCCGAATGTGCAGCACCAGCAGATCGCGCCCGGTCATCATGCAGGACAGGTTTCCACAGCAGGACGGCGGCGCGGTGTCCCCCATGTTTCGTCGCTGTTTCCCACCCCCGCGGCCGCGACCGCCGGTCCGGGCGTCACGCGCCGTCACACGTCGCCACCGACCGCAACAGGGGTCGCCGCTGTCCGCGCGCACGGTTAGCGTGAGGTCATCGCGGCGATCCGGGTGGTCCCGGGCACCGGTTCATACCCGGGTGCGTTGCGGGTTCGACTCCCGCCGTCGCGTCCACGTCTCGGGCACGTGCGTCAGCGCGCGAACTCCGCCATCCACGGGAAGCGGGGCTCGGCCACCGCGCCGATGCTCGACGCCGCGGGTGCCGACACCGTCTCGATCCCCCGCGGCAGCACGGGCGGGATGAACGCCTCGATCACACCGGGCTGCGCATGACGCGGCCCGACCAGCTCCCACTGCTCGTTGAGCCGCGCGACGGCGAGCGGATGCCCCTCGGAGATCGCGATCCCCGCCTCCACCTGAAGCGAGGCCAGCAGCGCGGCGAGCGTGACCTGCACCTCCGCCTCCGATGCCTCACGGGAGCGGAGCACGGCATGCGGCGAGCGCAGTTCGTTGCGACTGGACTCCCGCAGGAGCGCACGCAGGTTCGTCCGCAGCGCCACGATCGCAGCCTCCGGGTCGGCGTGGTGCTCCGCCAAGGCGATCGCCACCGGCGCGAGACGCGGATCTGCGGCGATGAACGGCCCGACGCTCTCACGCAGTCGCTTGCGCTCACCCTGGAACAGGCGACGCACGCCCCGCGCATGGCGCAGTGCCGGATGAGCAGCGGCCAGGTCCTCGACGAGCGCGACGGCTTCCTCGATGGGACTGCGGGCGGCTGGGGTCTCCGCGGTGATCTCGATGTCCACGACGAGGTTGTCGTAGCCGAAGTCGCCGTCTCGCGTGTAGAGGAAGACGTCGGCCGCGACACGTCCCGACGACCGCGGCGGGACCACGAGGTCGATGGTGCCGGCCGCCGGCCGGGTGGTGGTGATCGCACGGCTGCTGCCGGTGTTGCTCACGGCGGTCACGCGGGCCTGGGCGCTGGAGGTGCGGTAGGGCACGGAGGGCACGGCGAGGTCGACCGGGGGGCCCAGGCGCAGGTCGGCGCGGGCGCCGACGAGGTCCGCGAACGTCTCCGCGCTCAGGTCGACGCCCCTCGGCCGGGCGTTGATCGCGTCGGGCGAGGAGAACCCGGCCGCGCGGGCGCGACGCCAGAGGTCGTGCATCGCGGTGCGGTGACGGTGCGGTTCCAGCATCCGTTCGAGCATCCACAGCAGCCGTCCAGTACCGCGCTCGGGGTGCGGGGACAGGTGCCACCACGTCAGCCTGCGCGCCAGGTCGCCGGCGACAGCGGGAGCCCAGGTCGAGGCATCCGCATACCCGAGCGCCGCGACCCACGCGAGGTAGCGCGGCATGTCCTCCGCCGCGCGGCGGAACTCCGCCATCGACACCCCCGGCGGAGGATTCTCCCGCATTCGGGCCGGCGCGCGCAGCGCGAGTTGCGCCGCCGCCATGCACACCTGCGCGCCGAACCGATCGGCCGCACGGGCGGTCACCCGCGGCGACCATCCCGCGAGCAGCCCACCGACGTAATCGGAGTAGGTGCGCTCGTTGACGGGGCGGTCGCGCAGCGAGGCGGCCGCGGTGGCGACCGTCTGCACGACGAGCTCTTCGGCTTCGTCCGCGTTCGCGGGAACCGGGAGTTCGGCGAGCATCCGGCGCATCGCACACGCCGAGTCGACGTCGATCATGAGGCGGGAGGTGAGCAGGCCGACCTCCGTCGGGGCGAGGCGTCCGTCGACCTCCGACGCGAAGCCGCGCTTCAGGAGGTTGTCGATGGCGCCGTCCAGGTCGACCGTCGCGCGGTTCTGCGCGGACGCGAGCGTCTGCTCGAACCAGGCACGCGCACTCGTGCGGTCGACGACGGATCCGAGGAGAAGCTCCGCGAGGATGGCGTCGCCGAGCTGCCCCGTGAGGCGACTGGTCGCCGCGTAGCCGTCGCTGAATCGCCCCTTCCAGTCGGATTCCTCGGCTCGCGGGACCAGCATGAAACCGAATCCCTCGGACTCCTGCCCCGCTCTGCCGGCACGCCCGAACATCTGCTGCGCCTGGCTGACCTCCAGCGGGGTCATGCCGAGTTCGAGGTCACGGATGACGACGAACTTGGCGGGCGTGTTCACCCCCGTCGACAGCCCCGACGTCGCCACCAGCACGCGCAGGTCGCGCGCGCGGAAGGCGTCCAGCGCGCGGCTGGCCCGCGGCGCATCGCGGAAATGGATGCCGACGCCTCGCCGGAAGCACGACTCGACCACCGTCTCGAGGTCGACGCCCCGATAGGGCACCCCCGCGGCGCGGGCGGCGGTGCGCACGACACCCGCCTTGCTCCCGCAGAACACCACGGCGCTGGACGACTCCGCCGCGGCTGCGCGTGGAGAAGCGCTGCCCAGGTCCTCGCCGACGAGGCTTCGCAGCAGCGGCAGGACCACGTCGTCCTTCGCGGCCTCGTAGTCCTCCCGCTTGCCCTGCGTCGGGACGTCGTACGGGATGAGCCGGCTGGTGAGCTGCGTGGGACGCCACGCGGAGCGCACGAGGTCCGCGTGGAACCAGGCCGCCAGCTCGCTCGCGTTCGAGACCGTCGCCGACAGGGCGACGATGCGCGTGCGCCCCTCTGCGACGCGCAGCCGGGCGATGAGCGACTCGAGCGTCGCGCCGCGGGCAGGGTCACCCACCAGGTGGACTTCATCGATGATGAGGCATCCGATGCCGCCGATGACGTCCTTCAGCGACGCGCGCCGGTACAGCGCCTCGAACTTCTCGGTGGTGGCCACCCAGAGCTGCGCTCGGCGCACGGCATCGCTGGACATGTTCGTCTCACCGGTCAGCTCGACGGTGCGGATGCCGTGCGCACTCCATCGCCGCGCGATCTGGGCCACTTCCGCCGCCAGGGCGCGAGCGGGAAGGAGCCACACGGCGGGCTTGCCGTCCGACACGATCGAGCGCAGCGCGGCGGCCTCGCCGATGAGGGTCTTGCCCGAGCTGGTTGGCGCGACGACCATCACGTGCCCGGTCGTGGACAGCACGACGGGCAGAGCCTTCGACTGCAGCGGGTTGAGGCGGTCGAAGGAGTCGAGGTACTTCCGCAGCTCCGGAGGTATGAGCTCCGAGGCCGGAGTCCACGATGCTTCGCCCTCCGTCGCCGGGTCGTTCGACACCCGTCGAGGTTCCCCAGCCAGACTCACGGACGCCCCTTACCCCCGAACGAGCGTACAAGCCACGGCGGACACCGCCGAACGCGGGCGCTGCAGCTACCCCGCCCGGCCGGCCGGACCGCGCCGCCGGGCGACCGCACGCCACGACGGGACCGCGATCCACGCGAGGAGCGCCGCGACGCTCACGGCGAACAGCGGCATCGCCAGCGGCGAGGCATCCGCCCCACTGATCATGTAGGTGTCGGCGAGCGCCATGCCGGCACCGAAGCTCGCGAAGAAGTACGCGGCCGGGCCGAGCACCAGCAGCGCGAGGATGCCGTGCGCGATCGGCCACGGGTCGGGTGGCCAACCGAACACCGCAGCGGCGAGCAGCCCCAGCGCGACGACGGGGCCGACGGCCATGATCCCCACCGCCGCGGCAACGTTGAGCGACTCCCCCGCGGCGGCGAGGTCGGCCATGATCTGCGGGTAGGTGCGACCGGATGCCGCCGCCAGCGGATTCCACCACAGGATCTGCGCGACGGCCCACACCGCGTAAAGGAGCACCGCGACGAACCCGCCGGCCGCGACGGACAAGGCGGCGGAGCGCGAGGCCGAATTCACAGGGGTCACCGTCGAAGCATCACACGCTCACGCCGGCCACCGGTAGTGTCGTGACCCACTCCCGCGCCGCAGGCGGGATCATCGCGACCACTGCCCGGTACAGCCCCCAGGCGAGCAGACCGGTCACCGCCTCGAGCAGCAGCGCGACGACGAAGGCGGCCCAGCGCCGCCCGATGCCGGCCGCGATCGCCGTGACGGCGAGCACGACGGCGACGGCGACGAGCCCCCAGAAGATCGACACCTGTTCGCCGATGTCGTCCGTCGCGTTCAGCGCCCGCCCGAGACCGACCGCGAACAGACTGGCGCCGAGCATCGCGACCGCGACCGTGCAGCCGATGATCGCGAGCCAGCACAGGGGGCCCACGATCGCCCGCGCGCGCGCTCCGGGCGCAGGCGCACCGCCGTCGAAGGCGTCATCACCGGATGCCGGAACACGCGTCGTCATCATCGTCGGAGTCTAGAGAGGTCCCCGCCCGGCGACGGGCTGCGCCACGGCGACGAAGCCGCAGGTGCGCGCGACATTCGTGCGGCGATAAGGTGTTCTTCCGCCTTCCGACGCCCGCGCCCGTCACCGCGCTGCGACGTCGTCATCACCGGCGAACCTCCCTAGGAAACGACATGGTCTCGCTCGGCGAACTGATCGCGCCTCGGCGCCTGGGCCGCGACTTCCGCTGGCTGCTGGCGTCGTCGTGGACGAGCAACATCGGCGACGGCATCGCCCTGTCGGCGGCGCCGCTGCTGCTGGCATCCCTGACGTCGTCGCCGCTGCTCGTGGCATCCGGCGCGATGATGCAGTACCTGCCGTGGCTGCTGTTCGGGCTGCTGGCCGGCTCCATCGCCGACCACCACGACCGGCGACGGCTCGTGATGCTCGCCAACGGCTCCCGCGCCGTGATCGTGCTGGGCCTGGTGATCTTCCTCGCGACCGGACAGGTGACCGTCTGGATCGTGCTCGCCGCGGCATTCCTCTACGGCACCGCGGAGGTGTTCGCCGACACCGCAGGCAGCACCCTCATGCCCATGCTGGTGCGCCCCGGCGACCTCGGCATCGGCAACGCGCGCCTGCAGGCCGGCTACCTCGTCGGCAACCAGCTGGCAGGGCCTCCGCTGGGCGCCTTCCTGTTCGCGGTCGGCTCGTTCTGGCCGTTCCTCGCGCAGATCGTGTGCGTGAGCCTGGCGGTCGTGCTCATCTCGCGCATCGCGCAGACCCCGGTGCCACCGAAGGACGATCCGTCGCCGGGCGGGGTGAAGGTGCATCCGATCCGCGAGGGGCTGCAGTGGCTGCGCGACCACCCGCCGGTGCGCACGCTCGTGGTCATCATCCTGGTGTTCAACGTGACGTGGGCGGCCCCCTGGAGCATCCTCGTCCTGTACGCCACCGAGCACCTCGACATGGGCGCGGTGGGCTTCGGTGCGCTGACGACCGCCTCTGCCATCGGCGGCCTGGTGGGTACGGCGTGCTTCGGCTGGCTCGAACGCCACGTCTCCTTCGCGACGCTCATGCGGGTGTGCCTCTCACTCGAAGTGCTCATGCACCTCGCGTTCGCCCTCACGACGATCCCCGCCGTCGCCTTCGTGATCATGTTCGGCTTCGGCGCCTACGCCTTCATCTGGGGCACCATCTCCACCACCGTGCGTCAACGTCTCGTGCCGCTGCACCTGCAGGGACGCATCGCCTCGGTGAACATGGTGGGCGTCTTCGGCGGGCTCGTGATCGGCCAGCTGCTCGGCGGCCTCATCGCGCAGGCGTGGGGTCTGACGGCGCCCTGGTGGTTCGCGTTCGGGGGGTCGGCCATCACGCTCCTGCTGGTGTGGCGATCGATCTCGCACATCGCGGCCGCACCCCCCGCGCTCCCGGCCCCGTCCGCCGACGCCCCCCTCAAGCCGTGAGACCACAGCTGGCGGCCGAGACCATGGGAAGTGACCGTTGTCTCGGCCGCCGGCTGTAGTTTCAGCGATCGAGGGCGGCGTGGGCGGGCAACTCACCTTGTGCGGGTGATGCGGGGGGTGGCGGGACCGGTTTAGTGTGCGCCAGGATCACGAGAGGACGACCGACATGGGCGTATGGGATTTCTTGATGTGGGCGTTCATGTTCTACATCTGGCTCGCCTGCATCTGGGTTGTCGTCACCGTGCTCGTCGATGTGTTCCGCGATCACGAGCTGAGCGGCGGCGCGAAGGCGCTGTGGGTCATCTTCGTCGTGTTCCTGCCGCTCCTGGGCGCGCTGGTCTACATCATCGCGCGCCCGCACCGCCTCGGCGAGCGCCGCAGCGGCGTGCAGGCGCAGGAGAGCAGAACGGATGCCGACGCGTACATCCGCGATACCACGGGCCGCTCCCCCGCCGCCGACATCGCGGCGGCGAAGAAGCTGCTGGATTCCGGGGCGATCTCGCAGGCCGAGTTCGACGCGCTGAAGAGCCGCGCACTCACCGTCGCCTGACCACGTCATGAGCGCCCTCGCCTCCGTGGGACCCGGCGCCGGGTTCGCCACCCGACGTGAGGCGGGGCGCGCCGCCCGCGCCCAGACGCCGCGTCGCAGCCACGCCCGATGGGAGACCCCGCCTGCCCGGACCGATCCACTGGAGCTGCTGGAGGAACAGGCGCGCTCGCGGGTGCCCGAGCTCGTCCCCGTGAGGTACGAGCGCATGCGGACCTCGCCCTTCGCCTTCTACCGGGGCGGGGCACTGCTGATGGCGTCGGATCTGGCCGGCACGCCGCAGAGCGGCCTCATCGTGCAGCTGTGCGGTGACGCGCACCTGTCGAACTTCGGTCTGTTCGGCTCGGCCGAGCGCCGGTTGGTGTTCGACATCAACGACTTCGACGAGACCCTGCCCGGCCCGTTCGAGTGGGACGTGAAGCGCCTCGCCACGAGCTTCGAGATCGCCGGGCGCCACCGCGGGTTCAGCGATGCCGAACGACGGGAGGTGGTCTCCGCTGCGGCGGCGGGCTACCGGGAGCGCATGTCGGCGGCAGCGCGCGCCTCGGTGCTGGATGCCTGGTACGACACGCTCGACGCCGAGAGCGTGCAGACGTGGCTGCGGCACGAACGCGACGAGGAACGGGCGACCAAGCGCCAGATGAAGACGTTCGACTCGGTGGTGGCGAAGGCGCGAACGAAAGACCGCATGCGCGCGTTCGCCAAGCTCGTCTCCACCCGGGACGGGCGCCTGCGCATCGCCGCCGACCCGCCGTTGATCGTGCCCGTCGAGGACATCGTCGGCGAGCGCGAGGATGCCGCGGGCACCGAGGCCCGCATGAAGGCCGTGCTGACCTCGTACCGCGCGACGCTCGGCACCCAGCGGCATCCGCTGTCGGAGTACACCTACGTGCACATGGCGCGCAAGGTCGTCGGGGTGGGAAGCGTCGGCACACGGGCGTGGGTGCTGCTGCTGGTGGGGCGCGACGATGCCGACCCGCTCTTCCTGCAGGCGAAGGAGGCGGAGGCATCCGTGCTCGAGCGGTTCCTCGGCCCCTCGGATGCCGCCAGTCACGGTGAGCGCGTCGTGCGGGGCCAGCGGATGATGCAGGCCTCGAGCGACATCTTCCTCGGCTGGCAGCCGGGGTTCGCCGGCGACGGCAGCGGACTGGAGCGCGACTACTACATCCGCCAGCTGCACGATTGGAAGGGCGCCCTCGACGCCGAGCAGATGGTGCCGCAGGGCGCCGTGCTCTACGCCCGCATCTGCGGGGAGACCCTCGCACGCGCCCACGCGCGATCCGGCGACCGGGTGCAGATCGCGACGTACCTCGGCGAATCGCGCACGTTCGACGAGGCCATGACCGACTTCGCCGCCGCGTACGCCGACCAGAACGAGACCGACTACCGCGCGTTCGTGGCCGCCCTCGATGCGGGTCGCCTGGGCGCCGCGCCAGCGGGTTCCGGTGGGTCATGAGCGCACCGGCCCCGGTCACGGGCACCTTCAACGGCAAGCTCGCCTTGCTGCTGGCCATGGCGATGTTCGTGCTCGTCGTGGACACATCGATCATGAACGTGTCCATCTCGGCGGTCGTGGCCGACATCGACACGACCGTCAGCGGCGTGCAGTCGGCCATCGCCCTGGAGGCGCTCGTCTCGGCGGCGTTCATCCTCATCGGCAGCAAGACGGGTGACCTCATCGGGCGTAAACGCGCCTACGTGATCGGGCTGCTCTGCTACGCCACGGGGGCGGTGGCGATGACCCTCGCGCAGACGCTCGTGCCGATCATCCTGTTCTGGGCGGTGCTCGGCGGCCTCGGCGCCTCGCTCCTGCTCCCCGCCATGCAGTCGCTCATCCACGGCAACTTCGAGGGCGCCGCACAGAAGCGCGTGTACGCCCTCGTCGGCGGGTCGGCGGCAATCGCCGCGGCGGTCGGCCCGCTGCTGGGAGGCTTCATCACCACCTTCCTGTCGTGGCGCGTCGCCTTCCTGCTCGAAGCCGTGGTCATCGGCGTCGTGCTGCTCGGCATCCGCCTCGTCCGGGACGTCCCCTACACCGGCTCACGCCGGATCGACGTCGTGGGCTCGATCCTCTCGGTGTTCGGCATGGGTGGCGTGGTGATCGGAATCCTGGTGTGGCAGGAGGGCGAGGGCCCGGTGATCGCCATCATCTCCAGCGGCCTGCTGTGCCTGGTCGGCCTGGGGTTCTGGCTCGTGCGCCGCCGGAAGCATGAGCGGGCGGCGCTGCTGGACCCCGACCTGTTCCGCTCGAAGCCCTTCCGCATCGGCGTCACCCAGCAGATGCTGCAGCAGATCGCGCTCGGCGGCTCCATGATCGTGCTGCCCCTCTACCTGCAGATGGTGCTCGGGTACAACGCGCTCCAGGCCGGCCTCTCGCTCGCGCCGCTGTCGCTGAGCATGTTCGCCGTCGCGATGATCGCCGGCAGGATGCGGCGGCCGATCCGCCCGGCGAACCTCGTGCTGACCGGCTTCCTGCTGCTGCTCGTGGGGCTCCTGGCCCTCATCCTCGTCGTGCCGCGCGCGACGAGCGGCTGGCTGCTGCTCGCGCCGCTGCTGGTCTGCGGGTGCGGCCTGGGACTGCTGGTGTCGCAGCTGAACAACTACACCCTCTCGCCGATCTCAGACGAGCGGGTCAGCGAGGCCGCCGGCGTCAACTCCGCGGCGGGCTCGTTCGGGCTGTCGTTCGGGCTCGCCTTCGCCGGCGCCATCATGCTCGCCGCCCTCGCCTTCGCCTTCACGGCGATGTCGGACGCGAGCACCGTCCTCCCCGACGACGAGAAGCCCCGCGTCGCGCAGGTGCTCGAGGAGGATGCCCAGTTCCTGTCGGATGCCGCCCTCGCCGAGCTCCTGGTCGCCCAGCCGCCGCCCGTGGCGGAGGAGATCCTCCGCATCAACAGCGAGGCGCGCCCGATCGCGCTGCAGGTGGCGCTGCTCATCCCGGCCCTCACGGCCGTCGCGGGCATCGTCAACGCGTTCCGGATGCGACGCCTCCCCGACCCGGTGGCGTCCGGCTCCGGCGGCCACACCCTCCTGGACTGACCCGCGCCCGTTGACACCGCGCAGCCCCGCGCCGAGACTGACGGCGAGCGAAGGGGATGCCATGCACACGCGCACACTCGGCCGAGGGCTCCGCGTCTCGGCGATCGGCCTCGGCTGCATGGGCATGTCCCAGAGCTACGGCCCGAACCCGGGCACACGGGAGGAGATGGTGCGGGTCCTGCGCTCGGCCGTCGACCTCGGCGTCGACTTCTTCGACACCGCCGAGGTGTACGGACCATACGTCAACGAGGAGCTCGTCGGCGAGGCCCTCGCGCCTGTCCGGGACCGCGTCGTGATCGCGACGAAGTTCGGCTGGAAGATCCGCGACGGCGCCAGCGTCGGCCTCGACAGCAGGCCCGAGCAGATCCGCGCGGTGGCCGATGCCTCGCTCCGCCGGCTGCGCACGGACGTGATCGACCTGTTCTACCAGCACCGGGTCGACCCGGAGGTGCCGATCGAAGACGTCGCCGGCACGGTCGGCGAACTCGTGGCGGCGGGCAAGGTGCGCCACTTCGGGCTCTCCGAGCCCGCGGCATCCACCATTCGCCGTGCGCACGCCGTGTTCCCGGTGACGGCGGTGCAGAGCGAGTACTCGCTGTGGACCCGCGATCCCGAGGCCGAGGTGCTGCCCACGCTCGCCGAGCTCGGCATCGGCTTCGTCCCGTTCAGCCCGCTCGGCAAGGGATTCCTCACCGGCACCGTCGACACCTCGACCACGTTCGCCGACGATGACATCCGCCGCCGGGTGCCGCGGTTCGAGGCCGACAACCTCGCGGCGAACGCCGCCCTCGTCGACCACGTCCGCATGCTCGCCACCGGCAAGGGCGTCACCCCGGGCCAGATCGCCCTGGCGTGGCTCCTCGCCCAGCATCCGTGGGTCGTTCCCATCCCCGGGACCCGGCGCACCCCGCGCATCCGCGAGAACGCCGATGCGACGACCGTCCCCCTGTCCGCCGACGAGCGCGCCGACCTCGACGCACTCGCGCAGCGCATCGGGGTGCACGGCGACCGCTACAACGCGCAGCACATGGGCTACGTCAACCGGTAGCGCCGATGCCCGTGCTCAGGCGGCCCGGTACGACCCGACGAAGTCGCGCAGCGCGTGCTCATCGGGCAGTTCCACCCACAGCCGGCTGCTGCCGGCGGTCGAGCCGAGCCCGTTGACCACGGCGGCACCGCCCAGGTCGTCCAGCAAAGGCGCGATGCCGAGCGCATGCGCGTCGGAGACGTACCCGACGCCGCGACCGCGTGCGTAGACGGCGATGGACGAGGCGTCACGGCTGTTGCGGGGCTCGCGGCGGAGCACGTACATGCGGTCGCCGTTATGTGAACGCTCGTGGTCGTCCGCGAGGAAGTGGGTGCGCTCCACCCGGGCACGCCGGGATTCGAGCCCGCGCAGGTCCGGGAGCGTGGCGTGCTCGTGGGCGCGCAGAGAAAGCAGAGAGCGGACGTGTTCCCACCAGACAGACATTCCCACCAGGTTATCTAGTTGCCCCTGGGAAACCGCCGGTGTGGCCGACGCCGCGGTCTACTCCTGCGCGTCGGGGGCGGCGGGCGACGTCGTGAAACCGATCAGCTTGTGCGTGCCGTCGCACCACGGCTTGATCGCCGACACCCCGCACCGGCACAGCGCCGCCGTGCGCCGGGGCTGGCGGATCTCCTCCCCCGCCTCATTCCGGAAGACGACGTCGCCGCGCACGATCAGCGGCCCGTCGGGGTAGGGGGTGATGGTGGTCTCGGTACTCATGCTCTCCTCCTCAGAAGGTGCAACGGGGTCGCCGCACGCCGAATGCGGGTGTCGCGGTAGCGCACGCCGCCGCGCAGTCGCAGGGCGACCGCGATCCAGACGGTCACTGCGCGCTCCAGCATCCAGGGCAGTGCCCACAGACAGTCGGTGGGCCGGAACTGCGCGCGCCCGCCCGCCCTCGCCCGGCCCACCGCGGCGAGCGCGACGACGCCGACCGCGACGGCGGCCAGGCTCGCCCCGCGCCGGGCGCCCACGAGCACGCCGATCATCGGCAGCAGCGCCAACTCCCGCGCGAGCCGCAACGGCTGGGCGAAATCGTCGTAGGCCTGCCGCACCCGCTGCTCGGCGAACCGTCGCACCTCGGGTGGGCGGCGAACGACATAGACATCGGATGCCACGTCGACACGGCCCCCGCGAGCGCGCACCGTGCGCTCCAGCTCGAGATTCTCGAACAGGACGTCGGTGTCGTAGCCCGCCTCCCCCAGTGCCGCCGCGCGCAGCGCGACGGTACCCGAGAAGTCGCCGCCCAGCGCCCGGTTCACCAGCGTCCGACCCGTGTCCCAGCGGGCATGCCACGGAGTGGGTACGAAGACGTTCTGCGGTCGCACGAGCGCTGCCCGGTCGAGCCGGTCGAGCACATCGGCCAGCTGCCGCCGCTCGTAGCGCACGTCGTCGTCGGCGATGACGACCTTGTCATGGCGCGCCAGCCGGATGCCGGTCATCGCGCCACGCGCCTTGCCGTTGCGCCCGGTGACGGCCGGCGGCACGTGACGCACGAACGGCCAAGCGGCCCGGTGGGCGGCGAACCGTTCGGCCGGCGAGCCGTCGACGACCGTCACATCGATCCACCCCGACAGTCGCGCGAGGTAGTGGGCGAGCTCCGGCAGTCCCGCATCGTCGTCCCAACGCAGCGGCAGCACGTACTCGCCGGCCAGGCGCGGAGCGGGGTCAGGAGGCGCCACCGTGCGCCGCCCCGCCCGAGCGGAGGGCGCTGCGACCCTCCTGCCAGGCGTGCAGGATGTGATCGCCCGCCCACCCGTCCACGGTGAGGCAGGCCGCGGCGCCGAAGAGGATGTCGGGGAGCAGGTCGGGCTCGTCCTCGGCGAGCGCCCCGGCGAGATCGCGCCCCGCGATCTGCTCGTGCACGGCATCCGCCTCGACGTGCTCGTCGAAGTACCAGGTGACGTCCGAGTCGAAGCCGACCCGGCGGAATCCGTCACCGTACTGTTTGTTGGGGATCGAGGAGGTCATCTCGAAGGCCGCGAGGTGGCCGACGATCGCGCCGCGCAGCCGCCGGTTGAGGCCGAACATCGACATCATGTTCAGCGACGCGAGCGTGACCGCCGGCACGACATCGAGGTACGCGCCGTACGTGTCGTCGAGCCCCGCGCCGCGCATCGTCTGCGCGAAGATCCCGGCGTGCGCTCGGCCCGCGTCGCCGCTGCCGTACTCATCGAACTGGATTTCCACGAGCGCCGCCTTCGGCCGACCGGTGAGACGGGGGATCGCCCACGAGTGCGGGTCGGCCTCGCGGAGCGTGTAGATGCTGCGATGCATGAGGAACTCGCGCAGCTGCTCCACGGATGCCGTCTTGGCGACGTAGCGGGCAAGGCTCGGTCCCGGCGACGGCGCCGTCATGGAGAAGAGCAGGCGGGCGACCGCGTCGGCGGTCGGCTCGGGAGCGTCGGGAATCTCGATCTCGGCGCGCAGCTGCGCCTCGAAGGCCGATTCCAGTACGTGGCGCGCGCCGAGCAGATCGAGGTCCCACTCGCGCGCGACCGGCAAGTCGGCGAGCGATCCGTAGTGCAGTGCGTACAGAAGGAACAGGCTCACCTGCACGTCGTCGTCCCGTGCGATGTCCTCAGCACGGTCGACGACGTCGGCGGCCCGGTCGGCGAGACCGGCGGCATCCTGCGTGTCATCCGCCAGCAGCTCGAGGATCTCGGCGCTGAGCGGCCCGCGCGGCGCCGGTCGGGTGCGCGTGTCGGGCTTCGCGGGGGCGTGGATGGTCATGGTGCGTCCTGTCTGTGTGCGGTGCCCCCTCAGACTCGCAAGAAGCCTGATCTGCGCGCAGGGACTTGACGACGCCGACGCCCGTCGCTACCGCGGAGTACTCCCGCGGCGGTCGCGCGTCAATCCCTTCACGCTCGGCGCGCGAGGTCGTTACCGTCGAGCCGAACACGCTCGAGCAGGAGGACAGCCATGGACACCGACAACGGTCACCCCAGCCAGGCCGAGGGAGAGGACCCGGACCGTCCCACGGAAGGCTCGGACGACGGCGCGACCGGCCACCCCTCGCAGGCCGAGGGCGAGGACGCCGCCGACACCGACGACGCCGGGTGAACGGAGGGGCCGGGCAATCCCCCGGCCCTTCCTCCCCCGCTCACTGCGGGGGACGACACAGCTGCACGAGCCGACCCAGGTAGCCGGCCACGGCGAGTTCGGGCGAGAACGCGGGGGCGTTCTGCGCGCCGGCGGCGACCAGCTGCGCATAGCGCGTGACGGCGGCGGATGCCTCGTCGAGCCGTGCGGCGGCCTCCGGCTCCGACTCGGGTGTCGACATCAGCACCCCGCAGGCGCGCATCGCCTCGGTCAAGGCCGCCGTCGAGCGACCCGAGGAGTGCAGGGCGAGGTCGGGATGCTGGAGCAGCACTTCCATGAGTTCGCGCACCAGCAGGACCGACCGTTCCAGCGCCGACCACGCCCGCCGGTTCTGCTCCTGCTCCGCCGCGCGATGTCGTCCGCGCGGATTACCGCGGGCGCTGCGCCCCGCCTCGTGCACCCCGTCTGCCACGCTCGCCGACAACGCCGCGAGGTCGTCGGCGCCACGGCTGAGGCGATCGGCATCCACGTCGCCCTCGTCGATGAGGTCGGCGGTCTGCTGCAGACTCTGGGCGATGCGATCGCGCAGCATCGCCAACTGCGCTCCCGCTTCGCGCAGATACAGCGGCGGCAGCAGCAGGTAGTTCGCCGCAACGCCGACGAGCACCCCGAACGCCATCGTGACGATGTACGAGGTCGAGAACTCGTCCGCGTCGCCCCCGCCCAGCACCAGCACGAACAGCCCCGCCAGCGCGATCCAGTCGCGCCCCGCTCCGAGCCCGCGGATGCCACCGAGCGCAACCCCCACCCCGATGACGAGGGCGATCGCCACGATCCCCGGCGCGCCCGCCATCACGGCGGCGAGTCCGCCGAGTCCGAGGAGGATGCCGAGCCCCAGGCCGACGATCGCCTGGAAGCCGGCGCGGGCGGAGTCCGCGACCGTCGGATACATGCTCACGAGCACCCCCATGGGGGCGTAGTAGGAGTACTCGGCGCTGGCGAACGGCACGTACGGCGCGAGATACCAGGCCACCGCGGCGGCGACCGCGGTCTTCGCCGCGAGCACGAGCCGGGAGAGCGCGACGACCTCGCTCCCGGCCGAGCGGAGCGTGGCGACCATCGCGGGCGGGCGGAGCCCGGCGCGAGGCGATGGACTCACCGCGCCGCCACGCGACGGGGACGTCCTGCCGCCACGGATGCGCTCACTCGTCGTCCTGATCGGTGCCGGGTCCCCCGATCACGTTTCCTTCGTCGTCCAGGGGTACCGGGCGCTCCTCATCGGGCACCGGCTCCTGAGGCAGCCCCGTGTCCGGATCGATCGGGCGCTCCTCATCGGGCACATTCATGCTCATCGCGTGCTCCTTTCGTGGCTTCCTCAGCATCGATCCCCCCGGCACGGACCGCATCCGGTTGACGATGACCGGAGAGGGGGCTACGCGCGCGCTCGGAGGCTCTGTCCAGGTTCACCGTGACAAGATCGTTACTCCAAAGCGTTGCGGGTCGCACCCGGATCTGCAACACCGAACACCCGCCGCCGACCCGACGGCGCCGATCCGAGGGGCCAGTCGAGCCCAGAGGAACCGTTTGACCGAGCAGAATTCCGCCATGCCCGCCGCCACGCGCCGCGCCGCCCGCGCCGCCGCCGCGCGAGCCGTGGCCCCCCGCGTCACCGCGCGCAGCGCCCTCGCGATCGCCGTCGTGGTGGGTCTGGCCGGCACCGCCGCGGTGCCCGCCGTCGCGTACACCGGCCCCGAGACCGAGGGCACGACCACGGCGGCGCAGCCCGTCGTGCCTGGCACCGCAACGGAGGCCGCAGCAGCAGCCCCCACGGCCGAGACCCGTGAGACGCAGTCGCTCGTCGTGGCATCCGAGACCGACGGCGTGACCTTCGACCGCCTGTCCTACATGGCCACGACCCCCGAAGAGATCGCCCGCATCGAGCAGGCCCAGGCCGAGCTCGAGCGCGCACGCCTGGCCGCGGCCATCACCAACGGCCAGCTCTCGTCGATCTCCTCGGCGCTGCCCGTCGTCGGCGCCGGCGGCGTGCGACGCCCCCTCCCCTACTTCAACAACTTCGGCACCCCCTACGCGGGGCACAAGGGCGTGGACTACATGGTCGGCGCCGGCACCCCCATCTCCGCCATCGCCGACGGCGTCGTGATCGAGTCGTCCGAGAGCGGTCCGGGCTGGGGCGTGTACGTCAAGATCGCCCACAACATCAACGGCACGAGCGTGACGACCCTCTACGCCCACATGACCTACGGCACCCGCACCGTGCAGGTCGGCGACCGCGTCACCGCCGGGCAGGTCATCGGTCAGGTCGGTGCGACCGGTCGCGCCTTTGGCACGCACCTGCACCTGGAGGTCCAGGTCAACAACAGCTATGTCAACGGCGAGAGCTGGCTGGTCTCCAACGGACTCTGAGCGCGTGCCGCTGCCGGCGGCATCTGCGCCGCCGGCAGCAGGTCCGATCAGCTCGATCGGCGCATCGCCCGCACCCCCACCAGCAGCCCGACGGCGGCGACGGCGAGGGCGGCGACCCACCCCCACAGCACCGCGGTCGCGGCGAAGTCGCCCGACAGCAGCGCGCGCTCGGCCTGCACGACCCAGTTGACGGGGTTCACCGCGGCGACCGCCCGCATCCACGCGGGGCCGTCGTCCAAGGGCAGCAGCATGCCCGAGAGGATCAGGAGCGGAAAGATCAGCGACTGCTGCACACCCCAGAACAGCCATTCCCGGTCCTTCGTCGCCAACGCCAGCGAGTACGACAGCGCCCCGAGACCCACCCCGAACACGGCCAGCAGCACGAGCCCCACCACGAGCCCGCCGATGTCGACGCGGAATCCGAACGGCCAGGCGATCAGCACGATGACGATCGACTGCACCACGATGGGTGCGACTTCCTTCAGCGCCCTGCCCACCAGCAGCGCCGACCGTGACAGCGGTGCGACGAGCGTGCGCTCGTGGGAGCCCGTCATCATCTCGTACTGCAGGTTCGATCCGGTCGCACCGGTGCCGAACAGCACGATCATGACGAGCACGCCCGGCACGAACCAGCGCAGCGTCCCGGCGACGTCCCCGCCGGCGGCTCCCGCCAGCAGTGGCGCGAACAGCCCCAGGAACACCAGCGGCTGCAGCAGGCTGAAGATGAGGGAGAACGGGTCGCGCACCACGGGACGCAGCTCCCGCGTGAGGACGTTCCAGGTGTCGCGCGCCGGGTTGGCGCGCACGAACTCGCGTGTCGTGGTCATCGGACTGCTCCCGTCTGCTGTGCCGTCGCTGCGGCATCCATCTCCGCCTCGGACTCCCCGTCCGCCTTGTCCCCCTCGCCCGCTTCCCGCAGGGTGCGCCCCGTGAGCGCGAGGAAGACGTCGTCGAGGGTGGGCGGCACGCCCGTGGCCTGCCGCACGATGACGCCCGCGGCATCCAGCGCGCGCACCGCCCCCGGCAGCAGCCGTTCGCCGTCGGGAGCGGTGAGGGCGAGGGATGCCGCACCCTCGCGGCGCACCGGGCGATCGGTCAGCGCCTGCACGACATCGACGGCGCGGTCGGCATCGGCCGGCTCCGCGAATCCGAGCGTGATGACGTCGCCGGCCAGCGTCGCCTTCAGCGCGGTCGCGGTGTCGTCGGCGATGACCCGGCCGCGGTCCATGACCATGACCCGCTCGGCGTAGCGGTCGGCTTCTTCGAGGTAGTGGGTCGTCAGGAACACCGTCGTGCCGTGCTGGGCGCGCAGATCCAGGATGTGCTGCCACAGGTTGGCGCGGCTCTGCGGATCCAGGCCCGTCGAGGGTTCGTCGAGGAACAGCAGCGGCGGCGCGTGCATCAACCCGAGGGCGATGTCCAGCCGGCGTTTCTGTCCGCCGCTGAGCTGCTGCACCGAGCGCGTCGCGAACGAGGCGAGATCGAGCGACTCGATCAGCTCCGCCGCGCGGGCGCGGGCGGCCGCGCGCGACATCCCGTAGAACGCGCCCTGGCTGATCAGCTCGTCACGCACCCGCTGCGCGAAGCTGCCACTGGTGAGCTGCCCGACGTAGCCGATGCGGGCGCGCACCGCGCCCGGGCTGCGAGCGATGTCGTGCCCGACGACGCGGGCTGCCCCCGCCGTCGGCGGCAACAGGGTGGTGAGCATGCGCAGGCTCGTCGACTTGCCCGCGCCGTTGGGACCGAGGAACGCCACCAGCTCCCCCTCGGTCACCCGGAAGGTGAGGTCGGTGACCGCCGCGACGGTCTTCTTCTTGACGGTGAATCTCTTGGTGAGCCCCACGGCGTCGATGATCGGTTCGTCCATGCCGGAACGGTAGGGCGCGATGCGGACACATGCTGTCCGCGATGCGCGCGAGAATCGGGGTATGTCCGACACCACCACCCGCGCACTGTCGCTGCTCAATCTGCTGCAGACCCACCGCCACTGGCCGGGGACCGAGCTGGCCAGCCGCCTGGGCGTCACCGAGCGCACGGTGCGCCGCGACGTCGACCGGCTGCGGGAGCTGGGGTACCGCATCGAGTCGTCGCCGGGGGCGGCGGGCGGGTACCGGCTGGAGGCGGGGTCGGCCGTGCCTCCGCTGCTCCTCAACGACGACGAGGCCGTGGCCATGGCGGTGGGGTTGCGGGTCGCCGCCGAACAGCGACTCGTGGGCGGCCCGGAGACGACGCTCACCGCGCTCGCCAAGCTCGAGCAGGTGCTGCCGGCGGAGTTGCGCCGCCGGGTGGGAGCGCTGGCGGCCGCCGTGCAGGCGGGCGCGGTGCGCTCGGGCGCGGCGGTGTCGACCGAGGTGCTGAGCGAGCTGGCGCTGGCCTGCCGCGACCACGAGCGACTGCGGTTCGACTACACCTCGGTGTCGGGCGCACAGGGCGAGCGCCGCGTGGAGCCGCACCTGCTGGCACCGGCCAACCGCAACTGGTACCTGCTGGGGTGGGACCTCGACCGCGATGACTGGCGCACCTTCCGCATCGACCGCATCGAGCGCGTGCAGCACACCCGGGTGCTGTTCACGCCCCGTGAGCTGGGCGACGACGAGGCGGCCGAGATGGTCTTCGTCGCGACGTCGTGGTCGCCGCAGAAAGTGGAGGCCCAGGTGGTCATGGATCTGCCGCTCGAGCGGATGCGGGAGCTGTTCGGCGCGTGGTCGCAGGGCGCCACCGCCGAGGACGGCGATCGCACCCGCTGGGGCATCGGCGGTCCCGACTGGCGCGACGCGCTCTACGGCTTGCTGTGGATCCCCGCCGGCGTCGAGTACCGCACCGACTTCCCCGAGCCCGAGCGCTCCCACCTGCGCGAGGCGCTCGAGCGGGCGCTGCGCGCCCTCTCCTCCCCACCGCCCGCCGCTCCCGCCGCTCCCGCCGCGAACCCCCACCCCCGCTGAGACGACAGCCGGCGGCCGAGACCGTGGGAAATGACCATTGTCTCGGCCGCCAACTGTGGCCTCACTGCCACGGGCGGGCGGCGCGGGCGGCGCGGGGGCGCGGGGGCGCGGGGCGGGTCAGGCGATGCGCGTGCCGGGCGGGAGGGTGCGGGCGGGGGTGCGCGTGCGGACGTAGGCCCACCACATCAGGCCGGCGGCGAGCGCGATCTGCACGCCGAGCCCGACGAACCAGCTGGGCGTGGTCGAGGCGACGACCTCCTCCGCGGTCTGCGACTGGGGCACCTGCGGGGCGCACTCGTCGTAGACCTCCTCCGCTGCGGGGGCGATTTGCGTCGAGCGCACGCCGAGCTTGATCTGGCCGAACAGATCCACGGGCCAGCCCCCCTGCCCGAACTGCGTCGGCGTGGCATCCGCCAGGATCACGAAGGGGTTGCTGGCGAGCACCCACCAGACGGTGTCGAAACGGGGCTGCTCCCGCGTGGACGTCTCCCACTCGTCGGTGCACACGACCGTGTCGCCGGAGTAGTCCGCGACCCGGTAGGACGACGTGACCTCGGTGCGGATGCTCGATCCCACGAGCAGGAAGACGATGAGGGTCCCGATCGTGAGGGCCGAGACGACGAGGTAGGTCGTGGCCACCGAGAACAGCGGACGGGCCAGGATGCCGCTGAGCGCGACACCGATGGCGGAGATGACCCCGATCTCGACGATCAGCACGACGAGCGAGACGACCACGGTCCACGGACTCACCCCGCCGCCGAGGGTGGCGATCGCCAGGAACGGCAGGGCGACGACGGCGAAGGCGAGTCCCGTCGCCCAGGCGGCGAGGAACTTGCCCACGAGGATCTCGCCCGTGGAGGCGAGGGTCACCTGCACCGGCGCCAGAGTCGCGGCATCCCTGTCGCCGTTGATCGAGTTGCCGCTGAAGGTCGGCGAGACGAGCACCGCCAGCAGCAGCGTGATGAACACGACCGTGGAGTAGACGCCCGCGCCGAAGCTCTGCGCCGCTGCGAACACGGTGAACGCCAGCGCGGTGACGCCCAGCAGCAGCACGGCGAAGATGCCGAGCAGCACGTACCAGGCGACCGACCGCACCCGCTGGAGGAGTTCGAGCCGCACGATCGTGCCGAGCCGCTGCAGGTTCATGCGGTGCCTCCCCTGGCGGGTCCCTCGCGCAGATCGAGGAAGGTGTGCTCGAGCATGCTGGTGGCCGCGGAGAACTCCGCCACCGGGAGCCCCGCGCCGATGAGCGCCGCGAGCGCCTGCGCGGCGTCGGCATCGGAGGCGAACCCCACGAGCACGTCGCGGCGGTCGGTCGGCAGCACGCCGGCATCCAGCCCCAGGGTGCGCGCCACCGGCAGCACGGCCGCCGTCGCGTCGCGATCGGCCAGGCGGATGCGCCAGGTGCGCACGCGGGATGCCGCCGCGGCGACCCGATCGGAGCTGACCGTCTCGCCCGCCACGAGGAAGACGGCGTCGTCGATGACCTCCTCGAGCTCGGACAGCACGTGGCTGGAGATGAGCACCGTGCGCCCCTCGGCGGCGAACCGGCGCAGCAGCACGCGCAGGTCGATGCGCGCCTGCGGGTCCAGACCCGACGCCGGTTCGTCCAGCAGCAGCACGCGCGGGTTGTGCACGAGCGCGCGGGCGAGACCCAGCTTCTGCTTCTGCCCGCGCGAGAGCACCCGCGCCGGGGAGTCGGCGAGCGACTCGAGCCCGAGCTCGGCGAGCAGCTGCGCGGCGCGCCCACGCGCCCGCTCGCGGCTCATGCCGTACAGCTCTCCGGTGACGGTGATCGTCTCTCGCGCGGTCAGGGCGGGCCAGGCGCCGAGCGCATCCGGCATCCAGCCGAGGATGCCCCGCGCGAGCGCGGGCTCCGCGATGGGGTCGACGCCACCGATGCGCAGGTCACCGGCATCGGGGGCCAGGAGCGAGGCCAGCATCAGCATGAGCGTCGTCTTGCCCGAGCCGTTGGGGCCGACCAGCCCTGTGACCGCCCCCTCCCGCGCTTCGAGGGTCACATTGCGCACCGCGTGCACGTCGCCGAACGACCTGCGAACGCCGTGGGCCACTATTCCGGGTGTGGTCACGAGCGCCACCATAGCGGATTCACAGGATTATGCGGCCCGATCAGCAGAATCGGCGTCAGCGGTCGCGGAAGACCTCGACGCCCAGATCGGGGTGGTCGACGAAGACCCCGTCGACCCCGGCATCCAGCAGCATCTGCCACTCGGCCTCGTAGTCCCCGAACGCGGCCTTGCCGCCGGGACCACGGAACTGGCGCACGAGGAACGCGTTCTCGGGACGCGCCGTCCAGGTGAACACGCGCAGGCCGCGCGCGTGGGCGTCGGCGGTGACCGGCGACGGCCCGTGCGCGTGGCCGAGCTTGTCCGGCGCGAGGATGAGTCGCTTGTCCACGCTGATCCCGTCGACGGCGCCCACGAGCGCGTCCAGGCCCGCAGGGCTCGCCGTCTGCCGGTACGTCGGCGCGGCGGCGCCGTGGGCGGCGAGGAGGTCGAAGGGCCTGCCCGCAGCCTCGAGCAGGTAGATGTAGGAGCCCCGGATGCCGCGACGGCGGAGGTCCGCCAACACGGTCGACTCGAACGACTCCACGATGAGCGGCAAGCGTCCGTCGGCCCATCCGGCGGCGCGCAGCTCGGCGTCGATGATCGCGGCCATGTCCCAGCCGAGCGAGGCGAAGTAGGTGGGGTGCTTGATCTCCAGCACCACCGCGATCTCGCGGCCCTGCGCGAGGGACGCGTCCCCCACGAGGTCGAGCACATCACGCAGGCGCAGCACCGGCTGCTGGTCGTCGAACCCCGCGCTGGCGGGGCGGAGCCGCGGCAGGCGCTCCCGGCACCGCAGTCCGGAGAGCTCCTCCCAGGTGAAGTCCTCGGTGAACCAGCCGGTCAGCTCCACACCGTCGATCGTCTTGGTCGTGCGCCGGTCGGCGTACTCCGGGCGGTCGGCGACATCGGTGGTGGTGGAGATCTCGTTCTCGTGCCGCACCACCAGCACCCCGTCGGCGGAGAGCACGACGTCGGGTTCCACCCCGTCCACCCCGAGCGCGAGCGCGAGCTCGTACGACGACCGGCTGTGCTCCGGGCGGTACCCGGGCGCACCGCGGTGGCCGATGACGAGCGGGCGGGGACGGGGCACTGATCCAGGCTACGCGGCGGGCCCGCCGGGGCGCGGCATCGGGATTTCATTGCTCGCTCTCAGCGATATAGCTCTCCTCACCGCATTTCGGTCGGATACTGTGGAGTGCACACAGCATGGCGCTGTGTCACCAACCCCGACTTTGGAGTGTGAGAGCACGTGGCCCTCAACAATCCCGCATTCGCCAACCCGGCGTTCCAGGAGCAGCGTCCCGGTCTGACGCCGCCCAGCGCGCCGGCTGCGCAGACCTCGTACGCGACCGCCCAGCACCAGGGCGTCGACGTCGCCGCCCAGGCCAACCTGGAAGGCATGTACGCCGCACCGCCCGCCGGCGCGATCGAGACCGACCGCATGACCGTCGAGGACACCGTCCTCAAGACCATCGGCCTGTTCGCGATCCTCCTGGTCACGGCCGTCGTCGGCTGGATCTGGACGCTGTCGACCGTCACGGTCGCCAACCCCACGCCCACTATGATGCCGTGGATCATCGGTGGCCTCGGTGGCTTCGCGCTGTCGATGGCCATCATCTTCGGCTCGCGCAAGAAGATCCGCCCGGGCCTCATCTTCGCCTACGCGGCCTTCGAGGGCCTGTTCGTCGGTGGCATCTCGGCGTTCTTCGAGTTCATCTTCCCCGGCATCGTCATGCAGGCGACGCTGGCGACGCTCGCCGTGGTCGGTGTGACCCTCGCCCTCTTCGCCAGCGGCAAGGTGCGCGCGTCGAAGAAGGCCACCAAGATCTTCATGATCGCGATGGTCGGCTACCTCGTCTTCTCGCTGCTGAACGTCGTGCTGATGCTCGTGGGCGTCATCCCCGGCGACATGATGTTCGGCCTGCACAGCGCCAAGATCGCCGGCATCCCGCTCGGCGTCATCATCGGTCTGCTCGTGGTCGTCATGGCCGCCTACTCGCTGGTGCTGGACTTCGACCAGGTGCAGCAGGGCGTGCGCAACGGCGCTCCCCGCAAGTTCGGCTGGATGGGTGCCTTCGGCATCATGGTCACGGTCGTCTGGCTGTACGTCGAGATCCTGCGCATCCTCGCGATCCTGCGCGGCAGCGAGTAACACCGCGCATTCGTCGGAAAGGGCCGCCCCTCGGGGCGGCCCTTTCCCGTTCCCGCCCCGTCCCCGCCGCGCCGCCGCCGCCGGGCGATGAGACTACAGCGGACGGCCGAGACAATGGGAACTTCCCGATGTCTCGGCCGTCACCTGTGGTCTCACGGGGTGGTGGGGGCGGCGCGACCGGGGCGGGGGGAGGGAGAGGCGAGCGCGGCGGTGACGGCCGCGGCGAGGGAGCGCATCGAGGCGGCGGGGGTCATCGCGGCGGCGGCGGCGCGGGCGGCATCCGACAGCCACGCGCGCACCCCCGGACCGGTCAGCACCGCCGTGAGCGCCCCGGCGAGGGCCTCGACGTCGCCGTCGGGTACGAGCATGCCGCCGCCACGGGCGAGGGTGTCGCGCGGCCCGTAGGGCATGTCGTACGACACCACCGGCACACCGTGGCCGAGGGCCTCGAGCACGACGAGCGGCTGCCCTTCGTTGGTGCTCGTGAGCGCGAACAGGTCCGCCGTCGACCACGCCGCCTCGGGGTCGGAGGTGTGCCCGTGGAGCACCACCGCGTCCCCGATGCCGAGCGATGCCGCCAGCGCCTCCAGCGCGGCGCGTTCTGGCCCGTCGCCGTAGACGTGCAGCTCGGCATGCGGCACCGACGCCCGTACGCGCGCCAGCGCCCGCACGGCGTCGTCCACGCGCTTACGCGTGCTCAGCGTGTTGAGCATGACGATGCGACCGGGCACCGGCTCGTTCGCCAGTCCCGACGGCGCCGGATGCGGCACGACGAACGAGCGGATGCCGCCCCCCACGCGGCGCTGCACGTCAGCCTGCTGGCTGGCGGTGAGCCACAGCACGCCGTCGAACCGATCGGCGACGTCGAGCCACCGCGACCACGCGGCATCCATCGGGGCATCCCACGTATACGGCGCTTGCACGTGGCAGGCGTGAGTGGTGTGCAGCAGTCGGATGTCGGCGTCCAGCGGCGGCGGCGCGTCGGCCACCAGCACCTCACCCACCTGCCGGGCTTCGCAGACCACGACGACGGGCCCCTCGGATGCCGCGGCGAGGGCGTTCAGCCATGCACGGTAGAGCCCGCCGAACCCGGGCAGCCAGCCCGCAGGCGCGGTGCCGTCCGCGCTCCAGACCACCACCGGGGCCTCGCTCAGGTGCCACGCGGGGTCGCCGGCGATCACGGGGAGCTCCAGCACGGTGCGCCCTTCCGCGTCGCGGATGGCGCGGGTGCCGCCTTCGAACGGCGGCGCGGGGAGCGGCAGCGCGGCCGCGCGCAGCCAGGCGGCGTCTGACCGCGCATCGTCGAAGAGGTTGCGGAGGTCGCCGGGGGCCGCCAGCAGCCCCCGGCGCACCCACTCCGCGCGATGCGCGTCGTGGTCGGCCTGGTCGCCGGGATCGACCGTCAGCAGCCGTACCCGCGCGCCCGCGGCACGCATGTCCTGCGCGCGGCGCAGCACCGAAATGGTGAAGCCGCCGTCGCGGTCGGGGATCAGCCGGCTCGCCAGAACCAGGTGCTCGGCGTCGGGAAGGGCGCGATCGGTCATCACTCCATCCTCCCCCACGCCGCCGGGTGTCCCCCGATACCCCGTCGGAATTCAGGCTCACGCGCGCCCGACACCCGGCCCGCGCCTCGCCCGCCCCCGACAGCCTGAATTCCGACAGCCCGAGCCCGCGACCCGCCGGCTGGGTCGCGCGCCCGGGCGGGGCGGCGCCCCGGAAGCGGGGCGGCGCCCACCGAGCGGCGGCGGCCCGGCGCGGAGCGGCGCCCACCCCGACGCCGGGCCCCGTCGGAATTCAGGCTCACCGGCGTCGAAACCCCGCTGTCGCGGCCCGGCGCCGCCCACAGCCTGAATTCCGACAGCGCCGCCCCCGCAAACGACGGATGCCGCGACCCTCAGGCCGCGGCATCCGTCACCGGTTCACTCCCACTCGATGGTCCCCGGGGGCTTGGACGTGACATCCAGCACCACCCGGTTGACCTCGCGCACCTCGTTGGTGATGCGGTTGGAGATCTTCGACAGCACGTCGTACGGCAGGCGCGTCCAGTCCGCCGTCATGGCGTCTTCGCTCGAGACGGGGCGCAGCACGATCGGGTGCCCGTAGGTACGCCCGTCGCCCTGCACGCCCACCGAGCGCACGTCGGCCAGCAGCACGACGGGGCACTGCCAGATCTCGTCGTCCAGGCCCGCCTTGGTCAGCTCTTCGCGGGCGATGGCGTCGGCGTCACGCAGAATCTCGAGACGGTCAGCGGTGACCTCACCGACGATGCGGATGCCGAGACCGGGCCCCGGAAACGGCTGGCGGCCGACGATGACCTCGGGAAGCCCCAGCTCCCGCCCGATCGCGCGCACCTCGTCCTTGAAGAGGGTGCGCAGCGGCTCGACGAGCTCGAACTGCAGATCCTCGGGGAGTCCGCCCACGTTGTGGTGGCTCTTGATGTTGGCGGTGCCGGTGCCGCCACCGGACTCCACCACGTCGGGGTAGAGCGTGCCCTGCACGAGGAAGCGGATCGGCTCGCCGTCGGCCTCGGCCTCGGCGACCAGCGCCGCCTCGGCCTGCTCGAACGAGCGGATGAACTCGCGTCCGATGATCTTGCGCTTCTGCTCGGGGTCGCTGACGCCGGCGAGAGCCGTGAGGAACTGCTCCCGCGCGTCGACGGTGACCAGGCGCACCCCGGTGGAGGCGACGTAATCCTGCTCGACCTGCTCCCGCTCGCCCTTACGCAGCAGACCGTGGTCGACGAAGATGCAGACGAGCTGGTCGCCCACCGCCTCGTGCACGATGGCCGCAGCGACCGCCGAGTCGACGCCGCCGGAGAGCCCGCAGATGACGCGGGAGTCGCCCACCTGGGCGCGGATCTTCGCGACCTGCTCGGCGATGACGTTGCCGCTGTTCCAGTCGGCGGGCAGTCCCGCGGCCTTGTGCAGGAAGTTCTCCAGCACGTCCTGGCCGTGGTCGGAGTGCTTGACCTCGGGATGCCACTGCACGCCGTACATGCGGCGCTCGTCGCTGCCGAACGCGGCCACCGGGGTGGCGGCGGTGGAGGCGAGCACGTCGAAGCCGGCCGGGGCGGCGGCGACCTGGTCGCCGTGGCTCATCCACACGTTCTGCGCCGCGGGCTGGCCGCCCAGCAGCACACCGCCATCGCCCGCGAGCGTGGCATCCGTCGCGCCGTACTCGCGCAGCCCGGTGTTGGCGACCTCGCCGCCGAGGGCCTGCGCCATCACCTGGAATCCGTAGCAGATGCCGAGGGTCGGCACGCCGAGGTCGAAGACCGCGGGGTCCAGCGACGGGGCGCCCGGCTCGTACACCGACGAGGGGCCGCCGGAGAGGATGATCCCCACCGGCTCCTTCTCGGCGATCTCCGCCGCCGTGGCGGTGTGCGGGACGATCTCGCTGTAGACGCCGGCTTCGCGGACGCGGCGGGCGATCAGCTGCGCGTACTGCGCGCCGAAGTCGACGACCAGGACGGGGCGCTGGGACGAGTCGGTCTGCGTGGTCAACGGGTGCCTTCCGTGGCGGGGATGGAATCGGATGCCGTGGCGTCACGCTCGCGCTGGGCGAGGTAGGCCTTCACGTCGCGGGCGACGCGGGTCTCCATGAAGAACGACAGCAGCGGGACGATGCCGCCGCACGCCAGCAGCAGGAATCGCCAGAACGGCCACCGCATGAGGCTCCAGATGCGGAAGCAGGCGAACAGGTACACGACGTAGAACCAGCCGTGGACGATGAGGATCCCCAGCGACAGGTTGAGGCCGTCGCCGGTGGACAGCAGCTCCCCTTCGGGGCCGGGGACGACGGGGGCGAGCCACAGCAGACCGCCGGATCCGCCCGCGAACACCTCGACCGCCAGCGGCGTGTACTTGAGGATCATCTCGGCGCACAGCAGCAGCAGACCCACACCGGTGATGACGGAAGCGATCTGGTAGAAACGCAGGGCCCCGCGGATCGCCGGAAACGAGGCGAGTTTGGGCTGAGGCATGGCCTCTATCCTACCGTCGCCGTACCTGTGCCATCCCCGCGCTCCGGGGTGCCCGCGGCTTCCTCCTCGAGGGCCTCGACCTCCTTCTCCCAGGCGTCGCGACCGAGGCGGTACCACATGTAGAACGCGAAGCCCGCGAACACCGCCCACTCCGCGGCGTAGAAGATGTTCAGCCAGTTGACCGTCGATCCCTCGTCGGGGGCGGGCGAGTGGATCTTCTCCAGCCCGCCGAGCGGCTCGGCGGAGGTGAGGTAGGCCCGGTACACGTCGAGGCCGTCGGTGTCATGCCACTGCCCGAGCAGTGCCGCGGGGGACATGCGGGTCATCGTCTGCGGGTCGGCACCGGCGGGCGGCAGGCCCGGGCCCTCGTCGGAGATGAGCCGGCCGGTGAGGGCGACCGTGGCATCCGGATCGGCGGCGACCGCGGCTTCGAGCTCGTCGACGGCGGCGACGGCTGCGGTGCGCGTCGGGGTCCAGCCCACCGCGACCGCGAGGGACGCCGGCTGGTCGGTGCCGGTGGTGGCGGTGTCCAGCCGCAGCTGGCCGGTCACCCAGTAGCCCTCGTCGCCGTCGTTGAACCGGGATGCCACGATGAGGAAGTCACCGGGGATCCAGCGCCCCGACGCCTGGACCATCTGACCGACGAGCGGCTCGGCGAGGTAGTCGCCGGGCGAGGTGACCTCGGCGAGCGGACGCACCTGCTCGTTCATGCCGGGCGGCGGTGGGTCGGTGTCGATGGCGCTTCCCAGCTGCCACTGCCCCAACCAGGCGAACACGCCCGCGATCACGAGGGCGAGGCCCAGCATGCCGAGCCACCACGGACGCAGCAGGACTTCGCGCAGCGTCGGCGGGAACACCTCGGTCGGCGCGGCGGCCACGGTCACGCCGGCGCCGGAGGGGCTGTGCTCGTTCATCCGCCGGAGTAGGGCGCGACGACGACCTCGACGCGCTGGAACTCCTTGAGGTCCGAGTAGCCGGTGGTCGCCATGGACTTCTTCAGCGCGCCGATGAGGTTCGCGGAGCCGTCGGCGACGGGCGCCGGGCCGTAGAGGACGGACTCGAGGTTGACCTTCTGCTCGACGTGGATGCGGCTCCCGCGCGGGAGCTTGGCGTGGTGCGCCTCGGGACCCCAGTGATAGCCGCGGCCGGGGGCGTCGGTCGCGCGCGCCAGTGCGACGCCGAGCATGACGGCATCCGCCCCCATCGCGAGCGCCTTGACGATGTCGCCGGAGGTGCCGACGCCGCCGTCGGCGATGACGTGCACGTACCGCCCGCCCGACTCGTCGAGGTAGTCGCGGCGTGCGCCGGCGACGTCCGCGACGGCGGTGGCCATGGGTGCGTGGATGCCGAGGGTGGCGCGGGTGGTGGATGCCGCTCCCCCGCCGAACCCGACGAGCACGCCGGCGGCGCCCGTGCGCATGAGGTGCAGGGCCGCGGTGTAGGTGGACGCGCCGCCGACGATGACGGGCACGTCGAGGTCGTAGATGAACTTCTTGAGGTTCAGGGGGGCCTCGACGCTGGACACGTGCTCGGCTGAGACGGTGGTGCCGCGGATGACGAAGAGGTCGACGCCGGCGGCGACGACGGTCTCGTACAGCTGCTGCGTGCGCTGCGGGGTGAGGGCGCCGGCGACGGTGACTCCGGCGGCGCGGATCTCGGCGAGCCGGTCGCGGACGAGTTCGGGCTTGATCGGCTCGGAGTACAGCTCCTGCATGCGCGCCGTGGCTTCGGCGGAGGGCAGCGTCGCGATCTCGGCCAGCAGCGGGTCCGGGTCGTCGTAGCGGGTCCACAGACCCTCGAGGTCGAGCACGCCGAGGCCGCCGAGCTGCCCCAGCATGATGGCCGTCTGCGGGCTCACGACCGAGTCCATCGGAGCGCCGAGCACCGGGATGTCGAACTGGAACGCGTCGATCGTCCAGGCGGTGGACACGTCCTCGGGGTTACGGGTGCGCCGCGACGGCACGACCGCGATGTCGTCGAACGCGTAGGCGCGGCGAGCGCGCTTGGCGCGGCCGATCTCGATCTCCATGCTCACGCCCCCAGCCTACCCGCCCCTCGTTTCCCCGCCGCCGAGTGAGCATTCAGGCCGCCGAGTGAGTATTCGTCGCGCCGAGTGAGCAATCACGCCGTAGGCGCGGCATCCGCTTCTCTCAGCTTCCGCCTCCGGAGGACAAGCGTGAACGGACCGTCGAGGACGAACAGCACAAACGCCCACGAGCCGACCCACGGCGCGAGGACGACGACGACCGCGCTGATCAGCAGCGCGCTGAGCGAGCCGCCACCGAATGCCGCGGCTTGCGCCGGGGAGAGGCTGGGCAGCATCACCTCCGCGCGCCGTGCCATCCACTGCCACTGGATCCAGCTGCACAGGATCGCGAAGAAGAAGCACAGGGGCATGGCCAGCCGGCCCGCGACGAAGTCCGAGTACTCGGTGGTGAGGCTCGTCGCGAACGGCACGAGAACGACGAACAGCAGGCGGCCGTTGTTGAGCCAGATCGCGACGGTGTCCACTCGCTCGATGTACTCGAACTGGCGCACGTGCACGAGCCAGAGCACGCACAGCAGCACGAAGCTGAGGGCGAAGTTCAGGAACAGCGGCGCCATGTCCGACAGCGCCGCCCACATCTGCGCATCGGACCCCATGCCGCCCAGCGAGTGATCGGTGAGGTCGAGCACGAGGAGGGTGGCCGCGATGGCGAACACCCCGTCGGTGAACGCCTCCAGCCGGCGGGTGGACAGCGTCGAGAAAGGTCGGCTACGCCTCACGGGGCCAGGCTAGTGACGCCGTCGCCGGGCTGTAAGAGCCGCCACGCCCGCCGGCATCCGCAAAGCCTGGCGCGTTCAGTGCGCGCTGAGGCTCAGCACCTCGGGCGCCGCGACGCCGTCACCGAGCGCGGTGCGCTGGTAGTACACCTCGCGCCCGCGACGGAAGGAGCGCAGCAGCCCCGCACCGGTGAGCACCCGCAGGTGCTCGCTCGCGGTCGCGGGCGCCACCGTCAACTGCGCCGCCAGATGCGTCGTGGTCATCGGCACGTCGAGCTGGCGCAGCACGTTCGCGCGCGTCGCGCCCATCAGCTGGGACAGCGCCGATTCCTCGCTGTCGTCCCGGCGCTCCCACAGCGCGCCGACACCCCGCGGCGCGTAGGTGAGCGTCGGCATGAACGGCGGCCGGTTGAGGACGAGGGTCCCCGGCCAGGCGAAGACGCACGGCACCAGGATGAGTCCCTGACCCCGCAGCCCGTTCCCGAGCTCGCAGCATTTGCCTGCGATGTCCAGCCCCTCGTCGGTGCGCGTCACCTGCGGGTGCAGCGTGCGCAGCATCTCGTCGAGTCCGCCATGGGAGATGAGCCGTGTGCGGTGCTCGATGTCGGCGATCTGCAGTGCGTGGATCCGACCCCACGCGGGTTGCACCGCGGCGGTCCAGAACCACTCGAGGGCGTCGAGGATGCGTCGTACGCCCGCGGCGGGATCGGCTTCGAACGCGTCGAGCACCGCGATGGATGCCGGGCGTTCGGCGCGTTCGCGCAGCATCACGAGGTCGTCGGTCCACAGTGCGAGGTCCTGCTCCGCGACCCGCGCGCGGGCCACCGCGATCGTCTCGTCCGTCTCGGCCGCCGGGGTGAGAGTGTCGGCGATGAGGCCCGATCGCAGGATGAACGCGCGCAACTGGTCCCATTGGGCGGGGGCTGCGGCATCCTCTCTCATCGCGCGCAGCGTGCGCCGCGCCCACGACCGGTGCAGGGGCGTCTCCCGGATGATCGCACCGACCGCCGCCACCGTCTCCCACCACGGGGACACCACGAAGCGGACCCTCGAGAGGTCAGCCGGCGTGAGCGGAAGCAGCATGCGGCCAGCGTAGACAGGGGATGCGACATCCCCCACGATTCGGCCCACGACGAACCATGGCGCCGCCGACACAGCGCGGGGCGAGATCGAGCCCGATTCGGAGACGGCCGAATCGAGGCGCGGACAGGGCGGCCGGATCACGCTGGTGCCATGTTCCACACACCCCGCCCTCCCCGCTCGGCGACCCCGCCGCGAGACGTCACCGCCGAAGAACCTCGCGGTCATGTGCTGCGCGAGGATCCGATGGCGCGAATGCGCCGTGAACGCGATGAGTTCGCGGCGCGACACAGCCTGGGACCGTTCGGCTGACCGCCGACGCTGGACCTGGCACTCGCGGCACCCCGAGTACTCGCTCGGCGCGACGAATACTCACTCGGCGTGACGGATACTCACTCGCGGGCACGAATACTCACTCGCGGGCACGAATGCTCACTCGGCGGCGGGCAAGGCGCGGGGGAGGCGGCTACTTGCGGTAGTTGGGGGCCTCCACGACGATCTGCACGTCGTGGGGGTGCGACTCCTTAAGCCCGGCGGGGGTGATGCGCACGAACTTGCCGCGCGCTTTGAGTTCCTCGATCGTGCGCGCGCCGACGTAGAACATCGCCTGACGCAGTCCGCCGACCAGCTGGTAGGCCACCGCCGACACCGGACCGCGGTAGGCGACCTGACCCTCGATGCCCTCGGGGATGAGCTTGTCGTCGCTGGGCACGTCGGCCTGGAAGTAGCGGTCCTTCGAGTACGACGTCTTCTTGCCGCGCGTCTGCAGCGCACCGAGCGACCCCATGCCGCGGTACTGCTTGAACTGCTTGCCGCCGACGAAGACGATCTCGCCCGGCGACTCGTCGGTGCCGGCGAACAGCGACCCGATCATGACGCTGTCGGCCCCGGCGACGAGCGCCTTGGCGATGTCACCGGAGTACTGCAGCCCGCCGTCGGCGATCACCGGCACACCGGCCTCGCGGGCGGCGAGGGATGCCTCGTACACCGCGGTCACCTGCGGCACGCCGACGCCGGCCACGACGCGGGTGGTGCAGATCGAGCCCGGTCCGACGCCGACCTTGACGGCATCCACGCCCGCGTCCACGAGCGCCTGGGCACCCTCGCGGGTCGCGACGTTGCCGCCGATGACGTCGATGTGAGCGAACGACGGGTCGGCCTTGATGCGGCGCACCATGTCGATGACGCCCGCGGACTGGCCGTTGGCGGTGTCGACGACGACGACGTCCACGCCCGCGTCCCGCAGCGCCTCGGCGCGCTCCCACGCGTCGCCGAAGAAGCCGATGGCCGCCCCGACGCGCAGGCGCCCCTGGTCGTCCTTGGTCGCGAGCGGGTACTTCTCGCTCTTGTCGAAGTCCTTGATCGTGATGAGACCGGCGAGCTTGCCCTCGTCGTCGATGAGCGGCAGCTTCTCGACGCGGTGGTGGGCGAACAGCGCAATGACGTCCGCGGCGCCGATGCCCACCTTGCCGGTGATGAGCCCCTCACTCGTCATGACGTCGCGCACCTTGGTGGTCAGCCGGTCGCTGCCGGTGACGAAGCGCATGTCGCGGTTGGTGATGATGCCCACCAGGCGCCCGTCGGCGTCGACGACGGGAAGCCCCGAGATGCGGTACTGCGCGCACATCGCGTCGACTTCCTCGATCGTGGCATCCGGAGTCGTCGTGATCGGATCGGTGATCATCCCCGACTCGCTGCGCTTGACGCGATCGACCATCGCGGCCTGATCGGCGATGGAGAGGTTGCGGTGGATGATGCCGAGGC
Source organism: Microbacterium sp. NPDC058021 (assembly GCF_042885955.1). NCBI lineage: Bacteria > Bacillati > Actinomycetota > Actinomycetes > Micrococcales > Microbacteriaceae > Microbacterium > Microbacterium sp. NPDC058021. The sequence goes on from NZ_JBHVRF010000004.1 coordinate 213,551, forward strand.
CGCCTTCGCGGGCGATGGCGATCGCCATGCGCGCTTCGGTGACGGTGTCCATCGCCGCGGCGATCAGCGGCGTCGCGACCGTGATGCGGCGCGTCACGCGCGAGGACGTGTCGGCCTCACTGGGGATGACGTCGGTGTGCCCGGGCAGCAGCAGGACGTCGTCATAGGTCAGTCCGACGAAGCCGAAGGGGTCGTTGTGCTCCATAGATGTGTCTCCTGCGCGCGCGGCGCGTACTCGAGTGACGACGACGGCCGGCGCAGTGCGGCGCCTCTTGACGATTCTAAGCGCCCGCGCGCGCCGTTCATTCCCGCGCGCGTACCGCATGCGCCGACGCGCCGGGTTCCGCCGCGCCGCGAAGAAGGGGACGCAAACGTACGGTAGGCGAAACAGAACCGACACATTACGCTCATACCGTCGTACATCGAGGCTGATGTCGAACCCGCGCTTTGGCCTCTCGTACTCGAAGCGGAGGTTCCGTGAGTCCCACGACCACGACGCAGCGGCGCAGCACCGGATGGGTGGGCGTTCTCGTCGGTCTCTTCCTTGCTGCCGCCATGGTCCTGCTGGTCGCGCCCACCGGCGCACATGCAGCATCGACTGCCCCGGACACCCCGGGTGCCGATCAAGAGGAGACCGACTACTACTTCGGCGGCGTCATCACCTTCGATGACGAAGCGGTACCCGATGTGACCATCGGAATCGAGGGCGGCGGCTTCGAAGCCGAGACCATCACCGGTGCCGACGGCCGCTGGCGCCTGTACGTCCCTGAGAAGGACACGTACACGCTGGTGATCGACGAGTCCACCCTCCCCGAGGGCGTCATCGTCGATCCCGAGCTGCTGCCGGACGGCATGGTCCCCGTCAGCGGCGCGACGGCGTCCTTCGAGGTCGAGTTCGGCCTCACCGGGTCGAAGATCGTCAACCTCTTCCTCGGCGAAGGCGTACGCCAGACGACGTCCTTCATCGACCAGCTCGCCTCGCGACTGGTGAACGGCCTGAACTTCGGCCTGCTGCTGGCCCTGGCCGCGATGGGCGCCGCGCTCATCTTCGGCACGACGGGGCTGTCGAACTTCGCGCACGGCGAGATGGTCACGTGGGGCGCACTGGTGGCGATGGTCGTCAGCACCATGTGGCAGCTGCCGCTGTGGGTCGGACTGATCTCCGCGGTCCTCGCCGGCGCCGCACTCGGACTCGCCTCGGATGCCGCACTGTGGCGACCATTGCGAAGAAGGGGCCTCGGCGTCGTCCAGCTCATGATCGTGAGCATCGGACTGTCGTTGGCGCTGCGCTACACCTTCCAGTACCTCATCGGCGGGTCCACACGGCAGCTGCCGGGCGCGAGCCCCACGCCGATCCAGTTCGGTCCGATCACGCTGAGCTACATCGACCTCATCAGCATGGGGGTCAGCATCGTCGTGATCATCGCCGTGGCGTACTTCCTGCTGGGCACCCGCATCGGCAAGGCGACCCGCGCGATCTCCGACAACCCGCAGCTCGCTGCGGCGTCGGGCATCAACGTCGACCGGGTCGTGCGCATCGTGTGGATCCTGGCGGGCACCCTCGCCGCCCTCTCGGGCGTGCTGTGGGCGTACTTCCGCCCCGGCGTGCGCTGGGACATGGGAACGCAGATGCTGCTGCTCATCTTCGCCGCGATCACCCTCGGCGGCCTCGGCACGGCGTTCGGCGCCCTGCTGGGTGCACTGATCGTGGGAATCGTGGTGGAGACCTCCACCCTCTGGATCCCGTCGGACCTCAAGTACGCGGGCGCTCTGGTCGTGCTCATCCTCATCCTGCTGGTGAGGCCACAGGGCCTCCTCGGTCGCAAAGAAAGATTGGGGTAACCCGATATGGATTGGGGTGCCATCCTCGGAAACACGCTCAGCTACCTGCTGAGCCCTGTCACGATCGCGTATGCGCTGGCGGCGACGGGCCTGGCCGTGCACTTCGGCTTCGCGGGCCTGCTCAACTTCGGCATGGCGGGGTTCATGGCCCTGGGCGGCTACGGCTACGCCATCTCGGTGCTGAGCTTCAACCTCCCCTGGTGGATGGGCATGATCGTCGGCCTGCTGCTGGCGGCGCTGTTCGCGGTGCTGCTGGGTGTGCCGACCCTGCGCCTGCGCGCCGACTACCTCGCGATCGTCACGATCGCGGCGGCCGAGATCATCCGCCTGCTGTTCACCACGCAGGTGTTCGACGAGTGGACCAACTCCGCCGACGGCCTGGGGAACTATCACGGCGGATTCCGCGACGCGAACCCGTTCCCCGACGGCGAGTACGGCTTCGGCCCGTGGACGTTCAACCAGGACGGCCTGTGGGTGCGGGTGTTCGGCCTGTTCCTGCTGGCACTGGCGATCTTCGTGGTGTGGTCCCTCATGCGCAGCCCGTGGGGCCGCGTGCTCAAGGGCATCCGCGAGGACGAGGATGCCGTGCGGGCACTGGGCAAGAACGTCTTCGCCTACAAGATGCAGGCCCTCGTCGTCGGCGGCATGATCGGCGCCATGGGCGGCATCGTGTACGTCCTCCCCTCGGCGGTGGTCCCCTCCAGCTACACGACCTCGCTCACGTTCTTCCTGTGGACGATCCTGCTCCTCGGTGGCGCGTCGACCATCTTCGGCCCGTCGCTGGGCGCCGTGCTGTTCTGGATGGTGATGGCGCTGCTGGGCAACCTCCTGCCGCAGCTCGCGGCCGAAGGCATCCTTCCCATGTCCGACATCCAGGCGGGCACGCTGCGCTACATCCTCGTGGGTGTCTCGCTCATGCTGCTCGTGATCTTCCGTCCGCAGGGCATCCTCGGCGACAAGAGGGAGATGACCTTTGTCAAGTGACCAGACCAATACGCCCGAGGAGCCGCAGGCTCCGCAGGTGCCACCGGTGACCGGCAGCGTGCCGCGTCCGAAGACCTCGGGCCTGGCCAAGGGCGAGGCCGTTCCCGGCGTCGCCAAGGTCGACCCGATCATGGTGATCGACGGCGTCACGCGTCGCTTCGGCGGTCTCACCGCCGTGGATGTCGAGCACCTCGAGATCCCGCGCAACGCCATCACGGCGCTCATCGGTCCCAACGGCGCCGGCAAGACGACGCTGTTCAACCTGCTGTGCGGTTTCGACAAGCCCAACAGCGGCTCGTGGTCGTACGACGGCAAGAACCTCGCCGGCATCCCCGCGTTCAAGGTGGCGCGTATGGGGCAGGTGCGCACGTTCCAGCTGACCAAGGCACTGTCGCTGCTGACGGTGCTGGAGAACATGAAGCTCGGCGCCCCCGCGCAGCGCGGGGAGAAGTTCTGGCAGGCCTTCGTCCCGGCGGTCTGGCGCAGCCAGGAGACGGCGAACGAGGAGAAGGCCCGCGACCTGCTGAAGAGGTTCAAGCTCGACGCGAAGGAGCAGGATTTCGCCGCGTCGCTCTCGGGCGGTCAGCGCAAGCTCCTCGAGATGGCGCGCGCGCTCATGAGCGATCCGAACCTGGTCATGCTCGACGAGCCGATGGCCGGGGTCAACCCCGCCCTCACCGAGTCGCTGCTCGATCACATCCTGGACCTCAAGGAGCTGGGTATGACCGTGCTGTTCGTCGAGCACGACATGCACATGGTGCGCCACATCGCCGACTGGGTCGTGGTGATGGCCGAGGGCAAGGTCGTCGCCGAAGGCCCACCGGATGCCGTGATGCAGAACAAGGCGGTCATCGACGCCTACCTCGGCAGTCACCAGGATGTGGACCTCGGTGTCGTGACCGGGCGCATCGCCGGCGAGCTGGACACCTCAGCGGTCGAACTGCTCGAAGAGATCAAAGAAGAGGAAGAGGCGTCGATCGCCGAGGCCGAGAAGGAGAAGAAGTGAGTGCTCCCGCTCCCGCCGCGGCCGCGGCCGCGACGGACGGCGACATCGTCGTCAACGTCGTGGATCTGGTCGCCGGCTATCTGCCAGGCATCGACATCATCAACAGCGCCAACCTCGTCGCCCGCAAGGGCGAGCTGATCGGCATCATCGGGCCCAACGGCGCCGGCAAGTCGACCCTGCTGAAAGCCATCTTCGGCATGGTCAAGGTGCGCAGCGGCGACATCACCGTCAACGGCGAGAGCATCGTGGGCCTCAAGGCCGACAAGCTGGTGCGCCGCGGCGTCGCGTTCGTCCCGCAGACGAACAACGTGTTCCCGTCGCTGTCGATCGAGGACAACCTGCAGATGGGGCTCTTCCAGAACCCCAAGATCTACGCCGAGCGTCTGGAATTCGTCACCGGCATCTTCGCCGAGCTCGGCAAGCGCCTCAAGCAGCGCGCGGGATCGCTGTCGGGCGGCGAACGGCAGATGGTCGCGATGAGTCGCGCGCTCATGATGGATCCGTCCGTGCTGCTGCTGGACGAGCCGAGCGCGGGCCTGTCCCCCGTCCGGCAGGACGACGCCTTCATCCGCGTCTCCGACATCAACAAGGCCGGCGTGACGACCATCATGGTCGAGCAGAACGCCCGCCGCTGCCTGCAGATCTGCGACCGCGGCTACGTGCTCGACCAGGGCCGTGACGCCTACGAGGGCACCGGCCGGGAGCTGCTCAACGACCCGAAGGTGATCGGGCTGTACCTGGGCAGCCTGGGCGCCGACGGGGTCTGACCCGCTCGCGGACTCCCCGTCGCACGAAGAGGGCCCCGGATCCACGGATCCGGGGCCCTCACTCACTCACTGGGTGTCAGCGGGTGTCGATGCGCTCGTGCATGTTGTCGGCGCCGTACTGGAAGATGCCGATCGACGCCTCGGTCGGGTCGCCGTTCTCATCGAACGTCACCGGGCCCGAGTAGCCGTCGTAGTCCGCGGTGCCACCCTCGAGGATGATGTCCGCGCACTCGGCGAACGAGGTGCAGGTCGTGCCCTCGCCCGAACCGCCCGAGACCTCCTGCAGCTTGCCGGAGATCGCAGCGGCGTCGGTGGCGTTGGCCGCCAGAGACGCCAGGGCGAGCAGGATGACCGCGTCGTAGGACTCGGCGGCGTAGGAGTAGTCCGACAGCTCGGTGTTGCCGTCTGCGGTCCACGCGTCGTTCAGACGAGCCTGGAAGTCGTCCTCCAGCACCGGTCCGGGCGTGGTGCCCTTGGCACCCTCGAGCGGGACCGCCACGTCGGCGCCCCACTGCTTGAGGTTGCCGTCGACCAGGTAGAAGCTCTCCGCGGACTGACCGGCGTTCACCAGCAGCGGCGCGATGGTCGCGAACTGGTCGAACGTGATCAGCACGACCGCGTCGGGGTTCTCCGCCGTGACGGTGGCCACCTGCGCGTCGAACGAGCTGTCGCCGTCGTTGTACGACGCCTCGGCGACCACGGTGCCACCGGAGGCTTCGAACACCTCCTTGACGACCCCGAACAGGCCGGTGCCGTACGCGTCGTTCTGGTAGATGATGCCGATGTTCTCGTGGCCGTCCTCGGCGATCAGGTTGGCGAGGACCTCGCCCTGCAGCAGGTCGCTGGGGGCGGTGCGCCAGTAGAGGCCGTCGTCGTCCCAGGTCGTGAAGTCCGGCGACGTGTTCGCCGGCGAGAAGGTGATGATGCCCTCCGAGACGTTGCTGTCGAGGAAGAGCTTGGTCACGCCCGACGCCGCAGCGCCGATCATGGCCGCGACCCCTTCGCTCTGCAGCTTCGGGACGGTGGTCTCGAATGCCTTGTTGTCGGCGTCGCCGGAGTCACCAGGGGTCAGGTCGATCGTGAGGCCCTTGGCGGCATCGTTGACCTCGTTGACCGCGAGCAGCACACCCGCCTCCTCGGGCGGGCCGAGGAACGCGAGGCTGCCGGACTGCGGCAGCACGGTTCCGATGCTGAGGGTGAGGTCCTCGCGGTCCTCGGCGGGGGCCGCCGAGGAATCTGACGGCTCTGACGAGCCGGCGCAGCCGGCGAGGATGATCGCGCTGACCCCGGCCACGGCGACGGCGCCGAGGACCTTGGCGCCACGCGAACGTGTGAAGACGCTCATAGTGCTCCCTAGTTGATTCGTGAGCGGCACGGCTTCGTCGGGCGCCGCGCCAGTGGGTCCCAACCTAATCGTGGGTCTGCGTCGCCAGTGTTGCGATGTGTTAACGGTCTGAAACAGTCGAGTCTCGGAAAGATAACGGCGTTGCGGATGCCGGACCGGGACCGGGCTCGGTCAGGTGATCGGGCCGAGGTCGCTGACGCCGCGGCCGCGGCGGGCGTGGCGCAGCGAATCCGCCGTCAGCAGGATGAGCGCCACCCAGACCAGCGCGAAACCGGCCCAGCGCTCGGGCGGCATGTCCTCGCCGAGCCAGACCCCGATGGCGAACTGCAGGATGGGCGCCACGAACTGCAGGAGCCCCATGACCGACAGGGGCGCCCGACGGGCACCCGCGGCGAAGAAGAGCAGCGGCACGGCCGTCACGACGCCCGCGAGCCCGAGCAGCACCGCGTGACCGGCGCCGGCCGTTCCCATCGTGATGCCCGTGGTGACCCCCACGACCGCCAGCTGCACCCCGGCGACCGGCAGCAGCCAGAACGACTCCAGCGTCAGTCCGCTGACGGCATCCACCTCGGGCCCCAGTTGCTTCTTCACGAGGCCGTACAGACCGAACGAGCCCGCGAGGGTCAGCGCGATCCAGGGGAAGGCGCCGTAGCCGACGACGATGACCGCGACCGCCGCGGCGGCGATACCCAGGGCGACCCACTGCGTCACGCGCAGGCGCTCGTGGAGCACGAGGACCCCCAGCAGCACCGTGACGATCGGGTTGATGAAGTACCCCAGGCTCGACTCCAGCACGTGGCCGGTGAGCGTGGCGATGAGGAAGACCTGCCAGTTGACGTAGATCAGGGCACCGGCGACCGCCGTCCACAGCAGCAGCCGGGGCTTTCGGACGATCGCGAGGATGCGCGGCCACGAGCGGGTGACCGTCAGCAGCAGCAGACAGAACACGAACGACAGCAGCACCCGCCACGACACGACCTCCCACGGGCCCGTGGGGGCGAGGACGAGGAAGTAGAGGGGCATGAAGCCCCACAGGAAGTACGCCGAGAAGGCGTAGACGCCGCCGAGCAGTCGTTCGCGTGCGGGATCGGCGGCGGGGGCGGTCATCACCGGCCCAGCCTAGGGCCGCCGCCGCAACGACGAAGGACCCGGATGCCGAGTGGCATCCGGGTCCTTGTCGTTGTGCGTTCGCTCAGCGGACGACGACCGCCAGCACGTCGCGGGCCGAGAGCACCAGCAGCTCGTCGCCACCGAACTTGACCTCGGTCCCGCCGTACTTGCTGTAGATCACGCGATCGCCGACGGCGACGTCGAGCGGGATGCGGTTGCCGTTGTCGTCGATGCGACCGGGGCCCACTGCGACGACCTCGCCCTCCTGGGGCTTCTCCTTCGCGGTGTCAGGAATGACCAGCCCACTGGCGGTGGTCTGCTCGGCCTCGACCTGCTTGATGACGATGCGGTCCTCGAGCGGCTTGATGGAAACCGACACGGTCTACCTCTTTCTTGAAACTGAAGACTCGTTAGCACACACCCAGTGAGAGTGCTAACGCCAGTGTACGGGGACGCTGGCACTCACGCAACGCGAGTGCCAGCCCGTGACGCCGCGTGACGGATGCCTTCATACGCATGTATCAGCGCCCCTGGTATGCCCTCTACACAGGTGATATACATAGCCCGACCGCAAGGCCGTTGTCCGAATTCCGGGGGGAAAGGACACGTAGTGGGGTACGTCATCGCCGTCGATGTCGGAACCAGCCGGACAGCTGCAGCCGTTGCGCGTGTGAGATCGGATGGGGAGATCTCGACAACCCCGTTCGCACTCGGACGTCACGCTGACAGTGTTCCGAGTTCCGTCTTCGCCCTTTCCGGGGAGCTGCTGTGGGGGGATGCCGCGGAGCGCCGCGGCATCACCCAGCCCGAGCGTCTCATCCGGGAATTCACCCGCCGCGTGGGCGACGACGTGCCGATCATCGCGGGGGATCAGAGCTTCACCGCGGAGCAGCTGTTCGCCCGCATGGTGACGTGGGTGGTGGACACGGTCCGCGAACGCGAGGGGCACTCCCCCGACGCGGTCGCCGTGACGGTGCCGGTCACGTGGGGCGGCTATCGCACCGCGTTGATCGAGGGGGCGTTGGCGCGCGCCGGCCTCGGGGACGTCGTGATCGTCAGCGAACCGGAGGCCGCCGCCCGACGCTACGAGACGCTCAACCCGCTGGCGCCGGCGCACGCGCTGGCGGTCTACGACTTCGGCGGCGGCACCTTCGACGCTGTGATCCTGCGCAAGGACGCCGACGGCACCGTGCAGCCCGCGGGCGATCCGCACGGCATCCGCGACCTCGGCGGTGTCGACTTCGACGATGCCGTGCTGCGCCACGCGATTGCGGTCGCCGGATTCTCGGCGGTGACCCTCGCCGCCGATCGCGGTGCCCGCATGGGGCTCGCTGCCCTGCGGCGCGAATGCGTCGAAGCCAAGGAAGCGCTGTCCTTCGACAGCGAGGTGTCGATCCCGGTGCTGCTGGGCGACCGGGAGACGACCGTCCGCCTCACACGCGACGAGTTCGAGGCGATGATCGAGGATGCCATCGGGCGCACCGCCGAGACACTGGCCGACGCGCTCGAATCGGCCGATGTGACATCCGATCGCATCGACGCGATCCTGCTCACCGGCGGGTCCTCCCGCATCCCGCGGGTGGCCCAGCACCTGTCCGCGCGGTTCGATCTGCCCATCGCCACCGACGTCGACCCGAAGGCGATCATCGCCCTCGGAGCCGCCGGCGCTGTCGCCGCCGAGCGCGCCGGCATCGCCGCGGCGCGCCTCGCGGCCCGCAGCGATGGGCCAGGGACGGATGCCGATGCAGAGCCGACCGACGAGGGCGCCCTCGACACGGCGTCCGCCGCCGCGGTGGTCGCGGCAGCGCCGCGGCCGGTCCGGACCTCGCGCTCCTGGTTCCACCGCATGGGGGCGGGCACCCTCTCGGGTACCGGGGTGGTGGCGCTTGCAGCGACGATGATCACCCTCAGCGCTTCCGCCCTCGGCGGCGCGCCGATCGACCATGCCCTCGGCGGCGTCGCCGGCGCCGAACGGGCGGGACTGACACTGCCGTGGGCGTGGGAGAGCGCGCAGGCGCAGGCGCTGCCGACCTCCGACCCGGCGGCCGCCGCGCCGCTGGCACCGGTGCCTCCGTCTGCAGAGCAGACGCCGTCGGCGCGTCGGGCCCCGGGCCGAGCCCTGCCGAGTCGGCCGGTGCCTCCCGCCTCGCCCGCCGCGCGCACGGCGTCGCGCGCCGACTCCCCCGCTGCCGCTGTCTCTCCCGCGCGCCCCGCACCCACGCCGCACCCGCCCGCCGTCGTCGCTCCCGGCACCGCGACGCCCGTCGACCCGCAGCCGACGACCGCTCCCGCACCGACGACGGATCCCGCTCCCGCGCCCGATCCGCAGCCCGCACCCGCTGACCCAGAGCCGACCACCGACCCGGAGCCGCAACCCGCGCCGACCGCGGATCCGCAGCCCGCACCGGCGGACCCCGCTCCCGAGCAATCCGCCCCGCACGACGGCTCCCACGATCACGACCACGGTGACGGCCGCCGCGATGGCGGCGGTCGAGGCGGTGGCGGTGGCCACGGTGGCGACCGCGGCGAGCGGTCCGACCAGAACCGGTCCGAAAGCCAGACCTGACGCGCCCCGACCCGCGGCGCTGCAGCAGCAGCTCAGGAGAACAATGTCGTCCTTGGCCTCGATCCCGTCTTCGCCCGTCCCCGTCGCGCCACCACCCGCCCGTGCCGATCACCGCCCGGCCCTGTGGCCGCGCCTCGCGCAGAACCACATCGCCGCGCTGACGAGCGAGGGCACGCTCGTCCGGGCGGTGGTCAGCGGGGCCGCCGGCTCCGGCAAGTCCGACGCCCTCCGCCACATCCGTCGGGCGCTGCACGCGCAGGGCCGGCGGACCACGCGTCTCGCAGACGACACGGTCCCGGGCGACGTGATCGTCGTGGACGACGCGCACGACCTCGACGCCGACACGGTGCAGCGACTGGTCGACCGCCTCGACGACCCGACGTGCGAACTCGTCGTCGCCTGCCGACCCTGGCCGCAGTCCGCGCAGCTGCAGGTGCTGGCGCGGCGACTGCAGCAAGAGCGGCCGGCGATCGTGCTGGACCGGGTCTCGGCGCACGACGTCGCCGCGTGGCTCCACTGCGAGGGCCGTGAACTGCCGTCCGCGCGACTGGAGGCGCTTCTGGCCCTGTGCGGCGGGACGCCCTGGCTGATGCTCGAGGCGCTGCACCTCGGCGAAGAGGTGACCCTCGCCGACGAGTCCGAGAGCCTGCATGCCGTCTCCGACGCGCTGTCGGCGATCATCGCGCACCGGCTGCGCACGGTCGACCCCGACGTGCGCGATGCGGTGGAGCTCATCTGCTTGGCCGAAGGGGCCACCGTCGGGACGGTCGACGCCGCCGATGCGACGGTGGCAGCCGCGCACGCGGAGGGTCTGCTGCTGCTGGACGGCACGGCGGCACCCGTGGTGCGCGAAGCGGTGCAGGCCACGGTGTCACCCGACCGTCTGCGCCATCTCCTCTCGCAGAACCCCGACCACACCGTCGCCGACACGATCGCCGCACGCGTGCAGGAGCCGCGCTTGGCCGATCGGCTGCTGCGCCGGGCCGACGCCCTCGTGGACGCACAGCCGGAGCGCGCGCTGATGCTGTTCGCCCTGGCCGCCGACGCGGGGGCGGATGCCGCGGCGGCGCACCTCGGCGCCGCACGCGCGGCGTGGGCATTGGGCGACCTCGACGCCGCGGGTGTCGAGCTCGATCGCGCCGCGCGGGCGGGCGGCGTGGTCGTCGGGTCCCCGGCGGCAACCGGACTCGCCGCCGCGTTGTGGGCTGCCCGCGGCCTCATCGAACGCAGCCACGCCATCTACCGCGCCCACGCGCCCAGCGCTCCCGAGGCAGCCGCCGCGGCGGTCGCGGTGGCGCTCGCGGTGGGCGACGACGCCGCGGCGCGCGGCGTCGCCCTGCCCGCACAGGGCGGGGTGCCCTCGACGCTCGAGGTGGCATCCGACCTGCTCATCGCAGGACTGCGGGCAAGCCTCGTCGGCGACGGCTCGAGCGGCCTGGGCGACCTGGTGCGGGCCGCCGAGATGCACACCGCCTCCGGATCCGCCGATGCCGTGCCGGAACTGCCCGCCGTGATCGCGGCGACGGCGGCGCTGCAGCTCGGGGAGACCGACGTCGCCACCACCGTGCTCGCCGACGCGCTGCGCGACGGCCACGGCGGGGCGTGGGCGCACGACCGGCTGCAGCTGTGGAGCGCCTGGGTCGCGATGCAGCGAGAGCACCCGCACGAGGCCGAGTCCGCGCTGCGTCGGGTGCGATCCTCGGTGCGCGACCTGTCCACGCGCGACCGCGTGCTCTGGGATGCCGTCACGGTGGGACTGGCACGCCGGTTCGGCGATGCCACCGACCTCACCACCGCCTGGCGCGGCGCCCGCGAGACCCTGTTGCGCACGCGGTTCGACCTGTTCACGCTGCTGCCGCTGGCAGAGCTCACCGTCACCGCGGCGCGCGTGGGCGACGGCGAGCGCATCGCCGGGCACTTCGCCCGGGCGGTGGACCTCACCGAGCAGCTGGGGTCACCGGCGCTGTGGAGCACCGCCGTGCACTGGGCAGGGGTGCAGCGCGGCATCCTCTCCGACGACCCCGAGTCGCTCAAGCCGCACGCCCGCCGACTGCTCGCCGCGGCGGCGCACAGCCGTACCGCGGCGACGATGGCACACGCGGGGCGGGTGTGGACGGACGTGCTGGCAGGGCGGGTCGACGCGGATGCGGTGGAGACCGCTGCGGCGCAGCTGGCAGCGATCGGGCTCGCGTGGGACGGCGCTCGCCTGGCCGGTCACGGCGCGGCCCGCACCGACGACCGCCGCGTGTCGGCGCGGCTGCTCGCCTGCGCACGCCAGCTCCACCCCCGCGAAGGTGCGGTCACCGAGCCCACCGCCGCCGACGCCGCCACCCCCGTCGCCCCCATGCTGAGCGCGCGCGAGCACGACGTGGCGCTGCTCGTGCTGCAGGGGAAGACCTACGCCGAGATCGGTGCGGCGATCTTCATCTCGCCGCGCACCGCCGAGCATCACATCGCGCGCATCCGGCAGCGGCTCGGCGCGACCTCGCGCTCCGACCTGCTCGACAAGCTCCGCACCGCCCTCACCGGCCAGGACGCGCCGGTGTCCCCCCTCCACACGGGGGCGGCCCCCTAGTGGGCGTCGGGCGATGGGGGGCCGAGCCCCGACGCGGCCCGGGCGACCACGCCATAGCGTGGGATACGGATCCACCTTGCTGGTTAAGGAGTGCACCATGAGCATCACCGTCGCCACTGTCGCCGACGCGCTGATCGAATTCATCCTCAGTCTGCTGCGCGATCCGGATGCCGCCGAGGAGTTCGACGTGGATCCGGCCACGGCGCTGGGCAGCCGCGGACTCTCACAGGTGCGCGCGGAGGACGTGTGCGCCGTGGCGCCGGTGATCGCCGAGCGACCCACCGTCGTCGTCGCCTCCGGTCGCGACCTCGACCCGTCCAGCGCGTCGCCGAGCCCGTCGGTGAACCCTGCCGTGCGCGAGATCCAGAACATCATCAACAACTTCCGCATCGACGACCGCGACACGATCGTGGACCAGTCGGTCAACCAGAACATCTGGGCGGGCGGTGACGTGACGCAGACGTTCGACAACGAAGCCATCGTCGGCTCCGGTGACGGCTCGATCGCGGCCGGCGACGACATCGACATCGACCAGACCGAGGACAACTCCACGAACATCGACGCCGGCGGCGACGCGAACCTCGGCAACGACACCACGACGTCCGTGGTCGAGGGATCGAACAACCAGCAGACCGACACCACCACGACGACCGATTCGTCGACCACGACCACCACGACGGGGTCGGGCAACGACTCGTCGACGCAGGCTTCGGCGGATGCCTCGTACAACGAGTCCGCCACGACCTACCAGGAGACCGCGGTCGATGCAGAGTCGACGACCGTGTACGAATCCACCGACACCACGGTCGATGAAACCGGAGGCGACGATTTCTGACCTGGAGGCCGCCCGCCCGCAGCCGCCGGTGGCCGCAGCGGACCGCGGCGGGGCGGGCGCACCACCGCAGGCGCCGGCACGCCCGACGCTCGCCGGCAAGGCCGCGGCGCCGGTACTGGTCAAGCTCGCCCCGCCGGTGAGCGTGCGCCTGGCGCAGCTGGGCTGGGTGCTGAGCCTGGTGACCGGTGCGGTGGCGGTGGTGTACCTGTTCATCATCCGCGAGACGCAGCTGCCGGAGATGACCGAGGCGATCAAGGCGGTCGATGGCACGCGTGCCGAGGAGACCTACTCGACGGCGGCGGAGATCCTGTACTGGACGGCGTTCGGCATCCTCGCGGTGGTCCTGCTCGTGCAGGTGACCTGCCTGGTGTCGTTCAACAACCGCCGTCCGCGGGCGCGATGGTGGCAGTTCGGCTCGGTGATGCTGCTGGGGATCGCGCTCATCGGCATCCGGGAGCTCGTCGCGGTCGGCGAACGCGGGCTGCCGCTGACCCGCCTCCTGGCGTTGCAGGTGGGGCTCGCCCTCCTCGCCCTCGCGTTCAGCGTGCTGCCTCCGGCGCTGAAGTGGTCAGCGCGACGGCATGACGTCCGGGCTGTGTCCCCCGGGGTGGGCGGAGCCGACCTCTGAGGCGATGGCCTCGAGGCTGCGCACCACGACGCGGCAGGTCTGCGTCGTGGCGCGATCGTTCAGCGGCGACTGCTCCAGCATCCGCCAGTAGGCCAGGCGCTCCGCGGCCGCCTCCCTCACCTGCACGCGCAGTGCCGGCTCCGCGAGGCCCAGACGTGCGGATGCCGCGTCGCCCTCCCCGCCGATGATGCGTTCGGCTTCCGCCTCGTCGGGGGCGGCCAGCGCCGAGACGGACGTGCGGAGATCCGCGAGCAGGGCAAGCTCCCGCAGGTCGTGCGCGGTCACGCTCACCCGTTCGATCGCGATGCGCACCCCGGTGGCTCCGGCACGCGGCTTCTCCCGCAGCAGCTCCGCCACCGCGTCGAGCACGGTGCGGGCCTTGAGAGCTGCGACCCGCGAGCGGAACTGGTCCGCCACGAAGCGCTGCACGTCGATCAGGCCGCTCTGCGCGATCATCCGCTCCGCCAGGTCCGAGGACGTCCGTGCGCCGCCCCGCACGAGCGCGGCGCCGAGTCGCACGCCGAACAGGCCGAACCGCGCCAGCAGGCGCTGGCGCACCGAGACGCTCAGATCCGTGTCGGGTGAGACGCGCACGAAGCGGTCGACCGACACGAACAGCCGCTCGCGCTGCTCCCGGCTGAGCGCGGCGAGCGAGCGGAACGCGATGAACTCGCTCTCCCGCAGCGTCCGGGCCCCCTCGGCCAGCAGCCCCGCCACCGGGATGACGCCGAGGGTGAGGGCGCGCAGCTCCCCGTCGCGCCGGTAGCGCTCTGCGATGCGGGAGGCGGAGATGAGCGAGTCGATCCGGCCGGAGCCGATCTCGTCGGCCCGCGAGAGCAGCCCTACTGCGTTGACGGTGTGCGAGGAGCCGGCCACCGTGTCGCGGAACGCCTCGAGGAACGCGACGTCGGAGGCGTGGATGTGGCGCAGCAGATAGATGATGGCATCGGCGTCGGAGGGCGAATGCTCCGGGGTGAGAAACCGGGTCGTCCGCAGCGACGTCGTCGCCGACAGCGAGGCGATGCCGGGGGTGTCGATGAGCACCGTGGTGCGCAGGTGCTCCGACGGCCACGCGACGTCGATCCAGCCGACCTCGTCGGCGGAGTAGGAGCCGAGGTCGAGCTCGAGCGCGCCGTCGCTGCGGCGCACCGGGAGACGCGCGGTGGTGCCGTCCGCCAGATGCAGTGTCACCGTCGGGGTGAGCGCGTAGCGGTACCAGACGACGAGTTTGGTGCACTCGCCGGCATCCGTCGGTGCCACCTGCTCTCCGATGAGGGCGTTGAGCAGCGTCGATTTGCCTGCCTTCACCACGCCGGCGACCGCCAGCCGCAGCGGCTCGTTCAGGCGACGGTCGTACGCGTCGAGGCGCTCCAGCGCCGCAGGGTCGTCGGCGTACAGCTCCCGCGCTTCTGCGACGACGCCGGCGATCTCACCGATGCCGACCCGCCTCATGCGCGGACCGGTTCGGGGTCTTCGGGCACCGGTATCTCGCGGATCTCCGCCCGTAGCGACTCGATGCGCGACAGGCGCAGCCGCAGCTGGGCGATGCGCTCGTCGCGACCGGCGGTGTAGCTCGCCGCGGCCTGCTTGGCCACCAGCACCGACTCCGACAGCGACCGGTGCAGTTCGTCGGCGATGGTGCCGAAATGGTCGCGCGACACCCGCTGCACGAGACGCAGGCGGTCCTTCAGCTGCTTGCCGACCTGGAACACGACCTCGTCGATGTGCTTGCGCACGAGGCTCTTCGCCTCCATCTGGCGCCGGGTGAGGCGGGAGGTCATGTCCTCACGGAAGGCGCGACGGCCGACGAGGACGCCTGCCAGCAGCGAGAGCGGGTTGATGAGCGACAGCCCGATGAGACTCGTCGCGAGGCCGACCATGAGAACGCCGCCGTACGATCCGCGCACGCCGATGTAGATCTTCTCGGCCGCGCTCAGGCGCCCCTCGGCGAGGTCGGCGAGTTCTTCGACCGGGTCGAGCAGCCCCTCGGTGCGGCCCACGTCGATGAGGGGGATCGAGGACTCCCCCGTGATGAACGCGTCGGCGACGCGTTCGGCGAGCCATTGCGACCGTTCGTCCGTCCACACGAACGTCTCCGAGACCGCGGCACTCACCCGCACGTCCAGCCACTGCGCGATCTGGTCCCAGATGGGGCCGGGGTCGCCCTCGTCGATGGACGCCTCGGCGTCGCGCTGCACCTTGCGCAGCCGGTCGCGCAGGTCGTGCTCGGTGTCGGCCATGAGATCGGCGATGCCGTCGCTCAGGGTGACCTGCCAGCGCGATGAGCGGCTGCGGAACTCGTCGGCACGGGATTTGGCCTCCTCGAGCCTGGCGATCATGCGCGGGGTGTCCTCGGGGTGTTCCAGCGCCGCGAGCTCGGTGCGCAGCGCCATGCCCAGCTGCTCGGTCACCGACAGCAGCTCGTGGATGACCACGCGCCGGCGCAGCGTCTCGGCACGGCCCAGCACGTCCCGGCGCAGGTGCGCGACGAGAGCGGGGAACCCCGATTCGTCGTTGAGGGTGCGGTCCTGCTGGTCGGCGGCGAGCAGGCGCAGGTCGCTGGAGACCGCGAACAGCGGCACGGTTCCGACGTCGCCGAGGTGGCTGCGGTCGATGTTCTCGATCTGGCGCCACGACGGGTAGATGTCGGTCTTGGACAGCACCGCCGCCACGCTCGGCGACATCCGCATCGCGTGCCGCAGGAACTGGATCTCCGGCTCGGTGTATTCCTGCGACGCATCGGAGACCAGCAGCACGGCGTGCGCGGTCGACAGCGCCGCCAGGGTGCTGAGCGAGCGCGTCGACTCGAGCCCGCCGACGCCGGGCGAGTCGATGACGCGCAGGCCTCCCTTGAGGATCTCCCGCGGCAGCAGCACCTCCGCCCCCACGATGTCCCCACGTGCCTCCCGCTCGCCGCTCTCCGACACGTAGTCGGCGAGGTCGTCCAGCGGCACCGGGACCCGTTCGATCTCGGGATCGGGCCCGTCGTCGCGCCGCATCAGCACGACCGCCGACGGCGTCTCGGCGTAGCCCACGGACGTCGGCACGCTGGTGGCGACGTCGTCGTCCACCGGGCAGGCCGGCGCGTTGACCAGTGCGTTGACGAGCTTGCTCTTGCCCTGTTTGAACTGACCGACCACGACGACCCGGATGTGAGGATCCAGCACCCGCTCCTTCGTCTGCCTCAGCCTCGTGACGAGGTCCGGCCGGCCGAGAGCCTGCGAGTAACCGGCGGTCCGGTCGATGAGCGGGAGCAGTGCAGCGGTGACGGCCTCCTCGTCGAGGTCATCGGGCGAATCCGGCGGCGTGGGCGCGAATCCGGAGCCGGGGGCGGGGTGGGTCATCGGGCGGCCTTTCAGGTGCGCGGGTCGCAGGTGCGCGGGCGGAACGCACCGAGAACCCGCTCCGCGGATGCGGGGCGGGTTCTCGGTGACGGCGGACGCTTCACGGCGTCGTCGTCGGGTGACGACGGGACATCCGCTCAGAGAGCGACGTCGCCGTCGCCGATGGATGCCGAACTGCTGTCCCAGATCATGTCGACATCCACATTCCAGGTCTCCTCCGAGACCGAACTCAGCTCCTCGTTGAACGAGTTGTCCGCCGTCCAGGTGCCGGAGTTGTCGTTGTACGAGTCGGAGACGTCCGTGTCGGTGGAGTTGTCGGTGTCCGTCGTGGTCGTCGTTGCGGAGTTGTACGAGTCGATCACGCTGGTCGTCGTCGTGGTGTTGCCGAGGTTCACGTCTCCCCCGGCGTCGATGTTGAGCGACGAGTCCTGCGAGAGCGACACGTCGGCGTCGCCTCCGGCGGCGATCGCGCCGCTGCCGGAGGCGACGACCGCGCTGTTGGCCGCGGCGAAGCCGCCGTCATCGCCGCCGTGATCGGTCGCCGCGGCGAAGCCTCCCCCGGAGACGGCGGAGTTGTAGGACTGGTCGACGATCGTGCTCTGGTTGTTGACCCAGACGTCGCCGCCCCCGCCGCCGCCGACCGTGAGGTCGCCGAAGCCGACGGTGTAGTTGCGCACGCCGACCTGCACCGAGTCGTCGTTGGTGGAGTTGTCGGAGTTGTCGTTGTACGAGCCGTTCGTGGAGTTGTCGGAGTTGTCGTTGAACGCGTCGTTGTTGGAGTTGTCGGACGCGTCGGTCATGGAGTTGTCCGAGTTGTCGTTGTATGAGTCCCGCACGTCGCTGTAGGTCTCGGTGTCGTGCGAGTCGCTGTTGAACGACCCGGAGATGCTCGTCGTCGTGTTGCCGCTGTCGGTGACCGACTCGTCGGTGTTGGCGACGTTGTCGAGGTCCGCACCCAGCGTGCTGGTGGACGTGTTGACGGTGTTCCCGGAGTCGCGCACCCGCATGTTGAACGAGTCGGTCGCCTCGTAGGTGTCATCGGCCATGATGGGCATTCCTTTCCGAAGGTGTGGGATCGGTCCGGCCGCCGGCGGCGGCGGCCGGACCGAAGGTCATCAGAGCGCGACGTCGTCGATCGAGGAGTCGCTGCTGTCGACGATCGAGTCCATGTCCATGTTGACTTCGGACGAGAAGGACTCATCGGTCATCGAGTTGAACGAGTCGGTCGCGGTGTAGCTCTGCGAGTTGTCGTTGTACGAATCGTCGACGTCGGTGTAGGTGGAGTTGTCGGTCGTCGTGGCCGTGTACTCCCACGTGTTGTAGGAGCCTTCGACGGTGTCGACGGTCGTGGTGTTGTCGAGGTTGATGTCGCCGCCGGCGCTCATGTTGACCGAGTTGTCGAGGGCGACCGAGTACGACACGTCGCCGCCCGCAGCGATGGAGTCGGCTCCGCTGGCGACGATCGCGCTGTTGCCTGCGCCGCCGGCGTCGAAGGCGGACATCCCGCCGCCGCCCGCGGAGTTGGTCGACTGGTCGATGATCGTGGCCTGGCTGTTGATCCAGACGTCACCGCCCTCGCCGCCCCCGGCGCCGGTGACGCTCAGGTCGCCGAAGCCGACGTTGTAGTTGCGCACCCCCACCGCCACCGAGTCGTCGTTCGTGGAGTTGTTGGAGAAATCGTTGAACGAGTCGTTGGTGGAGTTGTCGGAGTTGTCGTTGAACGAGTCGTTGTTCGAGTTGTCCGAGTAGTCGTTGGTGGAGTTGTCGGAGTTGTCGTTGTACGAGTCGGCGACGTCGGTGTCGGTCGTCGTGTCGTTCGAGTCGGTGTTGCCCGAGTTGGTGGTGGTGGACTCGACATTGCCGCTGCCGTCCACAGAGGCATCGGTGTTGCCGACGTTCTCCCACGCTGCGGTGCTCGTCGTGGTCGATGTGTTGGTGGTGTTGTACGAGTCACGGACGCGCGTGTTGAACGATGCGTCTGCGAGGTATTCGTCGGAAGCCATGACCTTTTCCCCTCTTCCCGGGGAGCACTCCCCGACGTGTGGTTGTGCCTGAACGCTACGAGCGACGGCGCTGCGCCACATCGGGGATGCCTCCCGGTTCTGCCGGGTGCGGTTGCGGGGTCCCCCCTCCCGGCGAGGGGGTGGTGAGGGGGTCGCCCTGACACCGCCGCGGCAGGCCGGCCGCACCCCGCGACGTAGGCTGAACGGATGGACCTGGCCGAACTCGGTGCCCTGCTCACCCCCGAAGGGCTGCGGCTGCTGGATGCCACCGGTGGCATCCGCACGACCGCCGAGGCCGCTGCCGCCGTGTCGCGACTGCGGGCCGCGGGACACTCCCCCGACCTCGTCTCCGCCGTCGTCGGCCAGGCGCGGCTGCGCGTGAAAGCGGAGGCGAAGTTCGGCCCGTTCGCCGAGCGCATGCTGTTCACGCGCGCGGGTCTCGAGCAGGCGACGCGGCTGTCGGTGGCCGCGCGCCACGCCGCCCGCTTCCGCGCCGCGGGCTGTGCACGGGTCGCCGATCTCGGCTGCGGCATCGGCGGTGACGCACTGGGACTGGCCGCCTTGGGCATCGAGGTGGACGCCGTCGACACCGACGAGGTGACCGCGGCGATCGCGGCGTACAACCTCGCCCCGTTCGGATCGCAGGTGCGGGTGCACCACGGCACCGCCGAGGCGTTCGACACCTCGGCGGTCGACGCGGTCTGGCTCGACCCCGCCCGCCGCACCGCCGGGCATTCCGAGACCAGCCGGCTCGCCGCGCACGAATGGTCGCCGCCGCTGGAGTGGGTGTTCGCTCTGGCCGGGCGCATGCCCGCCGGGGTGAAGCTCGGTCCCGCGTTCGATCGCGACGCACTGCCGGCGGACGCCGAAGCGCAGTGGATCAGCGTCGACGGGTCGACCATCGAGCTGGTGGTGTGGACGGGCGCCCTCGCACGCCCGGGGGTGCACCGCGCCGCGATGGTCGTGCGGGGGGAGGCGACGCACGAGCTGACGGCGGCGGCGGATGCCGCAGACGAACCGGTGCGCGATCTCGGCGCCTTCGTGCACGAACCCGACGGCGCGGTGATCCGCGCGCGGTTGATCGGCGAGGTCGCGCGCGAGCTGGATGCCGGCATGCTGGCGCCGGGCATGGCCTACCTGACCGGAGACGCCGCCGTGACGAGCCCGTTCGTGTCGAGCTTCCGAGTGCGCGAGCAGCTGCCGTCTGATGTGAAGGGGCTGGCCAAGGCGCTGCGCGAGCGCGGCGTCGGCACCCTCGAGATCAAGAAGCGCGGTGTCGACGTCGACCCGGCGGCGCTGCGCACGAAGCTGAAGCTGAAGGGCGAGGCATCGGCGACGCTGCTGATCACCCGCATCGACAGCAAGCGGCTGACGCTGCTGGCCGACCGCGTGGGGTGAGCGCACCGGCGTCCACCGCGATCACGGCTCCTGCGGCGGGGTCTCAGGCGAAGAGGTTGGCCGTCTGCGCGGCCCACACCAGCCAGCCGGCGCTGTAGAGCACCGAGACGAGCCCGAGCACGAGCGCCCAGACGGCCACGGCGCGGTTCTCCAACGGGCGGCGCAGCGCCACGATCGCGGTGATGGCCGAGCCGATGCCGAGGGGGAACCCCCAGCCGACGAAGCACGCGACCACGAGGCCGGCGACCGAGAAGCCCAGCGCCCATCCGGCGAGCCCCACCAGTGGCCGCTGCGGTTCGATCCACGTCACCGTCGATCCGGTCTCGGCGCGCAGGACCTCCACGGGCGCCGTGGGCAACCGGGTGAAGCCGCCGCGGTGCTCCCCGGGGAGCCGCAGGGATTCGTCGGCGGGGGCGACGTCGGTGGACGGCGGTTCGATCTGCGGGGGCTGCGGGGGTTGCGCGGGCGCGGGCTGCGGGGGCGCGGCATCCCATTCCCGGGGCTCGACGGCATCGCGGCGGGGATCGGTCATGCGGCCACCTCCTCGGCCACCTGGATCTCGGTGACCGGCAGCGTCGAGTCGGCGCCGAACGCGAGCGTCGAGGCGGGCCGCCCGGCGGCGATCAGCTCGGCGGCCAGGCCCGCGATCATCGCGCCGTTGTCGGTGCACAGGCTCAGCGGCGGGATGCGCACCTCCACACCCGCCTCGGCGGCGCGGGCGAGGGCGACTTCCCGCAGCCGGCGGTTGGCGATGACGCCGCCGCCCAGCAGGAGCCGCGGCACGTCGTACCGGGCGCAGGCATCGAGCGCCTTCGTGACGAGCACGTCGACCACCGCCTCGCGGAACGACGCCGCGACGTCGGCGGTGGGCACCGGCTCACCGGCGGCCTCGCGCTGCTCGATCCAGCGCGCGACGGCCGTCTTCAGCCCCGAGAACGAGAAGTCGTAGCGGTGCTCGGCCATGTCCGACGCGCGCGAGAGCCCGCGCGGGAACCGGATGGCGGTGGGGTCGCCCGCTGCCGCCGCCCGGTCGATCTCAGGACCGCCCGGGTAGGGCAGCCCGAGGATGCGCGCGACCTTGTCGAACGCCTCGCCGGCGGCGTCGTCGACCGTCTCGCCGAGCATCTCGACGTCGCTCGTGAGGTCGCGCACCAGCAGTAGTGACGTGTGGCCGCCGCTGACCAGCAGCGCGACGGTCGGGTACGCCACGGCGTCGCCGGTGAGCAGGTCCGCGGCGATGTGGCCGACGAGGTGGTTGACGGCATACAGCGGCCGGTCCAGCCCGACCGCGAGCGCTTTGGCGGCGCCGATGCCGACCATGAGCGCACCGGCGAGCCCGGGGCCGCTGGTGACGGCGACGGCGTCGAGGTCGGCGAGGGTGATCTCCCGCCCCTCGGCGGCGGAGGCGTCCGCGAGTGCCCGTTCGATGGCCGGCTGCAGGGCCTCGAGGTGGGCGCGGGCGGCGATCTCGGGGACGACGCCGCCGTAGCGGGCGTGCTCGTCCATGGAGCTGGCGATCGTGTTGCTCAGCAGCCGGCGCCCGCGCACGATGCCGATGCCGGTCTCGTCGCAGCTGGTCTCGATGCCGAGCACCAGGGGGTTCTCGCGGTTCATGTGCGCTCCCTCGGTGCGTCGGCGGCGGTGTCCGCCGCGGTGCGGGCGGACCAGTCGCGCAGGTCGAGCCGCATCACGATGGCATCCACCCCGTCGGGCTGGTAGTACCGGGGGCGGCGGCCGAGTTCGGTGAACCCCTCCGAGACGTACAGGGCGTGGGCGGCGGGGTTGTCGGCGCGCACCTCGAGGAACACCTCGGCGACGCGGCGCGCGGCGGCCTCGCCGAGCAGGGTCCGCAACAGGGTGCGTCCGTGACCGTGACCGCGTGCGTCGGCGGCCACCGCGATGGTCTGCACATCGGCATCCTTCGAACCGGCGGGAGCGCGCAGCCCGGCGTAGCCGACCAACCGGCCATCGTCCTCGAGGGCGAAGTACGTTCCGTGCGGCGAGGCGAGCTCGGCACGCATGAGCGTCTCGCTCCACGCGTCGGTCGGGAACGAGGCCCGCTCGAGGGCCATGATCGCATCCAGGTCGGCGAGGGTCGCCGCGCGCACGCTCACGCGCCGACCTTCTTGCGCGGGGCGGACACCGAGACGTCCGGCGAGCGCAGGTAGAGGGGCTCGGATGCCGCGACGCGGCGCCCGGCGGCGATCGCCCGGGCCGCAACGAGCGCGAGCAGCTGCGCGGGAACCCCAGCGGCATCGTGGCGGCGGGCACCGAGCTCGGCCAGGCGGGCGTCGAGGTCGTCGCGCGGGACGAGGGCGGGCTCGGTGACGCGCACCGGCAGGCCGTCATCGTCGAGGCCGTCGTAGACGGTGTAGGCGAACTCGCGGCGACGGGCGTCGGTGACGACGGCGAAGCGGGGCGTGTCCTCGCCGCTCATCGCATCCGCCAGCAGCACCTCCAGCGCCACCGCGTCGTGGCTCGCGACCGGCACGAGCGGGATGCCGCGGGCGAGCGCGAAGGTCGTGGCCGCGGCGATCCCGACCCGGAGCCCCGTGAAGGGGCCGGGTCCCATGCCGGCGGCGACGTGCGTCACGGCGACCGGCTCGGGGGCGCCGGTCGCACCGATCGGGCCGAAGGCGGCGTCGGCGAGGGCGCGCCGGAGCAGGTCGCCGATCACCTCGGCGTGCCCGAGCGGATTGGGGCTCGTGGCGGCGGAGCGCACCACCCCGTCGTCCTCGACGACGGCGACCGCCGTGCCGAGGGAGGTGTCGATGCCGAGGATCACCCCTCCAGGCTACCTGCGCCGCCGGGCGGCATCCTCGAACCGGTCGCCCCTCAGGGGCGGCGGGAGATCACGACGCGACGCGGGGTGTCGGCGTCGAGGTCCTCGGTCGCGCGGGAGTACGTCCCGCACGCGGTGTCGACGCCCCGACCGTGCCACTCGCGGTCGAGCTCGACCTCCCACCAGCTCTCGCGCAGTCCCGCCACCATGTCGCGGCCCCACTCGACGACGACGACCGAGCCGTCCACGTCGATGTCGAGGTCGTCGAGCTCGGCGGCCGACCCGAGCCGGTAGGCGTCGACGTGCACGAGTGGCGGCCCGCCGACGAGCGACGGGTGCGTGCGCGCGATGACGAACGTGGGGCTCTGCACGGGGCCGCGCACACCGAGACCGGCGCCGATCCCGCGCGTCAGGGTCGTCTTTCCCGCCCCGAGCGCGCCGGTGAGCACCAGCAGGTCGCCGGCGCCGAGGCTCTCGCCGATCGTGCGGCCGAGCGCCTCCATCTCGGCCGGCGACGAGATCTCCCGTTCGCCGACGAGCGCATCCAGCCCGGTCACGTCGACACCTGCCGCCGGGGCACGCGGGGTCCGATGCGCGTGACGACCTCGTAGTTGATGGAGCCGGATGCCACGCCCCACTCGTCGGCGCCGGGGACCCCGAGCGTGGGGTCGCCGAACAGCACCGCCTCGTCGCCGACCGACACCGGGTCGTCGCCGACGTCGACGACGAACTGGTCCATCGCGATGCGGCCGGCCACGGTGTACCGGCGTCCACCGATGCTCACGGGACCCACGCTCGACGCCGCCCGCGGCACGCCGTCGGCGTATCCGAGCGGGACGAGGGCGAGGGTCGTCTCCCCCGCGGTGCGATGGGTGTAGCCATACGACACGCCCTGCCCCTCGGGGACGCGCCGGACGGCGGCGACGGCGGCGCGCAGCGTCATCGCGGGGCGCAGGCCCAGCTCCGCCGCGGTGCGGTCGTCGAAGGGCGAGAGCCCGTACATGCCGATGCCGATGCGCACGCAGTCCAGCCGCGCCTCCGGCAGGGCGATCGCGGCATTCGTGGCGGCGATGTGCCGGATCGTGGGCTTCAGCCCCGCGGAGCCGGCGAGCTCGACCGCCCGGTGGAAGACCGCGAGGGCGGCGCGGTCGTCGGCGAGGGACGTGTTGGAGAGATGGCTGAAGATCCCGACGACCCGCACCTTGCCGATGCGCTCGAGACGCGCGGCCTCGGCGAACACCATGCTCCACTCGGCGGGGGCGAGGCCGTTGCGACCCAGGCCGGTCTCGACCTTCAGATGCACCGCGACGGGGCGGTCGGCCGAGGCGGCCGCGGCGGCGAGCAGCAGCTGGTCGAAGCTCGAGATGCCGAGTTCGATGTCGTGGGCGGCGGGTTCGCCGAACGACGCACCGGGGGCGTGCAGCCAGGCGAGCACGGGCGCGTCGATGCCCGCTGACCGCAGCGCCAGCGCCTCGGTGACGTCGGCGACGCCGAGCCGGGTGGCACCGGCATCCAGCGCGGCCCGCGCCGTGCGCACGGCGCCGTGGCCGTAGCCGTCGGCCTTGACGACGGCGAGGATCTCGACGCCGGTGAGCTGGCGCAGGTGCCGGATGTTGGCGCCGATCGCCCCGACGTCGATCACGGCCTCCCGCAGGGTGCCCGACGGCATCCGGGTCATCGCGTGCCCCCTTCGGTCTCGGCAGCGGATCCGTCGGACTCCGCCACGACGTACGCGGTCGCCAGTCCCGCGTCGTGGGAGAGCGACAGGTGGAGGGTGGTGATGCCGCGTGCCGCGACGACGGCGGCGGTCGATCCGGTGAGGGTGAACCAGGGCCGGCCGGAGGGTTCGGGGGTGACCTCGATCTCGGTCCAGTGCACCCCGTCGGAGCCGCCGAGCGCCTTGATGAGCGCTTCCTTCGCGGCGTAGCGGGCCGCGAGCGAGCGTGTCGGCAGGCTGCGCTCCCCCGGAGAGAAGAGCCGCTCGGCCAGGCGCGGCGTGCGTTCGAGCGAGCGTTCGAACCGGGGGATGTCCACCAGGTCGATGCCGATTCCGACGATCACCGCCACCTCCTCGCGCACTCGGGTCCGCCCCGGGCGCGGCATCCGCCAGGATACCTCGCCACCACCCGTCGGAATTCAGGCGGGCAGGTCACAATCGGCCCCGCCGAGGCCGCAGCCGTCCGCTGAGCCTGAATTCCGACCGCCCTCCGGCTCCGCCGCGCGAGTACTCACTCGGCCGCGCGAATGCTCACTCGGCGGCGTCAGTACTCACTCGACGGTGACGGACTTCGCCAGGTTGCGGGGCTGGTCGACGTCCAGGCCCTTCGCGTTGGCGAGCCCCATCGCGAAGATGTGCAGCGGCACGACCGCCAGCAGCGGCTCGAACAGGGGCGCCGCCAGCGGGATGCGCAGCACCTCGTCGGCGTACGGCAGCACCGCGGCGTCCCCGGCCTCGGCGACCGCGATGATGCGGGCACCGCGCGCGCGGATCTCCTGGATGTTGGAGACGACCTTCTTCTGCAGCTCGGCGGACTCGCGCGGCGACGGCACGATGACGAACACCGGCTGTCCCGGCTCGATCAGCGCGATCGGGCCGTGTTTGAGCTCACCGGCGGCGAAGCCCTCGGCGTGGATGTAGGTGATCTCCTTGAGCTTGAGCGCACCCTCCAGGGCGATCGGGTAGCCCACGTGCCGCCCCAGGAACAGCACCGAGCGGGTGTCGGCCATCCAGTGGGCGAACTGCTCGATGTGCGTCTGCTCGGTGGCGAGGATCTCCGAGATCTTGGCGGGGATGGCTTCGAGCTCGTGCGCGTTCGCGGCGATCTCGGCGTCGGTCAGCGAGCCGCGCAGGCGCCCGACGTGCAGCGCCAGCAGGTATAGCGCGGTGATCTGGGCGACGAAGGCCTTGGTGGATGCCACGGCGACCTCGGGCCCGGCGTGGGTGTAGACGATGGCGTCCGACTCCCGCGGGATCGTCGCGCCCTGCGTGTTGCAGATCGACAGCGTCTTCGCACCGCGCGAGGAGGCGTACTTGACCGCCATCAGGGTGTCCATCGTCTCGCCGGACTGACTGATCGACACGACGAGGGTGTCGGGGCCGATCACCGGGTCTCGGTAGCGGAACTCATGGGCGAGTTCCACATCCACCGGGATGCGGGTCCACTGCTCGAGGGCGTACTTGCCCACCATCGCAGCGTACGCGGCCGTGCCGCACGCGACGACGACGATGCGGTTGATGCCCAGGAACATCTCGTCGAGCCCGTTGAGCTCGGGGATCTGCACGACGCCGTCGTGGATGCGGCCCCGGATCGTGTTGGCGACAGCCTCAGGCTCCTCGGAGACCTCCTTGGCCATGAACGACGACCAGCCGCCCTTCTCCGCCGCCGAGGCGTCCCAGACGACCTCGAACGGCTCCACCTCGACGTCGTTGCCGTCGAAGTCGGTGACGGTGACGGCATCGGGGGTGATCGTGACGATCTGGTCCTGGCCGATGGCGAGGGCGTTGCGGGTGTGCTCGACGAAGGCGGCGACGTCGGAGCCGAGGAAGTTCTCCCCCTCGCCGAGGCCGATCACGAGCGGGGAGTTGCGACGGGCGCCGACGACGACGCCCGGGCTGTCCTGGTGCATCGCCAGCAGCGTGAACGCGCCCTCCAGCCGGGAGACCACCGAACGGAAGGCGGCCACCAGGTCGCCGGCTTCCTGGCGGTAGGCGCGGGCCAGCAGGACGGCGGCCACCTCGGTGTCGGTCTCGCTGCGGAAGGTGTGCCCCTCGGCGACGAGCTCGTCCTTGAGCTCGGCGAAGTTCTCGATGATGCCGTTGTGGATGACGGCGAGCTTGCCGTCATCGGCCAGGTGCGGGTGCGCGTTGGCGTCGGTGGGGCCGCCGTGGGTGGCCCAGCGGGTGTGGCCGATGCCGGTGGTGCCGTCGGGCATGGGGTGCGCGGTGAGGTCGTCGCGCAGCACGCTGAGCTTGCCGGCGCGCTTGCGCATCCCGAGGTGGCCGTCGCCGTCGATCACGGCGATGCCGGCCGAGTCGTAGCCGCGGTACTCCAGACGTGCCAGCCCTGAGAGAAGGATGTCCTGGCTCGGCCGCGGGCCGACGTATCCGATGATTCCGCACATACGGCCCATCCTAGATCGCGGCGCCTGAACGCTTGCGCGCGGGCCAGGGGCAGGGTCAGGGGATGCGCGGGTTGTGCCGGGGCGACGGATCGCCCGTGAGCACGTCGACGATGTTCGCCACGACATCCGGGTTTCCGAACAGGTCGTCGTGCGCGCAGTCTCCGCCGCCCATCGGGATCGACACCTCACCGCGCAGAAGCCGGCCGAGGCCGGCCAGGTCGGCGGTGATGCGCGTCTCGCACCGCACCACGAACACCGAGTCGGCCTGCGCCGTCGCGGACTCGCGCGAGACCAGCCCGTCGCCGAAGGACACCACTTGATCGGCCACGCTCAGCCGCGCGTCGCCCGCGATGGCGTGCACATCCAGCGCGTGGGGCCAGGCGGGCAGGTTCGTCAGCTCCTCCGAGCCGACGTGCAGGGCGCGGCCCGCCTCACCGGTGTTCGCGATCGAGGTGCGCAGCCACGTCGGCAGGCCGCAGCCGGACTTCGCGTCGATGGCGAGATCGCGATTGCACAGGTCCACCAACGCCGGCACGATCAGCGCCCGGGCGGCCGACCCGGCACCGACGACGGTGCCGGTGGCCAGCGACAGCGCGTCGAGGAGCTCTGCGGCATCCGATCCCAGGGTGGGGGTGCCGACGGTCACCACCTGCCCGATCAGCTCGATGAGGTCGGGGTGGGCGGCGACGGCGTAGCGCAGGGCCAGTCCCCCCATCGAGTGGCCGATGACATCGACCGGCGCACTCGTCTCGGCGGCGAGCTGGCGGATCGCCCGCGCCAGCCCCTCGATGACGGCGGCGCCCCCCACCCAGGCAGCGGCCGTCTGGGAGTAGTCGAAGGCGTACAGCGTGGTACCGGGGAGGGCCTCGATGCGGTCCTGCAGCGAGCGGGTCGCCTCCATCGCCTCGGCGAGCGTGGATCCTGCAGCCGACGCCGGCCGCCGTGCGAAGGGCGACTGCGCCACACCGGGATCGGCGTCGCCGACGGCGGGCAGCGACGTGCTCAGCCATCCGTGGACGAACAGCACCGCGTGCTCGGCGGATGCCACGCGCTCGGGGGCCGACAAGCTCACGAGCGACCCGCCGACGGCGCCGCCGTAGCCTTGCGTCACCGTGAGGTCGACGGGGTTGTCGGTGGGAGTCGCAGCGTAGGAGGGCAGCGGCACACCCGAGCTGGAGTAGACGAGCACGGCGACCAGCGCCAGCGCCACGCGCGCCGACCGCGACAGCCCCCCGCGACGTAGCCACCGCCAGGACCTCAGACCGGTGGACGTGGGGCGTTCCGCACGGCTCGCCGGTGTCTGCGGCGAGGCGAGGGCACCCCGTGGCGAGGCGGCGCGATCATCGCCGCGGCGACGCGCCATCAGCCGGTTCTCGACCGCGCGATATTAACCCCCATACCCATAGATTATGGCGGTAATCGCGGCGTGTCGGAAATGCTGATTCGAAGAGAGAAGCGGGACCCTCTCGAGTCAGCCATTTGGGGACTGATTTACTCGAGAGGGTCCCTTGCCTGCGCACTCTCGAGCGATCCGTTGGGGACGGAGCATGCCCGAACGCCGCTTGGGGGGCAGCTGAGATTTACGCGCAGGCGCGCCCATGCTAGCCGATCGGGTCGGCCAGAAACGCCGCGCATCGACGCGACCCGCGGGAGGGGCGCGCGACGATCCCCCGCCGGCGGCCGACTCGACGAGGGGACGTCCCCCTATTGGTGGACAACCGGCATCTGTGTAATATGGCGCCCGACAGGCAAGGCCTGAGGCATTTGGGGAGTCCCAGGCCGATGAATTGCCGGTCGATCCAGGGGGCATTTGGGGACACTGTGCACCGTGGGGGGCGTTGTGCCGTGCGCTGATCCAGCGCACGGCACAACGTGTTTTCGGCCGGGTGCCGCCGTCGCCGATTGGTCCTTCCGCTGGCGGGGACCGTGTGCCATACTCAACCCACGCCGGCCACCGAGAGGGGGCCGCGGAATGCCGAGGGGTCGGCATTCCGCTTCGGCCCGATGTGGGAATCGGGCCGCGACAGACACGGCGCCTGATTGGGGAAGTGCGGATTTCGATCCGTGCTTGGGGAACGCGGGTCTGAACCCGCCTTTGGGGACACTGGGGAACGTTCATGGGGAAACGGTTCTGCACGAGCGTGCGTCGTCGCACGCTCTGCGCTTGTTCGGTCGCACAGTCCGCCGTCGGAATGCCGCGATGACCGCCGCGGCGCTGCCTCTGGAGTTCGAGGCGAGTGTCCGCGCACCCCGCGTCCTGCCGTTGCTGGAGCGACGGCTGGCGTGGCTGCGCAGGCGGCGTGCGTGGACGGGCACGCTCGATGTCGCGGTGATCGTGGCGGCATCCACCGCGACCGTCATGGTGACCACGGCCTCGGGAAGCACCGACTCGGCCCGCGTGCAACTGCTGATCGACTCGGCGGTGCTCGCCGCCGTGTGGATCGCGGCGCTGTTCGCGCTGCGACGCGCGGCGCATCGACATGGCGCGGGTCAGCGCATGGAGCTTCTTCCGGTGCTCCACTCCGCCGTCATCGCTTTGGCCGCGCTCGCGCTCATCGCCGGCGTCACCAGTTGGTCGGCCGTGCGGCCTCACGTCTTGCTGACGTTGCCGGTCGCAGTCACCGCACTGGTCACCGCCCGTGTGCTGCGCCAGGTATGGCGAGCCCACGGGCCCCACGCCGTCGCGTTCGCCCCGCGCGCTCTCATCGTGGGGGATCGGGTGAGCATCGAGCACACCATCCGCTCCCTGCGACTCGACGGTCGGCTCGGTCACAACGTCGTGGGGACGGCGTTGGGGGACGATGGTGTCACCGAGCTGACCGTCGATCATCTGACCTACCCGGTGCTCGGAGTGCCGGGTCAGGCGGCACGGATCGCACGCGAACTCTGCGTGGATACCGTGATCATTGCGGCCGGGACGGACGATCCCGACTTCGTGCGCAGGCTCAGCTGGAGCCTGGAGGGTGCAGCGACCGATCTGGTGCTCGCAACGCGGCTGACGGACGTCTCCCGTTCGCGCATCGCGTTCGAGCGCACCGACGGCCTCGCCCTCACGCACGTGAGTCTGCCCCGGTTCGACCGCTCGAGCATGCGCGCCAAGCGCGCACTCGACGTGGTCGTAGCGCTCGTCGCGCTCGTTCCGATTGCGATGATCACACCGGTCATCGCTCTGCTGATCCGGACGGACACACCGGGGGGCGTGTTCTTCCGGCAGCAGCGGATCGGGCGCGACGGGCGCGAATTCGGCATCCTCAAGTTCCGCACCATGGTCGCCACCGCCGAGGCGGACCGCTCGGCTCTGGAGGGGCAGAACGAGGGCGCGGGACCGCTGTTCAAGATGAAGTCGGACCCCCGCGTCACCCGCGTGGGCTCCGTGCTGCGGCGATTCTCGCTCGACGAGCTGCCGCAGTTCTGGAACGTCCTGAAGGGCGAGATGAGTGTGGTCGGGCCGCGCCCGCCGCTGCCGACCGAAGTGAGCGACTACGACGGCACGGTGTTCCGCCGGCTCTACGTGCAGCCGGGCATCACCGGTCTCTGGCAGGTGAGCGGTCGCAGCGACCTCACGTGGGAACAGAGCGTGCGGCTGGATCTGCACTACGTCGAGAACTGGTCGCTCACCACGGATCTGGGCATCATCGCCCGGACCGCCGGCGTCATGGTGCGACCGAGAGGCGCGTACTGAAATGACCGCCCCGAGATGTCAAGGATCGGACGCCCGTGCCACCGGGCCGTCCCCTCGTGCAGCGGCCTTCCTGCGGCACCGAGGACAGATGTGGCGGCTCATGCTCGAGCCAAGACGGCCGCGCCGGCACGATCGCTTAGGGGCTTGCTCATTCGCGCTACGGCAGTGTGGCCGCACTCCTCCCCCAGAGAGCATGAGTCGTCACTCCTTAGGTGTGTCCGCCCGGCTACCCAGAGGCCGGGCGGGCACGCCGACTCTTTCCACGGACCGGGGTGGGGAGTAGAGTCGGCGCGGCAACGGCTCGCGCCATGGGGACGTCATCGGGGACATGACGACGGCATTCGGAACACGAGCGCCGTCCGCGGGGAGGTGCCGGCAGCGCCGGCATCCTGAGTATCTGGGGATACGTGCATGGGGACACGATCACGCGCCGACGCGCGCGGCGAGAGCACACTGACGCCGACGATGCGATGGTCGATCGCCGCGGTCGCGGCGGTGGTCGTCCTCGGGCTGTCGGCGACGGGCTGGTTGCTGTCGACGACGCGCGATGCCGCGCCGGCACCGCTGCCATCGGCGACCGGGGAGCCGATGCCGGGCCCGGTCGCGGGGGCGACGCCCGTCGCCGGCAGCGAAGTGCAGCCGCCCGGAGGTGCAGCGGAGGCAGCGCACCTGCCGCAGACGCTCCCCGCGACGCCACTGGTGCACGCACCGCTGCCCGAGGACGCCTCGGCCCGCAACGCACTCGTCGCGGGGTTCCCCGTCGCGGTCGCCGGCCCCGCACCCGCCGCCGACGTCATCGACAGCTCGCTCGCCCAGGACGGCATCGTCCTGCAGGCAGCACTCACGGCGCACACCGACGCCGACGCCGACACCGTCCTCTCCCACTATCGGGAGCTGTGGTCGGGCCTCGGGCTGGCCAGGCAGACGGCCGAAGGCAGCAGCGAGGCGTTCTCCGACACCTATTCATCGGTCTCGGTCTCCGTCGCGCCCTCGACCGGAACCGGCACGGTCTACACCGTCTACGCCGTACTGCGGACGGAGTGAGCGCGTGTACATCTCGCTGACCAACACCCCCCTTCCCGGCCGGCGGCGGAGCCGCGGCACCCGAACCGTGTCGTCGACGGTCATCACCCTCGGCGTCGTGTCGCTGCTCACCGATATCTCATCGGAATCCGTCTCGGCGATCCTGCCGTTGTACATCACCGGATTCCTGGGGCTCTCGACGATCGCGTTCGGCGTACTGGACGGCATGTACCAAGGCGTGAGCGCGGTGGTGCGCATCGCCGGAGGCCACGCCTCCGACCGGCTCGATCAACCGAAGTGGATCGCCTTCACGGGGTACGCGCTGGCGGCGGTGGCCCGCGTCGGGCTGCTGTTCGCCTCGGGCTTCGCCGCGCTCACAGCGGTGGTCACGGCGGACCGCATCGGCAAAGGCATCCGCACGGCCCCGCGCGACGCGCTCATCACCGCCGCCAGCTCGCCCGAAGACCTCGGTCGGGCGTTCGGCGTGCACCGGATGCTCGACAACATCGGGGCCGCCCTCGGACCGCTCATCGCGTTCGTGATCCTGCTCGTCGTGCCGGACGGGTTCCACATCGTGTTCGTAGCCTCCCTCGCCTTCGCCGTGATCGGGGTGGTCGTGCTGGGCCTCGTCGTCCCGAATGTGCGCACCCGCGCGCGGCGACGCGACGACACGGACCCAGCCGCCGCACCTCGGAAGCGGTTCGATTGGGCGATCATCTGGCGCGGCCCCATGCGTCGCGTGCTCGCGGCGGCCGGAATCCTGGGGCTCATGACGATCGGCGACGGGTTCGTCTACCTCGTCCTGCAGGCGCGCAGCGACTTCGCGGCGCAGTGGTTCCCGCTGCTGTACGTCGGCACGAACGTCGCCTTCCTCGCTTTCGCCGTCCCACTCGGACGGCTGGCCGACCGCATCGGCCGGGCACGGGTGTTCGTCCTCGGCCACACCGCTCTCCTGGCGGCCTACGTCATCGCAGCGCTCGCCATCGACGACATCCTCGCGACGGTGCTCTGCCTCATCATGCTCGGGCTGTTCTACGCAGCCACCGACGGCGTGCTGGCGGCCCTCGCCGCACAGCTGACCACGCCCGAGACGCGCGGCACCGGCATCGCGGCCGCCCAGACGGTGGTGGCGGTCGCCCGCTTCGTCTCGGCGGCCGGCTTCGGCCTGCTCTGGTTCGCGATCGGCCGCGAGCAGTCGATGCTGGTGGTCGCCGTGCTCCTCGCCATCGCGATCCCGCTCGTGGCTCTGCTGCTTCGACCGCTGTTGCGCGCTCCGGAGCGGACGCGCGCATGAACGACCGGGGCAGATGGACGGTCATCGCAGGTGTCGCGGTGGTCGCACTGGGCGCGACGGCCGCAGTGGGCATCAGCGCGTGGGCCCAGTACGACGCGCGCACCGGCGCCCCCAGCGAAGCCCTCACCTCGACCGGGGATTGGGCGGACGGGGACCGCATCGTGTTCCGCAACACCGCAGACGGTCAGGGCTACGGCCATGTCGCCAGCGTCCCGCTCGCCCACCCTGAGGGCGCACGCGCGATCAGCGACGTCGTGTGCGATCGGGTGGACGCGATCGACGCGACCTTCGCGTGCCTGCGCACGGTGCGAGGGATCGCCCCCACCTACACCGCCGAGATGTATGCCGACGACGGCACGGTGCTGCAGCAGTGGCCGCTTCCCGGCATCCCGAGCCGCACCCGCATGAACGACGACGGGACGCTCGTCGCCACGACGGCGTTCGTCACCGGACACTCGTACGCCACGATCGGGTTCTCGACCGAAACGGTGATCCGGGTGCCGGGCGGCGAGAGCCTCGGCAGTCTCGAGGAGTGGACGCTGATCGTCGACGGGCAACCGGCCGCGCCGGTGGACCGCAACTTCTGGGGTGTGACCTTCGTGGACGACACCTCCTTCTATGCGACGGTGGGGATGACGTCGGAGGGCACCACCCACCTGGTCACGGGCGACCTGACCACCCGCACTCTCACCACGATCGCCCAGAACGTCGAGTGCCCCTCGATCTCGCCCGACCGCACCCGACTCGCGTTCAAGCGGGTGACCGCCGGCACCGGCCCCACAGCGCACTGGACACCGGCCGTCTTCGACATCGCCACCCGTGCCGTCACCCTCCTCCCGGAGCCCCGGAGCATCGACGACCAGATCGAGTGGCTGGACGACGACACCGTGTTGTACGGGATGCCACGTGACGGCGAGGCCGGTACCAGCGACGTGTGGTCACTCGCCGCTGACGGCTCGAGCGCCCCGCAGGTGTTCCTGGAGCACGCGTGGTCCCCCTCGGTGGTGAGGGTCCCGTGACCGCTTCCGACGGTGAACGAAAGGTGGGACCGCGCATGTTGAGCGTCATCATCGCCGCGCACGATGAGGAGAGCGTCATCGGCGCGACGCTCGACGCCCTCCTGGCCGATCCCGGCACCGAGGGGGCCGAGGTCATCGTGAGCGCCAACGGCTGCTCCGACCGGACCGTCGGCGTCGCTGCTGCGCGCGGCGTCATCGTGGTCGACCGGCCGGAGCCGGGCAAGGCCGCAGCGCTGAACGCGGCAGACGGCATCGCGACGGGGAAGACCCGGATGTACCTCGATGCGGATATCCGGGTCCCCTTCGGTGCCGTCGCGACGCTGCTCGGCTACTTCGACACCGCCGCGCCGCCGCTGGCGGTCGTGCCCCGCAGACGCATGGACACCTCGGCATCGAGCTGGGGTGTGCGGGCGTACGTCAGCGTCAGCGAGCGGCTGCCGGCGTTTCGCCACGGACTGTTCGGGCGAGGGCTCATCCTGTTGTCCGAGACTGGTCGGGCGAAGTTCGAGGAGTTCCCCGCGCTGATCGCCGACGACCTCTACGTCGACTCCCGTTTCGCCGACGACGAGCGAGCCGAAGCCCCTGACGTCGTGATCACGGTCGAGGCCCCGCGCACGGCGCGGAGTCTTCTGCGGCGGCTGATCCGCGTGCGCCGCGGGAACGCGCAACTGCGCGCCGCCGCCGCGCGCGGCGAACTCGATGCCCCTGTGCGCCCGGCGGACAGGCTGTCGTGGTGGCGCGACGTGGTCGCACCGGATCCGCGGCTCCTGCCCGCGGGGGTCGTGTACTGCGCGATCACCCTGCTCGCCTCGGTCCTGGCACGGCGGCCCCCGAAGCGCGATGACTGGGCGCCGGATCGCAGTACCGGAGTGACCCACCCTCCGAGGACAGCGTCAGGAGCCGCATGAGAACGCACATCTGCTTCCACGGGATCGGTCGCTGCTCCCGCGAGCGCGAGCCCGGCGAAGCGCGGTACTGGATGGGCGGGAAGGTGTTCCTCGACGTCCTCGACGCACTGGCGGAGCATCGCTCTGTGGCGTTGAGCTTCGACGACGGGAATCGCTCCGATGCCGAGTTCGCCCTGCCTGCGCTGCGGGAACGCGGCTTGTCCGCGACCTTCTTCGCCCTCGCCGGGCGACTGGACGATGCCGCGAGCCTCGGCCGTGAGGATCTGCGCGAGCTGCGCGCCGCAGGTATGGTCATCGGCTCTCACGGCTGGGATCACGTGCCGTGGCAAGGGCTGACGCACGAGGCTGCGCAGCGCGAGATGGTCCTCGCCCGACTCGCGCTCGAAGAAGCGGGCGGCGGTCCCATCACCGAGGCCGCGCTGCCCCTCGGGCGATACGACCGCGTCACCCTGCGGCGGCTGCGGACAGCCGGATACCGCGCCGTCTACACCAGCGACCGATTCCGTGCCCGGGAGGATGCATGGTTGCGGGCGCGCTACAGCGTCACCGCTGACGACACCGCCGCCTCCGTGCTCGCCATCGCATCGGCGAGGCCGGGACCGCGAGAGGCGCGCAACGTGATCGCCAGCCAGGTCAAGCGCCTTCGATAGGGTTCGGCGATCGTCCGGCAGACGCCGCGTTCCGCTCGCGACGCAGCACGGCCATCCAGGCCAGTGCCGCGCCCACAGCAGCACCCACCACGTTGGCCAGCACATCCCGCAGGCTGGGTTCACGAGAGGGGATGAAGGCCTGTGCGAGTTCGGCGGCAGCGGAGAGGGCGAGGGCGAAGACGACACCCAGCCAATGTCGTCGCACCAGCAGGGTGAGCAGCAGCCCCAGTGGCACGAACATCACGATGTTGCCGGTGAACTCGATCCATCCGGTCCCGAATCCGCCGATGCCGAGTCCGTCCGAGAGGACGACGCCGATCGCGTTGACAGCGCCTCCGTAGGAGACGGGCAGCAGCAGCACCGCCCCGACCATGGCCAGATAGACCGCCAGCGCAACCCACACCCAGCGACGGCGCGGCGCTCCTGCGCCGGTCTCCGTGCGCGTCATCCGACCTCCGTCGCCCCGGCGAGTCGGTCCCTTCCGCAGGCCTGCGCAGCGAACCCCACGCCACCCCCAGTATGTGAGTCTTCTCTCATTCGGGTAAGAGGGCACTGATCCCCGGGTGATACTCGCATAACCCGAGCAGTTCTCCCCGATCCCCCCGGAAAAGACTATGTCTCGACTCATGTTGCGTACCCGTGGCTCCGGCCAGCCCCGACGCAGGATCCGCACCCGCCTCGCCGTCACCGCGATCGTCGCCCTCGCCGGCGCAGGCTTGATCGCCGCTCCGGCGATCGCGTCTCCCACGCCACCGGCGGCCGCTGAGACCTTCGGCATCTTCCCGGACGACCTCCAGCCGGAGATCGTCGCAGACCGCGACAGCAAGCCTGTCGAGCTGGGTGTGCGCTTCACCCCCACCGACTCCGGCGATGTCACGGCGCTGCAGTACTACCAGGGCGAACGCGCCGAAGGAGTGAGTCGGGCGACCCTCTGGGGGCCCGGCGGCAACGTCCTGGCCCAGGTCGAGTTCGCACCGTCCGATGACGTCGGGTGGCGCACGATCGAGTTGCCGGCGCCGGTGACGCTCTCCGCGGGGCGCCAGTACACCGCCTCGTACTCCGCACCCGAAGGTCACTATCCGGTGACCGAGCGAGATCTCACCAGGACTCAGGAGCAGAACGGATTCGTGCTTCGCGCCGGTGCCGGGGTGTACCGGTACGGCGATACGACCACCGTCCCCACCGACACGTATGCCGGGTCGAATTACCTGGTGGACGTGGTGTACGCGCCCGCGGCTCCTTCACCCGAGCCGACGACGACTCCGACTCCCGCTCCGACCGCCAGCCCGACCCCCACGCCGCCCCCCACCGCGGAACCGTCCCCGGCGCCCGAGCCCGAACCGCAGCCCGAGCCCGAACCGCAGCCCGAGCCCGAACCTGCGCCAGAGCCTGATCCGGCGGGCATCGTCGTGCTCGGTCGTAGTTTCCCCAGTGCCGCCACGACCGGTGTCCCTGCCGGCACCGCGTTGACCGCCTACACCGGACCGTGCACGATCCAGACGGACAACGTCAGGATCGACGCGAAGATCATCGACTGCGACATGCGGATCCTCGCCCAGAACGTGCAGATCACGAACTCGCGCATCAACGGCAACATCTACAGCGACCCGGACTACTTCAACGGCTCGTTCTCCCTCACCGACAGCGAGGTGTACATCGGCAACCACGCCGGCACCGGAATCGGCGACGTCAACTTCGTCGTGACCCGCGTGGAGGTCACCGGCGGCAGCCGCTCCATCAACTGCGCGGCCAACTGCACGGTGCAGGATTCCTACCTGCACGGCCAGTACACCGATACCCGCGGCATCGACCACGAATCGGCGATCCGCATGGGGGCGGGCAGTGTCATCCGGCACAACACCATCACGTGCGACGCACGACCGGTCCCCCCGGACGCGGGGTGCTCGGCCGCCCTCACGGGTTACGGCGACTTCGCGACCGTCCAGAACAACACGATCGCCGACAATCTGATCGACGGGGGGCCCGACGGCTCGATGGGCTACTGCGCCTACGGCGGGTCGACGACCGGCAAGCCGTACTCGGCGGGTGTGAACAACATCCGGTTCACCGACAACATCTTCATGCGCGGCCCCAGCGGCAAGTGCGGCATCTGGGGCCCGATCACGTCGTTCGACTCCAACGCCCCCGGGAACGTCTGGTCCAACAACCTGTGGGACGACGGACGTGCCGTTCCACCGGCGAACTGACCGGTCTGCTCACCACTGCACGAGTGTGAGCTCGCTGTAGAGGTAGTCGACGTCGGCCGGGTCGAGTGCTCCCCCGCGGAACATCTTCGGCCGCGGCCGCGGCAGGTCCCACCCGACGCCGCGCGCATCGAAGTCCAGGACCCGCCGCTCGGCGATGGTCGCCACCAGGCCGCGTGCCAGGAGATGTGACGAGATCTGCGGCCAGGCCTCCGCCATGAGGGCACGGTCTCCGCCCACGTGCAACGGCGAGGCGAACAGCGGGAGGTGCTTGCGTCGGTCGCGGCGGTACAGGAGATACCCGTAGCGATCGCCGAGCGTGACGATCAGATGCCGCGCTGCGGGCGCTTCCCGATGGTCCTGGTATATCCGCGCATCGTCGGCCCGCACCGTTGCGGCGATGAGGGCGGGGTCACGGCTCACCCGCGCGCGCCGCCGCACCGCCGGTGTGTTGAGCACCAGCCGGCCGCGGGTGTCCAACTGCGCGAACCCCAGCCGCGCGTTGATCGCGGGGACGTTGCCGCTCGGGGACAGATCGGTGAAGAGGTACCCCTTCTGCGACAGGCAGGCCCGCATGAGCCGGAGCGAATGGGAACGATGGTCCGGCAGCACACAGAACGCGGCGAGATTGCACACGGCCTGGCTCGCGCCGTCACGATTCCGCTCCGAGTACACCGCGACATAGACGCCCACGATCCGGCCGTCCTCGGTGAGCTGGAACCCCGAGTTGGGCCCGACCCTCCCCCAGGGCGGACGCAGCAACGCCCTCCAGGAGCTCGCGGATACCCGCGGGTTCAGATGCTCGTGCAGGAAGGCGCTCACTGCGTCGAGGTCCTCGGCCTGGATCGGAGCCAGTGCCACCCGCTGTGCCTGTCCGCCACTCATCTGTCACCCCGCCGCGAGCGTACCGGTCGCCGCCCAGGCCGCGTCGGCCCGGGAACGTCGTCGGCGTTCGAGCACCAGCACGACCGCCGCTGTCAGCCCCACACCCAGCACCGCAACCATCGCCAGTGCGCGTACGTTGCTGCCCTCGACATGGAAGATGACGGTGGTCTCGGGCGCTTCCATGGACGTGATCATCGCGGCAGGGTCGGCGCCGGCCTGTTCCTGCATCTGTCGTAGCTCGTCCGCCACCCGTCCGAGGATCTTCGCCTGCTCCGCCTCCACGCCTTCCCTCGTAGGGCCGACGATGTCGAGGAACAGACGCTGCGTGGCGAAGTTGCTCGCCCATTGACCACCCGTGTCAGGCAGCCGCAGCCACCAGCCCTCCCGCACTCCGAGACCGACCAGTGTCACGTCGGGCGATGCGAACTTCGTCTCCGCCTGAGGTCCGCTGATCCGCCGAGCGACGGCACCGGCGGCGATGATGATGTCCTCCGACTGCGTGCGCAGGGCATTGGGATACAGCGGGCTGGTCGGCGCAAGGAAGAGGATCTCGGTGCGCGTGAAGTAGACGCCGTCGTCGTTCAGTGCAGCCAGACCCGCCCCCGCGGTCACCAGCGCCCCGACGAGTACGATCGGCCAGCGTCGGACGAATGCCCGCACGAGCTCCCAGACTGTCATGTGCTCCCCGGCGACTAGACTACTCCCCACCACGTGCGCGCCGGAGCGCGCCGGGGTGCACGGCAGATGGGGGAGATTTTGCTGTTGAGCATGTTCCGCGCGCTGGGGCGCCGGTGGTACGTCGTGGTGGTGGGGCTGCTGCTGACGGCCGGTCTGGTCTACGGCGCCTTCCGGGCGACGCCACCGGAATACAGCGCGCGCGCCCTGGTGCTGCTGCTGCCATCGCAAGCGCAAGTCGGCGAAGGCGGCAACCCCTTCCTGGTCCTCGGCGGGTTGGAGCAGCCCGCCGGCATCGTGGTCGCGTATTTCGCCAGCGCGGCTGCGGCCGACGAGATCAGCGAAGTGTCGCCCACTGCGGAGCACCTGGTCGCGATCGACGACTCCACGCGGGGCCCCGTGATCGTCGTCCAGGTGAGCGACACCAGCGCGGACGGCGCGCTGGCGGTTCTCGACCTGCTCTCTGAGCGCATCCCGGAGGAGCTGCAGCGCCTGCAGAACGACGTCTCGGTGCCGGACGACGCGATCATCACGTCGATGCCGCTGACCACCGACGCGGAAGCGACCGAAGACCGCAGCAGCACCGTGCGCGTCGTCATCGCCGCCGCCGCCGTGGGCCTGGTCGCCACGATCTTCGGTGCCATCGCCCTCGACGGCGCACTGCTGCGACGCGCCTCGCGGCGTGATGGTGAACCGGCCGACGAAGCCCTCAGCATGGACGACGCGAGCGCCGAGCCGGAGCCACGGCGGCGTGGTGCGAAACGTACGGGGCCGACGCAGCCCCATGACCACCCGCCCGTCGACGAGAGTACGCCGGTCGACGCATCCGACGCACGGTCACCCGCGGCCCGGCAGTGATGACGCTCGCCGCGCTCCGTCCGGGTGCCAGACTGGCCGCCCCGGTCGACGCGGTGGGTTGGCTGACGGCATACATCGTGCTGCTGCTGTTCATCCCCTCACGACTGGTGGTCGGACCGCTCGCGAGCGCGGGCGCACCCTCGATGCTCTTCGGGCTGGCGAGCCTGCTGCTGTGGCTGCTGATGTTCATCGGCGGCGTGCGCCGCCCCGCGTCCGAAGTACAGCCGATCCGTGTAGCTCTGTTCGTTCTGCTGTTCTGCGTGGGGATCAGCTACGTGCTCGCCATGGCGCGGCCCTCGAGCCCAGACGAACAGAGCCCCGCCGACGTTGCGCTGCTCGTGCTCGCCTCATGGTCGGGGACGCTCCTGCTCACTCATGACGGCGTCGCCCTCCGGAGTCGCCTGGACACGCTCGTGTGGCGCTTCGCGGTCTGCGGTGGTCTGATCGCGCTGCTCGGGATCATCCAGGTGCTCACCCGGCAGCTCTGGGTCGACCAGTTGTCCATCCCTGGGCTCAGCAGCTCCCCGGCCTACGGTCTCGTGTCCCGCGGCGGCTTCCCTCGACCGGCGGGAACGTCCATCCACCCGATCGAGTACGGCGTGATCCTGGCGATGCTCCTTCCCCTTGTGCTGCATGTGGCGTTCCACCACACCCATCGTCACGTCGTCGTGCGGTGGCTGCCCGCCG
The DNA here is from genome assembly GCF_042885955.1 of Microbacterium sp. NPDC058021. Classification (NCBI taxonomy): domain Bacteria; kingdom Bacillati; phylum Actinomycetota; class Actinomycetes; order Micrococcales; family Microbacteriaceae; genus Microbacterium; species Microbacterium sp. NPDC058021. The sequence continues at coordinate 254,743 of NZ_JBHVRF010000004.1, forward strand.
CCGCCGTCATCCTCATCATTCCGCTCACGTCTTCCCGTTCGGCCTACCTGGGCGCACTGGTCGCCCTCGTGGTCGTGGCCATCGGGTGGTCGTGGCGACGACGTCTCACCATCATCGGTGTCGCCGTCGGCGGGCTGCTGGCGATGCTGGTGATCACCCCGAACCTCCTCGCCTCGATCGTGGAGATGTTCACCGGTGCCGCCGAGGATCCGAGCATCGCCTCCCGCACCGACAGCTTCGCGCTGGCGTACCAGTTCATCGCACAGGACCCCCTGTTCGGTCGCGGACTGGGGACGTTCCTCCCGAAGTACCGCATCTTCGACAACCAGTACCTTCTGCTGCTCGTGACGATCGGGATCGTCGGCACCCTGGCCTTCCTCGCGTTGGGCGTCACGGCGGCCACGACGATGTTCCGGCTTCGCGCCCGCGCCACTGACGGCGACACCCGCGACCTCGCGATGGCGCTCGCGGCCGCCATCTGCGCAGGCTTCGTCTGCCTGTTCATGTTCGATGCCTTCGCCTTCCCCATGACCATGGGCTCGCTTTTCCTGATCATGGGGATGGCGGGCGCGCTGCGTGGGATCCAGCGAGCCGAATCCGGATCGGAGGATCTTCTGCGATGACCTCACCTCCCGTGGATGTGGTCGCCGTCGTCGTCACCTACAACAGTGCAGACCACATCGCCGATCTCCTCGACAGCATCCCGGCCGCCATGGGCGAACTGCGCCATCGCGTCGTGGTCGTCGACAACGGCTCGGCGGACGACACTCTGGCGGTGCTCGACACGCGCACCGACTGCACTGTCATCCGCTCCTCGAACGACGGCTACGCCGCCGGCATAAACCGAGCCGTCCGCGCGTGCAGCGACGCCGACTCGATCCTCATCCTCAACCCCGACGCGACCCTCGACGAGGGTGCTGTGCCCACCATGCGCGCGGCACTGAGCGCGTCGGGCGTCGGGATCGTCGCCCCGCGGGTGCGGGAGGCCGACGGCAGCCTATCCCCGACGCTGCGCCGCGGCCCGACCATGGGGCGGGTGGGCGGGCTGAGCTTCACCCGGTGGCCTGCGTTCGCCGAGCGGATCGAGGACCCGCGGGAGTACGAGCGGGCACACGAGGTGGAGTGGGCTGTGGGCGCCATCCTGCTGGTCGACCGGGAGTGCTACCGCTCGCTGGGCGGACTCGATGAGAGCTACTTCCTCTACTCGGAAGAGACCGACTTCAGCCTGCGGGCGAAGGATGCCGGCTGGGCGACGCTCTACACGCCGGAGGCGGGCGCGATGCACGTCGGCGGCGGTTCCGGGGAGAGCGCGACGACGCACACGATGAAGATCCTCAACCGCATCCGCCTGTATCGCCGCCGAACCGGCACCGTTCCCGCCGCCACCTACTACTGCCTCACCGTCCTCGTCGAGCTCCGCCGAGCGGTGCTCGGACACCGCAAATCATGGTCGACGCTGCATGCATTGGTGCGCCCCTCGGCCCGCCCGCCCCTGCTGAACGCCAACGACTCGATCCTGCCCCGCTGACTTCGGAGATGAGATGAGAAGAGTCCTGCTGGTCGCCCCGGCATGCGACGGCGAAGATGTCGGGGAGGCGTGGGTCGCATTCCAGTGGGCCAGGCTGCTCGCCGACCGGTACGAGCTCACGCTGCTGACCACCTTCAAGCGCGGCCACACCCCCATGACGAAGCAGTTGCCGCACGTCCGGGTGATCGAGTGGGAGGAGCCGCCGGGGGTAGGGCGCTTCGAGAGGCTGAACAGCCTGCTCCAGCCGGGCTACGTGCCGTTCTATCTGCGCGCGCGCCGGTGGGTGCGGCAACGACTGGCGGACGGGGAGACCTTCGACGTGGCGCACCAGGTCGTTCCGGTCGCCATGCGCTACCCCTCGCCGGTCGCGCGCCTGTCCGTTCCGTTCGTGATCGGCCCGGTCGGCGGCAGTCTCGACTCCCCCGCCGCGTTCGCCGCCGAAGAGGGTGCCACCCCCTGGTACCAGCGGCTGAGACGGATCGACGGGTGGCGGATGCGCGCCGACCCGCTGCTGCGGCGCACGTACGAGTCCGCGGACTGCGTCATCGGGGTGGCCGAGTACGTACGCGAGTTCACATCCGCGCTCTCGCTTCAGCGCTTCGAGATCATGAGCGAGACCGCGGTAGACGCGGTGCAGCCGCCAGTGGATCGCGGCAGCCGCACCGGCCCGGTGCGGCTGCTGCACGTGGGACGGATCGTGCGCACGAAGGGTTTGCGCGACGTGATCCGGGCACTGGCCGCGGTCCGCGACGTGGATGTCACGCTCGATGTCCTGGGTGACGGGAACGACCGTGAGGCGTGCGAGCGGCTGATCGCGGAGCTGGGCCTCGAAGACCGCGTGACGTTGCACGGAGCGGTTCCCCGCGCCGTCGTGGACGAGTTCTATCGACGCGCCGACGTCTTCGTCTTCCCCAGCTACCGGGAGCCCGGCGGGAACGTGTGCCTGGAGGCGATGTCATGGGGACTGCCCGTGGTGGTCTGCCGCCGCGGCGGCCCGGGCGCCAATGTCGACGAGTCATGCGCGATCCTGTTGGACGCGCAGTCCCCCGAGCAGCTTGCCGCCGACTGCGCGACGGCGATCCGCCGGTTGGCGACGGACGCCGGTCTGCGCGCGCGGATGGGCGAGGCGGGCCGCCAGCGCGTCCTGACCTCACACCTGTGGTCCCACCGCATCGATCGTCTGGACAGGCTCTACGACGAGGTCGCCCCGCTGCCGGACGGTGCCGGCTCGTCCTGACCCGTGGCCACCAGCAGGTTCGTCAGCAGCGCCACCGTGCTCGGCCGGGGCTGCACGGCCCCGTCGAGCATGCGGCCCAGCCACGCCTCGTCCAGATAGGGCGATCCCCACAGCCCTCGCACCGACTGCGGCTCGGCCCGCCAATGCTCCACGACCTTCCCCGCCAGCACGACGCCACCCGCGGGCGCACGGTTGTCACGGCGAACGCGTTGCGCCGCCTTTCGGGCGATCCGCATGGCCGTGTCCAGCGACTGCCTCGCCGGGTGCAGCGGCGACGGGTGCGCATACGAGGCCGGCGCGGGCCTGCCGTCCAAGGGGATCCGTCCCAGTTGCGGGTCGAGTTCCATCTGCAGCTCGGCGAGGAACCGCGAGCCCGCCTTGTCCTGCGGGCTCAGTCGGGCCGCCAGGTCGAGGAAGCCGTGGTCCAGCATCGGGTTGATCACCACGCGCTCGTTGCTGACCGCGGTGTCGGTGGCCCCCGCCCACCGCTGCATGCGGTGTCGCACGTACAGCTCATCGGTGGCGGGGAGCCACGGCGTCCCGCCACCGAGCAACGCTGCGTGCACGGCGTCCAGCGCGGTCTCACGGGCCGAGGCGGAGAACTCCGCCGTGAGCACGCCGGGCTCGACGGCATCGTTCACGAACATCCGCCACAGCGCCAGCCGCTCGGCATCCTTCCTCGTCTGAGGACGCTCGGTGATGCGGCCGGTGTAGTAGAAGCCGCGCGCCACCTCCCCGCCGAGGCCCGAGATGCGCACCCCCTGTTCGAACGCACGCTCGGCGATGCGCTGGGCGGCCAGGGCGACCGGATCCGCCATCGCGTCCAGCCGCGTCGCCTCGGCTCGGCACAGCGTCCACGCCTCCGCCGGGCTCGTCTGCGCGACGTCGGCCAGCCCCCGCACGTCGTGCTCGAGCCCGTCTCGTTGCGCGAGGCTCCTCGCGATGGCCACGTCGCCCTTTCCCGGGACGTCGAGCGTCATCGCACGCAACCCGCGCCGACGCGACGGCGGTATCGCACTGAGCAGGAGTCGCGAGTCCATCCCTCCGGTCAACTGCAGCACCGCTCGGGGATACTCATCCAGCACCGCGGCAAGGGAGGTGCGCAGCAGCGCAGCAGCACGGAGCACCGCGGTACGCCGTTCGACGGGCTCCCGTGACTTCGGTGCAGGGTCCCTCAGCGCCAGACCGTCGTGCCCGACGTCGGCGACGGCTCCCGGACTCAGCTTGCGCACCCCTTCGAAGAGCGTGCGCTGCCCGAGCTGCCACCCGAGCAGCGATTGGACGCCCACCGCCGCGTCGTCCAGCCCGGCCCTGGTTGCTCGAGCAGCCAGGAGGGCTGTCGAGGACAAGACGACGGAGGCGGAGCCGGGAACCGTGTAGTACAGGTGCTGGAAGCCCATCGAGTCGGCGACCATCCGTACGCCGGCATCGTCGCCGGCGACGGCACCGAACGGTGGGAGCAGGTCGGTCAGCCGCTCGGGTCGATCGCGCATCGACTCGATCACTTCCGGATCCCCGACCGCCCCCGCCGTGCGCCGGGCCACGCGCGAGAGCACGATCGTGGGACGCTCGGGCGGTGCGCCGGCCACCGGCCGATGCCCCCAGTACACCAGCGACGCCGGGCCGCATACGACCGCATCGGCATGCACGCCCTCGGGTGCCACGGCGGGATGATCGCCGGTCGTCGCGAGGAATCCCGCGGGCAGCGCCGTCGTCAGCACGGTGTCAGTCGGTCGCGAGCTTCGCCTCGACGAACCGGGTGAGGCTCCCGACCGTCTCGAACAGCTCGGCACCGAATTCATCGTCGTCGATCGTGATCTCGAACCGGTCCTCGAGAGCCCCGACGAGGGCGACCACGCCGAACGAGTCCAACTCGGGCAAGGCTCCGAACAGCTCTGTGTCGTCGGCGAGGTCGCCTGGCGCATGGGCCAGTTCGAGGGTGTCGATGAGGACGTCGCGGACGGTGTCGATGGTCGCGGGCATGGTCGCTCCTTCGGGATCAGACGAGTACTTCGCTCGGGGCGGGATGCCCGAGGAAGGCGGTGGGGCTGGCCGTGAGCCCGTAGGCGCCGGCCTGGAAGATCACGACGAGATCGTCGATCTCGGCGTGCGGGAGTGCGACGTCGTCGCCGAGCAGGTCCAGCGGAGTGCACAGGCAGCCGACCACGTCGACTTTCTCCTGCGCCTGCACATCCGCCTTGTTGCCGACGACGACGGGATAGTTCCGTCGGATCGCCTGACCGAAGTTGCCCGACGCGGCCAGCTGATGGTGCATGCCCCCGTCGACGACGAGGAAGGTGGTGCCGCGGGACACCTTTCGGTCGACGACGCGGGTGACGTACACGCCGCACTCGCCGACGAGGTAACGGCCGAGTTCGATGACCGGGGTCGCCTCTGGGAACCGCTGCGCGAGTGGTCCATCGACGAGCAGATGCAGATTCGCCGCGACGGTCTCGAGGTCCAGCGGCAGATCGCGCTCGGTGTAGGGGATGCCGAAGCCGCCCCCCAGATTGATGTACCTGAGCGGACGCGGCAGATGCGCGGCGAGATCGGTGACGAGGTCCACCGTCCGCCGCTGCGCTTGGGCGATGACTTCGGCGTTGAGGTTCTGCGACCCGGCGAACACGTGGAAGCCGAGCACGTCCACGCCGGCGCCGGCATACGCCTTCACCACATCGGGGACCGACTCGGCATCGATGCCGAACTGCTGAGGCCCGCCACCCATGCGCATGCCGGAGCCCTTGACGGCGAAGTCGGGGTTCACACGGATCGCCACCGTCGGGGTCGACCCCGATTCCCGCCCGGCGGCGACGACCCGGTCCAACTCCGTCGTGGACTCGACCTCGATGATCACGCCTGCGGCGACGGCCTGCCGCACCTCCGCCACGGACTTACCCGGGCCGGCGAAGCTGATGCGATCGGGCCGCAGGCCGGTGTCCAGCGCAGTGGCCATCTCGAGCCCCGACGCCACGTCGATGCGATCGACCCGCCGCGCCAGGTGCTGCACGACGGCGGGCATGGGGTTGGCCTTCATCGCGAAGCTCAACTCGAGCCGCTCCGGGAGGAGCGCGCGCAGCCGGTCGATGCGTTTGTCGAGCAGGCCTCTGTCGTAGGCGAAGAACGGCGTGGCGCCGACCCGTGCTGCCAGCCGTGACACCGGCATCCCTCCGACGCGCAGCTCGCCGCCGATCGTGCCGAAGGCACGGACGTGGTCGGACGGTTTCATGCGTGCACCTCTGCCTTGATCAGGTTGCGGTCGAACTTTCCGTTCGGCGAACGGTGCAGATGCGAACGCAGTTCGATGCGTCCGGGCACCATGTACAGCGGGAGCCGCTGTCGCAACGCGGTGTTCAGCGCGTCCGTCTCCACGTCTGCGGTGGCGGGGGTCGCCACCAGCACGATCCGCTGGCCCAGCGCATCGTCGGGGATTCCGAACGCGACCGCGTCACGGACCATGCCCGTGCTGTACGCCGCCTCTTCGATCTCTGTGGGGCTCACCCGGTACCCGGACGTCTTGATCATGTCGTCGCGGCGCCCGACGAAGTACAGGAAGCCCTCGTCGTCCGCGACGACGGTGTCACCGGACCAGACCGCCACCTCGGCGCTCCGCCACGGGCCTGCCGATCGCGCGATGGGTCGGTAGCGTTCCGCCGTGCGCACCGGGTCGCCCCAGTAACCCAGCGTCACCAGGGCACCCCTGTGCACCAGTTCGCCCTCCTCACCGGGCGCGCAGGGCGTGCCGTCGTGCCGCAGCACCAGGATCTGCGCATTGGGGATCGCCTTTCCGATCGAGTCCGGCCGGCGATCGATCTCGGCGGGGTCGAGGTAGGTGGACCTGAAGGCTTCGGTCAATCCGTACATGAGGAACGGCGTCGCCCCGGGGAAGATGGCGCGGAGGCGCTCGAGGGCGGCACGCGGCATCCGTCCGCCGGTGTTGGCGAAGTAGCGCAGGCTCTGCGCTGCGGCGTCAGGCCATGCCGCATCGATCAGCTGCAGCCACAGCGGAGGGACACCCGTGATGCCGGTGACGCCGTGGCGCGCGCACAGCTTGGGTACGTCGCGCGCGAGCAGATAGTTCACCAGCACGCAGTGCGCGCCCACCGAGAATGCCGTCGTCACCTGGCTGAGGCCGGCATCGAAGCTCAGTGGCAGGACACTCAGAATCACGTCGGCGGAAGTGTTGCCGAGGTAGGTGCTGACGCTCTCCGCGCCCACGATGAGGTTGCGGTGGCTGAGCACCACCCCTTTCGGGCTTCCGGTGCTGCCGGAGGTGTAGAGGATCGCGGCCGGGTCCAGGTCGATGGCATCGACGACACCCTCGCCTGCGGTGGATGCCGCCTGCGCCGTCGACCAGGAGTGCACAGCCCTCGTGGGCGCCGTGGACGGCATCGCTCCCACGACGATCACGTGTTCGACCGCCGTCCCGGCCAGGTCCGCCGCCAGGTGCCCCAGCCGGTCCCCCGAGGTCACCAGGACGCGGGCGCCGCTGTCGGTGAGGATGTGCGCGACCTGGGCAGATTTCAGCACGTGGTTGATCGGCACGAACATGCCCCCCGCTGCCGTCGCGGCGAACATGGCCAGCACCGCCTCGATGCGCTTCTCGAGGAAGATCGCCACGCGGTCGCCACGCTCCAGACCGAGACCACGCAGCAGCACTGCGGCACCCGTCGCGCCGGCCCACGCGTCGGCATACGTGATGGTCTCGTCGCGGTAGGTCAGCGCGGGGGCGTCGGGCCAGGCGGCCGCCGCGTCGCGAAGCAGGTCGTGCAAGGACGTGCGCATCAGGGGGCCCGCCGCTCTCGGAGATACCGGTCGAACTCCGTGGCGTCGTCGAGGTCGACATAACGTCGGCCCTGCCCGTCGGCATTCCGCGCGCCGAGGGCGGCCGGGACCGCGGGACCGGGGCGGGAGTACCCCGACACCTCATCGAAGACGGCGACGTACGCCTCTGCCTGCGGGCGCCAGTCGAGCTCGCTGACCACCCGCGCACGCGCCTTGCGGCCCAACTCCGCGCGGAGGGCGGGGTCGTCGAGCAGACGTTCCACGGCGTCGCCGAACCCCGCGATGTCGCCGGAGGGCACGTACAGCAGCGTGTCCGCGCCGGAGACGCGCGTCTCGGCGAGATCGAACGAGACGGCAGGCAATCCGTAGGACATGTACTCCATCGTCTTGTTCATGGTGGACAGGTCGTTCAGCGGGGTCTGCAGATCCGGGCAGACACCGATGTCCGCGCGGCTCAGGTGTTCCGCGATCGCCACCCGGTCCACTCTCCCGGTGAAGGTCACTCTGTCATCGAGGCCCAGCGCTGTCGACTGCTGCTTGAGACTCTCCAGACAGTCGCCGAATCCGAGCAGGGTCGCGCGCACATCCGTGCGGCCGCGCCGGTTCACGAGATCGTCCATGACCAGCAGCACCTGATCGACGCCGTCCTGCGGCCCCATGATCCCCAGATAGACCAGCTCCACACCATCCCGCGTGCGCGGGTGCTGCGGATAGATGGGACGCATCTGTTCGGTGTCCGGCCCGCTCCGGACCACCGTGACGTGACCGGGACGCCGTCCACCGCGGGTCATGGCGATCCGTCGGTACGAATTGTTGGTGGAGATGACGCGGTCCGCGGTTCGGAAGCTGCGACGCTCGAGCCATCGCAGTGCCGACAATTCGAGTCGCTTCAGCAGATTCTGCGGTGGTCCGAACCTGCTGAGGAAGAGCTCGGGGTTCAGGTCATGATGATCGAAGACGAACTTCACCCCCCTCACCCGCCACAGCAACGCGAGCAGCCAGTAGGTGTCCGGCGGGTTGCAGGCCTGGATGATGTCGAACCGGCCGCGACGCCACACGACGAGCGACAGCAGCGCGGTGCGCATCCAGCTGTAGGCGAACTCCCACGCATATCCGAGCAGCCCCTGGGCCTCGGGCGCGGGCGCGTACTTGTAGATGTCGACGCCGTCGATGCGCTCGCGCGCAGGGTCGCCCGGTCCGCGCGGGCAGATGACACTCACCCGGTACCCCCGCGCGATCAGGGCGCCGCACTCCAGCCACACCCGCCGGTCCAGCGGTACGGGCAGGTTCTGCACGATGATCACGACGTGCGGCGCGATGTGCGCGCGGTGGTTCTTCACGATGCGTGGTCCTCCTTCACCAGATCGATGAACTGCTGAGCGCGGGCACCCCACCCGTGTGGTTCCGCCGATCTGCGGATCTCGGCCCGATCCCACTCGGCGGCGGCGACCTCGCGGATGCGGTCGACGATCTCGTCGGCGCTGCCGGCGGTGAAGACGAACCGGCGGTCCAGCGCACCGGTCCCCGCGACGGCCGTGGTCACGACGGGAAGGCCCGCGGCAAGGTAGTCGAGCGTCTTCAGCGGATAGCTGCGGCGATTGAACATCGAGTCCGCATAGGGCGTCAGTCCCACCGTCATGAGGGCGAGATAGGCCGGAAGCCGCTCGCGGGGGACGGCGTCGACCCACTGGACTCCCGGCAGTGCGATGAGCGCATCGAATGCCTCATCGTCCTCCCGGGTGGTGAACCACCGTGGGCCGACGAGCAGCAGGCTCAGACCGGCCGCCTGCACGGCCCGCAGCACCGCCAGATCGGTGCGTGAGTTGAACTGGCCCACGACGCCCACGATCGGCGACGGCAGGACGACATCGGTCGCCGTCGTGACCTCCGGTGCCGCCGGGCTGTGCACCTCGGTGCCGTTGGGCAGCCAGCGGCCGGCGGTCGGCGTGCGCTGCAGGTGTCGGGCGAGTTCCGGCGTGACCGCGAGCACCAGGTCCGCAGCGGCGAGGTTGGCCTCACGGGCCTTGCTGAGGTATCCCCTGCCGACCCCCCACAGCGCACCGGCTTCGACGAAGTCGTCGGTCGCGTAGTAGACCTTCACTCCGGGGAGGTCCTTGGTCAGCGCGAGCATGGGAGCGGTCGTGGATGCGACGATCCCTCGCGGGCGCAAGCCCTGCGCTGCGAGGTAACGACGCGCGGCCCGTGCGCGGCGCCGGTTCGCCACGGCGCGCAGGTAGGGACGCTGCACTCCGGGCACCGTCGACGCCCGCAGCCGCACGACGTTCTCCTGCGGCCGGGTGACGGCGGGGATGCCGCGGTCCCGCCGGTGGATCGGCGTGTGAGGGGTGTCCACCCACACGATCGGCGCATGCCGCGCCAACTCGGTGACAAGCAGTCGATCCGTCCCCGACAGCGTGTCCCATCCGACCCCGGGGAAGTAGAGGATCGGCCCCGAATCGACGGCGCCCGAGCGCCGCGCCGCGCCCGCGGAACGGGCGGCGACCGGGACGGCGTTGAAGTCGTCGGTGCGCTGTCGTCCTCGCCACCGCGCGACGCGTTGCGTGAGGTGATAGTTCGCCAAGCCGGCGAACGACTCCGCGGCAGCGCGCAGCCGGCGTTTCTGAGCAGCCCGGCCTGCCCAGGCGTCGCGGTAGACCGCGAGCTGCCGGTGCGCGGCGGACTCCAGGGAGAACTCCTCGACCACCTCACGACTGAACCGCCCCGCACGCTCCCGGCGATGAGGATCCGTCAGTAGCGGCAGCAGCTCCTTTGCGAGCGCCGCGCGCCCGTCCGTACCGGGCGCCCCGACGCCGTACCAGCCCTGCCACCGGAAGATATCGACGCTCTCAGGTGTGAGCGCGCGGAAGAACCCGCCCTCCCCCTGCACGATGAGCGGGGCGCCGAAGGCCAGCGACCGCAGCGCCGACCCTCCCATCCCCAGCGCGACATCGGCCACGGCGTAGGCGACGCGCGGATCCGCGAGTTCGCCGGTGAACACGACCGTCCGTCGGCCGGCGCGGTCCTCGGCTCGCGCCGCCGCGCGTTCGAGGTCGTCACGTGCCTTGCCGTCTCCGACGATGAGCAGCTGGAACGGCGCCGTCGCGGCGAGGTCGGCGGCGACCTCGATGGCGGTGAACAGCCCTTCCGATTTCAGCTCGGGTACCAGCCGACACACGCTCACCACCACGGGACGCTCGTCGAGTCCGTACTGCGCGCGGAAGGCTGCGATGGCGGTCTGCGGCACCGCGCCGTTGTACCCGAGGTCGACCGAGGGCTCGATGAGGTTCACACTCAGCCGCCCGCGGCCCTGCTCGACAGCCGAGATCTGCTGTGTGCCCACCACCAGCGGCATCCACTCGGGCAGGAAGGGCGCCACCGCCATCGACATCACGGTGCACACCGCGGCGACATCGGCGAGGGGTTCGGCGGCCATCGCGGCCTCCAAGCCCGGCGGCCACTCGTAGCCGTGGATGACGTCGATGCCTCGCTCGACGGCGATGGCGCGAAGCGCTCGCGCGATCCGCAGGGACGGGCGCCGGCCCGGCTCCGGGGATTCGATGAACTCCAGCCCGAGCTGCTCGATCCGCTCGCACAGCGTGCCGCGGCGCCCGAAGATGATGCACTCGTGACCCCGCGCGGTGAGCGCCGACGCCAGGTCGATCGCGTTGGTCTGACTGCCGCCCATGTTCAGATCGTGCGGATAGACGAGGATCCTCATGACTGCCCCTTCCCCGCGAACGCCTGCCGGAGCAGCCGGAGATTGCCCCGCTGCCAGAAGGCGAGCAGCCCGATCGCTGCGGCCGCGATCGCGGCACTGACCAGCGACGCGACGAATGCCGCATCGATCCACGCCGTGACCGCCCAGCAGGCGCACCAGACGAGGACCCCCGCGGCGACCGGCAGCGCGACCGCAGCCAGCAGGGATCGCGCCGGCAACTGCACTCTCACCAGGTTCCACACGTACAGCGGCAGCACCACCACGACCGCCACGAATAGTTGCACCGCAGCGACTCCGGACTGCCCGTACGGCCCCACCACCGCCAGCGTCACCGGCAGCGAGACCGCGAACGAGCAGGTCTGGATCAGCAGCACGACCGCCGAACGCCCCTGCACGACGAGGTAGTCATAGGCAAGTTCGAACCAGATGCGCAGCGCAGCCACAGCGGCCATCCACATCAGGATCTCTCCGGCGGGCAGCCACGGCGATCCGTACACGAACCCGACCACGGCATCCGCGGCTCCGCTGATGGCCAGACACGTCGGCAGCGCCACGCACGAGAGCACGGTGAGCACCCGGAAGAAGTTGCGCGACATCCGCGGCGGATCGTGCTTCAGCGCCGAGAAGGCCGCGGGCGCGACCGCGCGCAGCGGCAAGGAGAAGATCGACACCGGCCAGCTCGCCAGGTTGAACGCGAGCACGTAGAACCCGAGGGCCTGTGCCCCGAGCATGGATCCGACGATGATCTGGTCGACATACCCCGAGGCGAACACCACGATGCTGGATGCCGCCAGCGGAAGACCGAAGCGCAGCAGCCTGCCCACGACGGCGCGGTCCCAGCCGAACCGGTACGGCACCGGCGACCAGCGCCAGATCATCACAGCGAAGACGAGGCTGGCCACCAGCCGCCCGATGGCGAGACTCATCGCCCCCCACCCGAGCAGTGCGAGCAGAAGGGACAGCCCTGCACCGAGCCAGGTGTTGACCTGATCGGCGATGGTGCGCTGGCGCTGCAGGAATTCGCGCTGCAGGATGGCCGCGGGTGTCGCGACGAGTCCGTTGATGAGCACGGACAGCGCGATCACCTGCACAACCGGAGTCGCGGCGGGATCCCCCAGACCCGCCGAGATCCACGGCGCGGCGACGATCATCGCCCCGGTCAGCAGCGCACTGGAGGTCACCGCGATCGTGTTGATGGTCGGCGCGGTGAGCGCAGGGTCCTCACGCCATCGGATGACCGCCAGGCTGACGCCGAGCTCGTTGAAGCTGAGCACGGCCAGCAGCGCCACCGTCGCGATCGCGAAGATGCCGAACTCCTCCGGCCCCAGCACTCGGGCGAGGGTGATGCCGATGAGCAGGGTGCCCAGGCGACCCGCGAGCGTGTTGCCGAAGCTCCAGCCGAACGCCCGGGAGGCGCGACTGCGGACGAAGTCCGCCTGCTCCTGATCGCTCACGTCCGCACCGCGTGCGACAGCACCTCGGCGACGTGAGCCTGTTGCGACTCGGTCAGGTGCGGGAACATCGGCAGCGACAGGATGCGGTCGGCCGCGGCCTCTGCCACGGGGAACTGTCCTTTACGTCCGCCGAGCGGGGCATACGCCGCGGTGAGGTGCACGGGGGTCGGGTAGTGGATGCCGACGCCGATCCCCGACGCCGACATCTGCGCCATCACACGGTCCCTCTCATCGACCCGCACGACGTAGAGGTGCCAGACATCGGTGTTGCCGGGGCGCACCCTCGGGACGCGGATGCCGGGAACACCACTCAGGAGACGGGTGTACCGCTCCGCCGCTTCACGTCGCGCGGCGTTCCATCCCTCGAGTCGGCGCAGCTTCGCGCGCAGCACCGTGGCCTGCACCGCATCGAGCCGCGCGTTGACGCCGATGTGGTCGTGCACGTATTTGGCCGAGCTGCCGTGCGCCGCCAGCGTGCGCACCAGCTCGGCGATGCCGTCGTCGTGGGTCATCACCGCTCCGGCGTCGCCGGCGGCACCGAGGTTCTTGCCGGGGTAGAAGCTCGTCGCCGCGACCTCCCCCACCGCTCCCGCGCGGCCGCTCGCGCCGGTGGCCCCCTGGGCCTGGGCGGCATCCTCGACCACCGCCAGCCCGTGCCGCTGCGCGACCGCCGCGATCAGCCCCATGGGAGCGGTCTGGCCGAACAGGTGCACGGGGGCGATCACCCGCGTCCGCGGGGTGACCGCGGCCTCCACCGCCGCCGGGTCGATGAGCAGGTGCTGCTCGTCGACGTCGACGAACACTGGCACCGCGCCGATCCGCGACGCAGCCTCCGCCGTGGCGATGAAGGTGTTGGCCGGCATGATGACCTCGTCGCCGGGCCTCACGCCCACCGTGCGGTACGCGAGCTCGAGGGCGTCGGTGCCGTTGGACACCCCGATCACGTGACGGACGCCGATGTAGTCGGCATACTCCTGCTCGAAGGCGGCGACCTCCGCCCCGCCGACGAAGGCGGCGGATTCGAGTTGCGACCGCCACACCCCGAGCACCTCCTCCGCGATCTCGGCCTGCTGGGCGACGAGATCGAGGAACGGCACCGTCGCGGTCGTCGTGGTGGTCATGCGCGTTCCCCCAGACGTCGTGCGGGCACCCCGGCCCAGGTCTGTGCTGCCGGCGCGTCGTCGAGCAGCACCGACCCCATTCCGATGACCGCTTCGACTCCGACCGTCACGCCCTGTCGGATCGATGCGTTCATGCCGATATACGCTGCCTCCCCGAGGTGCACCCCGCCCCCGAGGGCCACTCCAGCCGCGAGTGTGACGAAGTCGCCGAGCACGTCGTCGTGGGTGACCACGCAGTTGGGCATGACCGTGACGTGCTGTCCGATGCGCGCGTCCGCCGTGACCACGACGCCATCGAGCACGATGGCCCCCGCACCGACCACGCTGCCCGCCCCGATCACCGCCGACCTCGCCACGAACGTCGCGAACCGGTCGGCCGCGACGCCCGCCTCCCGCAGCCGGGTGACGACGCTGCGGCGGGCGAGGCTCGGACCGACGCACACGAGCAGCTTCTCGTTCCGGTCGGCTGCGGCGCCGACGCCCCCGAGCACGGGCACCCCGCCCACTTCGGTGCCGTGGCGGCGATCGCCATCGTCGAAGATGCCGACGACATCGGCGAGCCCGGCGGCGATCACCTCCCGCGCCAACCCGCTCGCACCGATCAGCAGGACACCCCCGCTCATACCGACACCCGCGCGGTGTCGCGCAGCACCGCGATGACGCGGTCCTGCTGGGCTTCGGTGATGGTGTGGAACAGCGGGAGGATGAGCGTGCGATCGGTGAGCCGCTCGGTGACCGGAAGCTCCTTCGCGTTGATGCCGGCGCGGTACGGCGCCTGGCGGTGGGCGGCCATGATGCCGCGCCGCGCCGAGATGTCGGCAGCGGCGAGCGCTTCAAGCAGCCCATCACGGTCGGTCGGGTAACCCTCGAGCACCTCGACCCAGAACGACTGCACGTTTCCGGTTCCGTAGTCGGGGTCCGCGACGGTGCGCAGTCCTGGCACATCGCGCAGCGCGGAGCGGTAGCGAGCGGCGATCGCGCGGCGCCGCCGGACGATGTGCGGGAGCCGGCGCAGCTGCACGAGGCCGACCGCCGCTTGCAGGTCGGTCATGCGGAAGTTGTATCCGACCTCGGCGTATTCCTCGGCCGGTGGCAGCACCGACCCGTGACGATCGGCCGCCGACAGGCTCATCGCGTGTTCGCGGAGGTGCCGGGCGCGCTTGGCCCAGTCTCCTCGTGTCGTGGTGATCATGCCTCCTTCGCCCGTGGTCAGCAGCTTCCGGGGGTGGAATGACCACGCGGTGATCTCGGCACCGGCCCCGACCGGCCGCCCTTTGTAGGTGGATCCGGCGCCGCACGCGGCATCCTCGATCACGAGGATCCCGAGCGGATCGGTGGCACTGCGCACGTCGTCGAGGTCGAGGGGCACGCCGCCCTGGTCGACGGCGATGACCGCCTTGGTCGAAGACGTGATCGCCATGCGGATCGTCTCACCGGTGACGTTGCCGGTGACGGGGTCGACGTCGGCGAACACCGGCTTGGCCCCCACGTGTCGGACGACGTTGGTCGTCGCGATGAAAGAGAACGACGGGACCACGACGTCGTCGCCGGGACCTATGCCCGCGACGACCAGCGCGAGGTGCAGGGCCGTGGTGCAGCTGGTGGTCGCCACGGCGTAGGGCACCTCCATGGCGGCGGCGAACTCCTTCTCGAACTGCGCGACCCGGGGGCCCTGCGCCACCCAGCCGCTGGCGATGACCTCGGCGAGCGCGTCGGCCTCTTCCTGCCCGAGCCACGGGACCATGACGTTGATGCGCTCGCTCATCGGGCGACCACCGGTCGCCCGATGGCGATCTCTTCGCGCAACGGCGCCCACCAGTCCACGAGGAGCCGCAGACCCTCGTCGAGACCGATCGTCGCGCTGAAGCCGAGGTCGCGCTCGGCGGCGCTCGTGTCCGCGAGTCTGCGGACGACGCCGTTCACGGCGCGTTCCGGCCCGATTTCCACCCCGAGCCCCTCGGCACCCATCACCCGCAGCAGCGCTTCCGCCAGCGCACGCAGGCTCGTCTCGGTGCCACTGGCGATGTTGTACGTGCCCTCGGCCACGTCACTGCGGGCTGCGAGGACGTTCGCGCGTGCAATGTCCGGCACGCACACGAAGTCCATCGTCTGCGCCCCGTCGCCGAAGATGAGCGGCGGGCGGCCGTCGGCGATGCGCTCCATCCAGCGCACGAGCACCTCCGTGTACAGACCGTGCACGTCCATGCGCGGGCCGTACACGTTGAAGTACCGCAGCAGCACGTAGTCGAGCCCCTGCATCGCACGGAAGCTGCGGACGAGCCCCTCGTTGAAGGTCTTGGCCGCGCCGTACAGGGTGTCGTTGTTCTCGTGGTGGTGGCGTTCACCGGTCGGGAAGCTCTCCGCCATCCCGTACACCGAGGCGCTCGATGCCGCGACGAGCTTGCCCACGCGGTGGCGCGCCGCCGATTCGACGACGTTGAAGGTGCCGTCCACGAGCACTTCCAGTGCCAGCCTCGGCTCTTCGGCGCATTGGGTGATGCGAATGGCCGCCTGGTGGAAGACGACGTCCTTGCCTGCCGTGAGGTCGTCGACCAGGCGCGCGTCACGGATGTCGCCCTCGACGAGTGTGACGCGACCGGTGGCGAGCGCGGAGTCGAGGTTCGCACGGCGTCCGCGCACCAGGTTGTCGAGCACGTCGATGTGATCGACGCCGGCATCCAGCAGCTCGTCCACCAGCGTGGACCCGATCGTGCCGGCGCCGCCGGTGACCAGGACGCGGGTTGCTTCCAGGCGGGTCACGCCGCAACCTCCTCGAGGTCGTTGGCCACGGGCTGCGGACCACCCGAGAGAGCGAGGCTGGATGCCGCGGCATCCAGCACCGACAGCACGCGCAGGCCTGCCGCACCGCCCGTGCGCGCCGGCCGGCCTTCGCGGATCGCCGCGGCGAACTCCGTGACCACGCCGCCCAGCGCCTCCCGCTCCGGCAGCGCAGGTGCCCACGTGTCTCCCAGCCGGTAAGAGATGTTGGCCGCCCGGGTGTGGGCGGTGGTGACCTTCGAGACGGCGTCGATGTCCACCCCGCGGTCGTAGACGCTGAGCCGTTGCTGCGGATTCAGGTCGTCCCACACGAGGGTGCGCCTGGTCCCACCGATCACCATCTGACGGATCTTCGTGGGGCTCAGCCAGTTCACGTGCACGTGGGCCATGGCCCCGCCGACGAGCGGCATCGCGAGGTAGCCGACGCACGACTTGCCGGTGCGCAGCGGGTCGGACCCGTGAGCGGATACCGACGTGGCCGCGAGGCCGCCCGGCAGCACGAAGTCCATGATCGACAGGTCGTGGGGGGCGAGGTCCCAGAACACGTCGACGTCCGGCTGGATGAGCCCCAGGTTGATGCGCACACTGTCGACGAAGAGGATGTCGCCGAGCGCGCCGTCCGCGACCAGTTCACGGATCTTCAGCACCGCGGGCGTATAGCAGTAGGTGTGGTCGGCCATGAGCACGAGTCCGCGTTCCTCGGCGCGGCGCACCATCTCCACCCCCCGCGCCCGCGTGTCGGCGAGGGGCTTCTCCACCATCACGTGTTTGCCGGCATCCAGCGCCGCCATGGCGATGGCATGGTGCGTCCGCGCCGGCGTGGCGACGGCGATGGCGTCGACCCGTGGGTCGCGCAGCACGTCGCCCAGTTCGGAGACCACCGGCACTCCCCCGACGCCGTCGGCGACGCGGGTGGCCCTCTCGAGATCGAGATCGCAGATCGCGGCGAGGTTCCAGTCCGAACCCGCACGGAAGTTGCGTGCGAGGTTCGGCCCCCAATAGCCGGCTCCGACGACGACGACGTTCAACCGTTCAGTCACGGTTCCCCCAGATTCCCCAGATGTCATGTGTTGCCCAGATGTGCAGCTGTGCCGCTACCCGGATGGGACGAAGGTGACGTCCACCCAGTGGTTGTGCGTCGAGGTGTCCCCCGGGAACCCTCGCGAGTACGTGTAGGCGCTACCCCTCGCGGGCACGGTGAACGGACCGAGAACGGTCGGCTCCGCGAGCGCCCCGAGGTCGACCGCGTACCTTCCCGTCGTGCTGTGCAGCCCGACGCGGTATTCGACTCCCGGCACGAGGGCGACGCTCCGCGAGAATCGCGCGGTCTGCCACCCATCCGCGGTCTCCCCTTCGAACACCACCTCGGCGAGCAGCTGTTGCTGCGGACCCCACAGGTAGCCGGTGTGGATGCCGGTGTTCGCCGCGCCTTTGTAGAAGCGGATGCCGGTGGCCACGCCGGGTGTGCTCACGGTGAACCGGGTCGCCACCTGCACGCCGTCGGGATCGTTCCACGATGCGTGCTGCGGCAGGGCATCGCCGAAGATCGTCGTCGCCTCGACGATGGGGGGTTCGGCGGCCGTGGTGACCGCCCACCCCCCACCGGCAACGAGCGACGGGCCCACCGTGATGTGCGCCTCGTACCGTGTCGACCAATCCAGCGGGACGGTGGGCGTGAAGGTGACGGTGCGCAGGGCGGCGTCGTACGCCGTCATGCCGGCCACGGCACCGGTCGGCCCCGTCACGACGACCGCGGCGGCTGCGCCATCACCGCTGAACGTCGCTGTGAACACGGTGGTCGGCGATACGTCGACGGCATCGCCGACGGGCGCCGTCGACGTCACTTCGATCGGTGTCGGGGCGGGCGACGGCGTGGGTGTCGGCGTGGGCGTCGGCGTCGGCGTGGGCGTGGGTGACGGCGTCGGCGTGGGCGACGGCGTCGGCGTCGCCTGCGGCCCGGCCACGACCTCCGCGTCGACGAAATAGGCGGAGGAGTTCCACGACGATGTCGGGAACCCGGCGCTGCCGGCGCGGAACCGTCCGTTGTGTCCGGAGGGCGCGGCGATCACACCGCTGGTCTGCGGTGCCGAGAAGAAGCCCGGTGCGATCGCGTACCGACCGGCGGGCGCGAAGTAGGACGCGATGTAGTCACGGCCCGGTTCCACCGCGACAGGGCTCGACAGCACGGCGCGCTGCCACCCGGACGCGGTTTCGTCGACGAAGGTGACGTGCGCGAGTCGGGTGCCGTCCTCGGCCCAGAGGCTCCCCTCGTGAGGTCCGACGTTCGCAGCGCCTTTGTAGAACCGGATCGCGGTGACGGTCCCGGGGGCCGTCACCCGGAAGGCGGTGCCGACCTCGATGGGGTCGGTGTCCACAGCCGCCGCGACGACCGGCGTGACGTCGCCGAACAGCGTGTGGACCTCGCCTTCCACCTGGGGTGCGGCGGTGGTGAACGTCCACTGGTCCAGCGCCTGCCCGGCGATGCGCACGCGGGCGGTGTACTGGGTCGCCGCAGCCAGCGGCGCCGTGGGCGCGAACGCGAGGGTGCGCGTGGCCGGGTCGTACGAGGACGAGCCCGGCACGTCGATGCCGCCGGCGTCGAGCTCGAGCGTCGGCGAGGGCATGCTGCGGGACAGCGTGGCGGTGATCGCGCCGGCGAGCGGCGCGTGCTGTCCCGTCGGGCCCTTCGCGGTGATGGTGGCGGGAGACGCGCCCGTCGTCTGGAACTCGACGTCGACGTAGTAGTTGGTCCCTTGCCACGCCGACGCCGGTCGCTCGCCGCTGCCGTACCGGAAGACGCCGGCACCGGCGGTCAACGGTCCGCTGCTGAAGGGCTCACTGAAGAACGATCCTCGCGACACGTATCGGCCCTGGTCGGAGTGGTACGAGACCGTATACGTGACCCCCGGCGCGATGTCGACAGGGCTCGACAGCTGGGCACGGCGCCAACCGGCGCTGCTCCCGCCCACGAAGTCGACGGATGCGAGCGGCTCACCCGTCTGCGACCACAGCGTTCCCCGGTGGCTTCCGGTGTCGCCCTCGGCCTGGAAGTAGCGCAGCGCCGTGATGCTCCCGGCGATGGAGGTCTGGAATGTCGTCCCCAGTTCCACCGCCGGCCCGGCACCCTGATGGACGACCGGTGGAGTCTGGGAGCCGAAAAGCGTCGCCGCGACCGCCTGGTTCTGATCTCGCACGACGGTGAAGATCCAGGTGCTGTCAGGGGCGCTTCCCGAACCGCCGACGATTCCCGACACCGTCACCGCGACCGTCGCACCGAAGGGGAGCGGCGACGAGGGCGTGAAGGTCACGACGCCTCCGCTCACGCTGACCGCGCCCGCCACCGGCGCCCCGTCGGCGGTCACCGTGACGACCGCCCCCGGCGTCAAGGTCTCGCTGTAGGTCGCCGTGATCGCCGCGTCGCGGTCGACGGCGACGGCGTTCGCGGCCGGACTCGACGACGACAGCTCGGGTCCGCCGGACACGCGTTCGAAGATCGCGTCCACGAAGTAGCTCGTCGTCGAGCGTTGCGCGGGCATGCCGCCTGCATACGTGTAGGCGCCGCCTTGCGCGGGTACGACGAGCGGACCGCGGGCGAGGGGCGCGTTGAACGCGCCGGGGCTTGCGGAGAAGCGCCCCCCCGGAGCGACGTAGGCGACGATGTACTCCGTCCCCGGCTGGACGGCGACCGCCTCCTCGAACTGCACGGTCTGCCATCCCGAGGTCGGCTGGGCATCCAGTACCGATTGCGTCAACAGCACTCCCCCCGACGCCGTCGACCACAGTTGGGCGGTGTGCGGGCCGTTGTTCTGGGCCGACCGATAGAAGCGGATGCCGGAGACGACCCCGGGCTCGGTCACCGAGAACCGCGTCCCGACTGTGACCGTGGCGGTGTCGGGATCGACGGAGACGGCGGGGACGTCCGACTCGCTGTACAGCGTGCAGGGACACTCGCCCGCCGCAGGCGGCGGTGCCGCCGTCTTGAACGTCCATACCGGGCCGGCATCGAATCCGTCCCCGTCCACGGGGTCCGCCGCCACCGTCACGGTGTAGCTCGTCGATTCGTGCAGCGCGACCGCCGGAGCGAACCGGAGGGCACGCGTCGCGGCGTCGTAGGAGACCGTGCCGTCGACGGCGCCGTGGTCTCCGGTGACCGTCATGGCGACCGAAGCGGCATCCGCATCACGGCTGAGGGTCGCGACGACGTCGGTGGTCGTGGCGATGGAGCCCGCGCTGGCCGCGGGGATGCGCGAGGAGATGCGCAACGGAGACTCTCCGGCGGGCTCGAACACCGCGTCGACGTAGTAGTTCGCCGATCCGTACGTGGAGGTCGGGAAGGCCCCCGCCCGCCCGTACGCCCCTGGACTGGCCTGGCCTGTCCCGGGCTGCACACTCAGCGGAAAGGATGCCCTGCCCTGATAGGGCCAGTAGTCGTCGACGTAGGCGTAGCCGCCTTCCGGCGCGGTGTACGACACCACGTAGGTGGATCCTGCGAGCACCGCTACGGGGACGTCGAACATCGCGGTCTGCCATCCGCCGGCCGATTCGGCGGTGAAGGTGGTGGTCGCCAGCCGGTCGCCCGCAGCGTTCCAGAGGCTCCCCGAGTGGGTACCCGTGTTGGACGGCCCCTTGTAGAAGCGGACACCGAGGATGGTTCCGTCTGCTTCCGGCGTGAACTCCAGCCCGAGTTCGACGGGCTGCGTATCGGCCGCCGAGGGGACCACCGGGACATCCTCGCCCAGCACCGTGTAAGGGCCGGTCACGGCGAGCGGGCGCGTCACGCCCTGCGCGGCGAAGTTTGCACTGTCGTCGATGGCCCGGGCGATGATCGTCGCCGTTCCCACCCCCTGCTGGAGGTAGCTGTAGGTCCAGTTCGTCGTGCCCGTCGCGGGATGCCAGCTGTCGCCTCCGTCGGTGGACACCTCGACACCGGCCACCACGCCGTCGGCGTCGCTGGCTGTGCCGGTCACCGTGACCTGCGACCCGTGGGCGACCTGCTGCTGCGCGGCCGGTGTGAGGATGGTCGTCGTCGGTGCTGCGGAGTCGCCGCTGGCAGCCGCCGGAACCAGCCCCGCCATGAGCGTCGCCGGCTGCGCCCCCATGTCGGCGAGGAGGTTGACCTGCGCCTGCTGCATACGCGGATCCGCCGCAGGACGTTCGCCATCGTGCGTGCTGTCCAGGCCCCAGCTCCACTGCACGCTGGCCGCGCTGAAGACCAGCGCGCCGCTGGCCGCACGATAGAGCGTCACGTGGTGGCGGGTGTTCCCCGCCGTCACGGTGTTGCCATAGTCGCGGAGATACTGCGGGGTCGGCCCCTGCGTCGTGGACAGCCGGATGAGCCCTTCCGGCCGGAACCCGTTGTCGATGTCCTCGTTCGACTCGTACCCGACCGTCTGGGGGGTGAGCTCCGCGGTCTGATCCCCCGTCAGCGCGGACAGACCGGTGTTGCGCCAGAGCCGGTAGTCACCCTCCTCGGCGTTGACCGTGACCGGGAGGTAGACGTTGTTGACCATGTACATCGTGCCGGTCAGGGCGTTCTCGGGCAGGTGTCCGCCCTGCGCCGCGGTCGCGAACCGCGGGTCCCGCCACGTGCCCGTCCACTCCGGCGACGGATCGATCTTGGCACCCGCCCACGTCTCCTTGTACGAAACCAGGGTGCGGCGGTCGGTGTGCGAGTCGTCGATGGACGGCTCGTACCGCGTGCGCCAGTACCCCTCGTTCCCGGTGAGGAACTGCAGGTTCACGCCGGCGTCGCGCGCCGCTTCGATGTTGGCGCGCTGCGCGCCCGACCAATACTCGTCATGCCCGACGGACAGGAAGACGTCGTGGTTGAGCAATTCGCCGCCGCGCCGGTCGGCATCGACGCCGGCGATGTAGCTGACGTCGTAGCCGTTGCGCTCGAGGAAGCGGACGGTGGCGAATTCGGAGCTGAAGTAGAAGTCGCGGCTGGTCTCACCGCCGCGCGTGGCGAACGGGCGGTTGTAGCTGATCTTGAAAGCCCGGCCGTTGCCGGCGCCCTGATAGAAGTCCGAACCGCCATAGATGTTGTAGGCGTGCCACGTCGGATCCGACGTCTGGAACAGCACATCCGATGTGTTGCCGTCACGACGCACGATGAAGAGGATGTGGCTGGCACCGTGCGTGTCGGTGCGTTCGAGACGGGCGAGGTACACACCCGATGCGGCGTCGGCCGGCACGGTCCACGTGGCGGAGACATCCCACGTCCCGCAGTCGTAGAGCTCGGTGTCCTCGTCGGTCTTGCATTCGTTCGCCTGCGGCTCGATCAGGGACGGCTCGACCGACTGGATGAAACGGGCACCCTTGCCCTGGTACCAGCCGGTCCGGTAGATGTCGATCTCGTAGTCGGCGGCATCCGTGTCGATCTTGAAGTCGATGGGGCTGCCCGCGTTCACACTGATGTCGGTGGCGAACCCCTGGATCGTGGGGTCGCCGGCGCCCTCGATGTCCCAGACCTCGGGCTCGGTGCCCGGCTGCTGGTTCTCGCACACGACCCGGTTGACGCCGACACCACACGGGCTTGAGGCCTCGGCGCGCGCGGAGGGCTGCAGCGCCACCAGAACGGCGGCCAGCATCACGACGATGACGATCGACGCCACCCGCCGCTGCGCGCGCGAAGCTGCTGCTGCCGACAACGCGACAGCGGTCCCCGAATTCCCCATGCTCTTCCCCAGTCGCCTGCGACGCGAGCGAGCGTCACAGGCCATTGACCGGCACGACGACGAACAATCTCGTCGTCGTCATGCGAGCGCCTCCCCGACGCGCGCACAACCGGTATCCCCGGGGGCAGTGTATCCGCAACCGGAGACCACGCACAATAGAATCTCGGAGCACGTTCCACCCGGCGCCGGCGCCTGCCGGGGGGTGTCCGTCCGAGAGGAATCGCCATGACCGCCCCCACCGACGCCCCCGTCGTGCAGCCGAGCGCCGACGTCGACGACGACGTCACGCTGGGACCCCGCACCCGTGTGTGGCACCTCGCCCAGGTGCGGACGGGCGCGCGCCTCGGCGCGGACTGCAACATCGGCCGCGGCGCCTACATCGGCCCGGGGGTGGTGCTCGGCGACGCCTGCAAGGTGCAGAACTACGCCCTCGTGTACGAGCCGGCGGTCATCGGCGACGGCGTGTTCATCGGGCCTGCCGTGGTGTTCACCAACGACGAGTTCCCCCGCGCGGCGAATCCCGACGGATCACCCAAGGGCACCGACGACTGGCACGCTGTGGGCGTCACGGTCGAGCGCGGCGCCTCCATCGGCGCACGGTCGGTGTGCATCGCACCGGTCACGATCGGAGCCTGGTCGCTCGTGGCGGCGGGGGCGGTCGTCACCAGGGATGTGCCGGCCCACGCCCTCGTGGCGGGGGTGCCGGCCCGGCGTGTGGGCTGGGTCGGCCGCGTGGGTCGGCCGCTGGTGGCCGACGGCGACGAGTGGGTGTGCCCGGAGTCCGGCGAGCGCTACGTCGCCGACGGGGACACGCTGCGACTGCTGCCGTAGCGGCATCCGTCCGCCCCCGGCGTCCGCGCGGTCAGAGCTTGCGCAGCAGCACCTGCTCCACGGCGTGGTCCGCACCCTTCTGCAGCACGAGGGTCGCGCGGTGGCGGGTGGGCTCGACGTTCTCGCGCAGGTTCGGCAGGTTGATGTCGTTCCAGAATCCGAGCGCCCGGGTGACCGCCTCGTCGTCGGGGATGCCGGCGAAGCGGTTGAAGAACGAGTTCGGGTTGCTGAAGGCGGCGCGGCGCAGGGCCAGGAAGCGGTCGACGAACCACTGCGTGATGTGGTCGGCGTCGGCGTCGATGTAGATCGAGAAGTCGAACAGGTCGCTGACGGCGATGTCGTTGGGCGACGGCGGCGGCTGCAGCACGTTGAGACCCTCGACGATGACGACGTCGGGGCGGCGGACGGTCACGTGCGCATCGGGGATGATGTCGTACCGCATGTGCGAGTAGAACGGGGCCCGCACCTCGGCGGCGCCGCTCTTGACCTCGGTGAGGAAGGCGACCAGCGCCCGGCGGTCGTACGACTCCGGGAAGCCCTTGCGGTGCATGATGCCGCGGCGCTCGAGCTCGGCGTTGGGGTAGAGGAACCCGTCGGTCGTGATGAGCTCGACACGAGGGGTCCCCGGCCAGCGGCTCATGAGCTCGCGCAGCAGACGCGCGATGGTGGATTTGCCGACCGCGACGGATCCGGCGACGCCCACGACGAACGGGGTCGTGGTGTCGGCCTCCCCCAGGAACGCGCTCTCCTCGGCGCCGAGGCGCTGGGTGTTCTCGGCGTACAGCGACAGCAGTCGGCTGAGCGGCAGATAGACCTCCCGCACCTCGTCGAGGTCGAGCCGGTCGCCGATGCCGCGCAGCTGCACGACCTCGGTCTCGGTGAGCGGGTTCGGGATGCCGCGGGCGAGGCGGGCCCAGTCGGCGCGGTGGATCTCGCGGTAGAGCTCGCGCGCGAGGGGCTCGGGCGCGGCTTCGTCGCTCACGGCAGTCGTCTCGGCCATCGGGCCCATCGTATCGGCGCCGACCGGCCGGGCACCCGCGCACAACGTCGCCGATTCGCGCGCCATGCCCCGGGAGCGGCGGTTTCGGCCCCGCGAGAAGCCGGATCAGCGACGTTGTGCGCCGTCGCGCCCGAAGCCGGCACCGCTACGCTGACGGAGTGCGCCTCGGAGTCCTCGACATCGGTTCGAACACCGTCCACCTGCTGATCGCTGATGTGATCCCCGGCGGCCGGCCCCACGCGACGACCAGTCAGCGCACCGTGCTGCGCCTGATGCGCTACCTCGAACCTGACGGCTCGATCAGCGAGGAGGGCGTGACGGCGCTCGTGGACGCCGTGACCGAGGCACGCAAGATCGCGGCGAAGGAGAACGTCGCCGAGCTCCTCGCGACGGCGACCAGCGCCGTGCGCGAGGCGAAGAACGGCAAGAAGGTCATCGCCCGCATCGAGGAGGCCCTCGGCCAGGAGCTCCAGGTGCTCGGCGGCGAGACGGAGGCGCGGTTCACCTTCCTCGCGGTGCGACGCTGGTTCGGCTGGTCGGCGGGACAGATCCTGCTGTTCGACATCGGCGGCGGCTCGCTCGAGCTGGCAGCCGGCGCCGACGAGCTCCCGGATGCCGCGGCATCCGTCCCGCTGGGCGCGGGCCGCATGACGGTGCAGTACCTGCCGAACGATCCGCCCGGCGACGACGAGGTGGACCGGCTGCGCAAGCATGCCCGGAAGACCCTCGCGCCGGTCGCGGAGATGTTCGCGGGCATGCCCAAGCCCGACCACGTCGTGGGGTCGTCCAAGGCGATCCGGTCGCTGGCGAAGCTCGCCGGCTATCCCGTGCCCGGTTGGTCGGGCATCGAGCGCATGGTGCTGCCGCGGTCGGCGCTGAAGGCGTGGATCCCGCGCATCGCGCGCATGCCGGCCGACGCGCGCGAGGCACTGCCGGGCATCACCGCCGACCGCACGTTCCAGATCGTCGCGGCCGCGGTCGTCCTGCACCAGGCGATGAAGGCGCTCGACGTGGAGGAGCTGGAGATCAGCCCCTGGGCGCTGCGCGAAGGCGTGCTGCTGCGCTACATCGAGTCGCTGTCCTGGACCGCGCCCGGCGCCTGACCCGGCGGCACACGCGCCGCGCCCTTTACTCCCGGGCGCTGCGGCGGGATCATTCACCCTATGGATGCCACGGGACCTGTCATCCGCACGCCCGACCAGCGCATCCGGGTGTTCGTCAGCTCCACACTGCGGGAGCTCGAGCCGGAGCGCCGCGCGGTGCGCGCCGTGATCGAGCGCCTGCACCTGGCGCCGGTGATGTTCGAGCTCGGCGCACGCCCGCACCCGCCGCGGGCGCTGTACCGCTCGTACCTGCGCCAGAGCGACATCTTCCTCGGGCTCTATTGGGAGCGGTACGGCTGGGTCGCTGACGGAGAGGAGATCTCGGGGCTCGAGGACGAGTACCGGCTCTCGACGCCGCTGCCGTCGCTCATCTACATCAAGGAGCCCGCGCCGCAGCGCGAGGATCGGCTCTCCGGCCTGCTCGACGCGATCCGCGGCGACGACCGCACCTCCTACAAGTCGTTCCAGAGCATCGAGGAGCTCGCCGACCTCGTGCTCGCCGACATCGCGACGCTCCTCGCCGACCGCTTCGACGCGACGAACGTCGCCGCGGCGCGCGGGCCGGCGGCCG
This sequence comes from Microbacterium sp. NPDC058021, assembly GCF_042885955.1. Taxonomy (NCBI): domain Bacteria; kingdom Bacillati; phylum Actinomycetota; class Actinomycetes; order Micrococcales; family Microbacteriaceae; genus Microbacterium; species Microbacterium sp. NPDC058021. Next base: position 281,543 of record NZ_JBHVRF010000004.1, read on the forward strand.
CGGATGCCGCGATCCCCGCGCCCTACTCCGCGCTGGTCGGCCGCGAACACGAGATGGCGGCCGCGCGCGACCTGCTCGCCCGCCCGGACGTGCGCCTGCTCACGCTCACCGGTCCCGGCGGCGTCGGCAAGTCACGCCTGGCCATCGAGCTGGCGGGGGATGCCGCCGCCTCCGGCCGCGACGTCGCCTTCGCCGCACTGGAGTCGGTCGGACGCCCCGAGGGCGTCATCACGGCGCTCGCGCGCGCCCTCGGGGTGCGCGACACGGGCGACGGGCCGCTCGGGGCGACGGTCGCGGCCGCGATCGCCGACCGCGACCTGCTGCTGGTGGTCGACAACATGGAGCATGTGCTCGCGGCATCCGACGTGCTCGTGGCCCTCGTCACCGCGTCGCCGCACCTGCAGCTGCTCGTCACGAGCCGCTCGCCGCTGCGGGTGCGCGCCGAGCGGGTGCTCGAGGTCGGGCCGCTGGCGACGCCGTCGGCCGAGGCGACCCCGACCGCCGCGGCGACCTCGGCGGCGGTGACGCTCTTCGTGGAGCGCGCGACAGCCGTACATCCGGCGTTCCGGCTCACGCCCGACAACGCGCCCGCCGTCATCGCCCTCAGCCGCGCGCTGGAGGGCCTCCCCCTCGCGATCGAGCTGGCCGCCGCCCGCTCCCGCATCCTCAGCCCGCAGCAGATGCTCGACCGCCTCGACTCGGCTCTCAGCCTGCTGGTCGGCGGCGCCCGGGACCTCCCCGACCGGCAGCGGGCGCTGCGCCACACCATCGCGTGGAGCGTCGACCTGCTCGACGATGCGTCGCGCGATGCGCTGGCCGCCCTCGCCGCGTTCTCGGGCACGTTCGCGCTCGCGACGGCCGAGGCCGCGCTGCTCGAGGCGGGTGTCGACGACCCGCTCGCGGCGCTGGAGTCCCTCGCCGACGCGAGCCTGCTCAGCCGCGTCGAAGCGGGCACCTCACCCGCGTTCCGGCTGCTGGGCCTGGTGCGGGCGTACGCGGCGAGCACTCAGGACCCCGAACAGGCCGAGCGGGGGATCTCGGCGTGGGTCCACGCCTACCGCGGGCTCGCCGCGGAGGCGGTGACGGGCCTGCGCGGCCCCCGGCAGCTGGAGTGGTTCGCGCGACTCGAGCTCGAGTCCGAGAACCTCGCCGCCGTCATGCGCACGCTCCTGGACCGCCGCGATCTGGATGCCGCGGCCGACTACGCCTGGCATCTGTATCTGTTCCTGTGGGTGGGCGGCTACCTGGGTCTCGTGCAGTCGTGGATGGCGGAGCTGCTGGCGACCGCCGACCGCGAGGGGCGGTCGCTGCAGGCGCGCACGCGGGCGATCGCGCTGTATTACGTCAACGCGGTGCGGTTCTGGCAGGAGCGCGACTACGACCCGGTGCCCGGACTGGCATCCAGTCGGGACATCTTCCTCGAGACCGGCGACGAAGCCGGCGCGGCGCTGGCGGGGGTGTCGGTGGGGCTCGGGCTGCTCGGGCGCAGACCGCAGCCTGATCTGCCGGGTGCCGTCGCCGAGCTCGAGCGCAGTCTCGTCGGCTTCCGCGCAGCCTCGGATGCCTGGGGCGAGGCGATGGCGCTCATCACGCTGGGCCGCATCGACCTGTTCACCGGCGCGATCGACTCGGCACGGGCGCGTTTCGACACCAGCGTCGAGCTCGCCCAGGCGCAGGGCGAGCGTCTGGGGATCGTGATCGCGCAGAACCACCGCGGGTGGGCGCGGTTCCTCGGGGGCGACGTGGCCGGTGGCGCCGACGACTTCATGGAGAGCCTCGAGCTCTCCCTGGTGCTCGGGCACGACGAGGGCACCGCGTACGGGCTGGAGACCTACGTCGCCGTCCGTGCGACGGAGGGCGACGCGGTCGCGGCGGGGCGCCTGCTGGGCGCGGCGCAACGACTGCGACGCCGCAAGGGCATCGTGAACACGGGCGGGTTCGACTTCTACAGCGCGCCGCTGCAGGCGCTGCGCGATGCCGGCGAGGGCGAGGCGATCGACCGCGCCGTCGCGGAGGGTCTGGAGCTCTCGCCCGAGCAGGTGATGGCCCATGCCCGGCGGTGACGCCGCGGGGCAGGCGGGAACGGCGGGTCGGGATTCGCGGGATCGCATCTTCGCCGTGACCCGGGTCGTCGCGGTGGTGATCCTCCCCTTCCTCGCGGTCGCGGCATTCCTGCTGTTCGTCTTCCCCACCCGCACCGGCGAGCTGTTCGCCTGGCCGATCGATCCGCCGTTGTCGGCGTACCTGCTGGCGTCGGCGTACCTCGGCGGCATCTGGTTCTTCGTCCGCGTCGCGACGACGACGCGCTGGCATCGGGTGAAGCACGGCTTCCCGGCCGTCGTGGTGTTCGCCGGCGCGCTCGGGGTGGCGACGCTGCTGCACCTGGACAGGTTCTCGGAGAACATCTCCTCGGCCACGTGGATGGTGCTCTACGCCACGACGCCGATCGCAGTGGCGGTGCTCGCCGTCGTGCAGCGGCACGAGGATCCGCGTCTGCCGGAGCCCGTGGACGTCGCGATCCCCCGGCCCGCGCGCATCGCCCTGGCGCTGATCGGCGCGGCGGCGCTGTGCACGGGCATCGGCATGTTCGTCTTGCCGACGGTCGCGATCGACGTCTGGGCGTGGCCGCTGACGCCGCTGACCGCGCGGGTCACCGGGTGCGTGCTGAGTCTCACCGGCGTCGTGAACGCGGCGCTCGTGTGGGATGCCCGGTGGAGCGCGTTCCGGGTGCTCTTCCAGGCGCAGGTGCTCAGTCTCGTCGCGATCGCGGCGTCCCTCGTGGCCGGCCGCGGCGACCTGCTGGCCGACCGGCCGCTCACCGGGCTGTTCGTCGGGTTGATCGCGGGCGCGCTGCTGGCATACGGCGGGCTGGTGGTGTGGGGCGAGCTGCGGCTGCGAGTACTCACTCGGCGGCGCGAATACTCACTCGGCGGCTGAGACGGGAGCGGGAGAGGGCCGGCCCCCAGTGGCACGGCCCCCTCCCGGCTCCGGCGCTCGGGCGTCGCAGAGCCCACGGCTCCAGGCGGACACAGACAATTGCGTGGGGGGATACAGTGTCGGCCCGGCGCAGCAGCCGTGCATGCCCCTTTTGTACCGTATGCAGAAACCTCAGCGCCACTGTTTTGCGCACACATGTCGGTTTTCTCACCGACGAGCGGGTTCAGACGTGCAGCGCCAGTCGCTCTCGCACAACGGCAGCAAGGTCGCCGGCCACCGCCGCTGCGGCATCCGCCGTCTCGGCTTCGACCATCACGCGGACGAGCTGCTCGGTACCCGACGCGCGCAGCAGCACGCGACCCGACAGTCCGAGCGACGCCGTGGCGGCGGCGACCGCCTCCTGCACGGCGTCATCGTCGTTGACGCGCGTGCGGTCGACGTCGGTGACGTTGATGAGCACCTGCGGGTAGACCGTCATGACCGATGCGAGCTCGGCGAGGGTGCGCCCGGTGCGCGCCATCTCGGCACACAGGTGCAGGCCCGTGAGCAGGCCGTCGCCGGTCGTGGCGAACTCGCTCATGATCACGTGCCCCGACTGCTCGCCGCCGAGCGAGAACCCGCCGGCCGCCATGCGCTCGAGCACGTAGCGGTCGCCGACCGCGGTCTGCTCGACGTGGATGCCGTGTTCGGTCATCGCGCGGTGCAGACCCAGGTTGCTCATGACCGTCGCGACGAGGGTGTCCTTCTTCAGCCGTCCTCGCTGCTTCATCGACAGCGCGAGGATCGCCATGATCTGGTCGCCGTCGACGATGTTGCCTGCGGCATCCACCGCCAGGCAACGGTCGGCGTCACCGTCGTGGGCGATGCCGATGTCGGCGCCCACGCGCACGACCTCTCCGGCGAGCACGTCGAGGTGCGTCGAGCCGAAGCCGTCGTTGATGTTCATGCCGTCGGGGTCGGCGCCGATGACGGTGACGCGGGCGCCGGCGTCGCGGAACGTCTCGGGAGAGACTCCGGATGCCGCGCCGTGGGCGCAGTCGAGCACGACGTGCAGGCCGTCGAGGCGGTACGGCAGCGAGCCGAGCAGGTGCACGACGTAGCGGTCTTCGGCGTCGGCGAAGCGACGGATGCGACCGACGGCGCCGCCCGTGGGCTGGAGCTTGGGGCCGGACATGGCCTCTTCGATGCGCGCCTCGACCTCGTCGGGCAGCTTCGAGCCGCCGCGGGCGAAGATCTTGATGCCGTTGTCGGGCGCCGGGTTGTGCGACGCCGAGACCATCACGCCGAAGTCGGCGTCGCGGTCGGCGACGAGGAACGCCGCCGCCGGGGTCGGCAGCACACCGGCATCCAGCACGTCGACACCGGAGGAGGCGAGCCCCGCCGAGACGGCGGCAGCCAGGAACTCCCCCGACACTCGGGGGTCGCGGGCGACGACGGCCGTGAGCCGCTTGCCTGCCCTCCGCCGTGCCTCCGCGATACGCCCCTGGCCCAGGACGACGGCAGTCGCCTGGGCCAGGGAGAGCGCGAGGTCGGCGGTGAGGGGGCCGTTGGCCAGCCCCCGCACACCATCCGTACCGAACAGCGCCATGCGCGCTCGGATCAGCGCTTCGAGTACTGAGGCGCCTTGCGGGCCTTCTTGAGACCGGCCTTCTTGCGCTCCTTGACGCGAGCGTCGCGCGAGAGGAAGCCGGCCTTCTTCAGGGTCGGGCGGTTGTTCTCTTCGTCGATCTGGTTCAGCGACCGAGCGATGCCGAGACGCAGCGCGCCGGCCTGGCCCGAGGGGCCACCGCCCGAGATGCGCGCGATGACGTCGTAGCCACCGGCCAGGTTCAGCACGGTGAACGGGTCGTTGATCAGCTGCTGGTGCAGCTTGTTGGGGAAGTAGTCCTCGAGCGAGCGGCCGTTGACCGTGATCGTGCCGGAGCCGGGGACCAGACGCACGCGGGCGATGGCCTGCTTGCGGCGGCCGACCGCGGCACCGGGGACCGAGAGCACGGGGCGCTCGACGGTGACCTGCGCCTCGTCGGCGGGGGTCTCGGTGGAGTAGTTCTGCGGGGTCTCTTCGATGTTCGCCATCAGTTGTCCTTAAATCTGAGGGGCGCTTACTGGGCGACCTGGTCGAGGGTGTACGTCTTGGGCTGCTGCGCCGAGTGCGGGTGCTCGCCACCGGCGTAGACCTTCAGCTTCGACAGCTGCTGGCGGCCGAGGCTGTTCTTGGGCAGCATGCCGCGGATCGCCTTCTCGACGGCGCGGGCCGGGTTCTTGTCGAGGAACTCCTCGTACGAGATGGACTTGAGGCCGCCCGGGTAGCCCGAGTGGCGGTAAGCCCGCTTCTTCTGGAGCTTCTGACCCGTCAGCGCGACCTTGTCGGCGTTGATGATGATGACGAAGTCGCCGGAGTCCATGTGGTTGGCGAACGTCGGCTTGTGCTTGCCACGCAGCAGCGCGGCAGCGTGCGAGGCGAGGCGGCCGAGGACGACGTCGGTTGCGTCGATGACCAGCCACTCGCGCTGGATCTCGCCAGCCTTGGGGGTGAAAGTGCGCGTCACGATAGTGCTGCTTTCTTGTGTCGAACGGAGGAGTTCGTGAATCCCACTCCGGGGTGGTTCGATTCCGTCGAGGACGTTCGAACACGCCAGTGGAGGGCTCACGTTCGCGGTGCCGGCCAGCAGGCGGCCTGCACCAAAGAGACAGCTTAGCACGTCGGGCCTGCGCGGCCCGGCGGCCACCGGGACCCTACGCGCGCGAGCGCCACCTGGCAACCCTCTCCGCCGGCGACGGCCACGCGGCTAGCGTCGGAGCATCCGATCAGGATCACCCAGGACCCGCGATGGCCCTCACTCGGCCGTCGCCAAGAGGAAGGAGAGCCCATGGCTATCGGAGATGACATGAAGCACAAGGCTGAAGAGCTCAAGGGCAAGGCCAAGGAAGGCATCGGCAAGGCGACCGACGACAAGTCGCTGGAAACCGAAGGCAACGTGGACCAGGCCAAGGCTCACGGCAAGCAGGCTGCCGACGATGTGAAGGACGCCTTCACCGACAAGTAGCAGCGCTGCGTGCACTGGTCGCCCCTGCACCGCGGGGGCGATCGGCATGTGCGGGCCGGCCGCGGGCGCCTGGGCGTCAGCCCGCCAGCGCCCCGGCGAGCGCCAGCGCGATGAACGTCGCGTTGTAGACGGCATGCACGAGCACCGCACCCCAGATGCGTCCGGTGAGCAGCACCAGCAAAGAGCAGGTGAGCCCCACGGCGCAGATCGCGACGCCGACATCGAGGGTGAGCGTGCCGCCGACTGCATGCACGAGGATGAACAGCCCTGTCGACGCCAGTGCCGCGACCAGCCCGGCCGTCGCAGCGCCGATCGGACGCCGCAACGCCGAATACACCGCGATCAGGATCACCGCGCGGAAGAAGAACTCCTCCACGACGGGCGCCACGAGCACAGCCGGCACCGCATCCGTTGCCCACCACCACTCGGGCAGCCGTCCGTCGATGGTCATCACCGTCGGAAAGCTCGGCGATTGCCCCGCCGCCGTCGCGATCGCGCCTTGACCCATGCGCAGCAGTCCGCCCAGTGCCACGCCATAGAGCAGATCGATCGGGCGCAGTCGGAGCAACCCGACCGGCCGTGAGCGACGCATCGCCACTACCACCGGCACCGCCATCGACACCCATAGGATCGCGGTGCTCGCTGCCGACGACCACGGCGCGGTCGGCCAGAACCAGACGACGGTGAAGCCGAGGACCAATCCCGCGCCGAGGCTCAACACCGCCCAGGCCAGCATCATCCCGCGCCAGCGTCGCACCGTCGATCCGCCGAGCCGCCAGTCCGTCCGCCGCTGCCGTCTCGCCCCGGCGCCCGCCGGCCCCGCGGAGCCCCGGCCTCGCGGGGCAGGGATCTCCGCCTCCGAAACCGCCGGGCCGCTGGGCCCACCACCGGCGAAGGGCTCGCCGCGGCGGTCGACGACGTCGCTAGGCTGATCGGGCACGGCCCCACGTTAGCGGGCCGTGTCCCGCCAGAAGCTCTCCCGCAATGTCGCCCTCGCCGAAGGTCGAGCCGTGTTCGAGATCATGACCATCTGCACCGGCAACATCTGCCGGTCCCCGCTCGCGGAGCTGGTGCTGCGCACGCGGCTGGTCGATCTCGGCGGGATGGTCCACAGCGCCGGCATCCGTGGACTGACCGGGGCGCCCATGACCGGCGAGGCCATCGGCCTCGCCCTCGCCCGCGGGGTGGCGGAAGCGGACGCCCGCGCGCATCGCGCGCGCTTCCTCACTGAGCAGCATCTCGTCTCCGCCGACCTCATCCTCACCATGAGTCGCGAGCACCGACGCGCGGTGGCGGAGCTCGCGCCCGGCCGCCTGCGCTCCACCTTCACGGTGCGCGAGTTCGCCCGTCTCGCGCGTGCGCTCTCGGACGAGCGGATCATCGCCGCCGCCGACTCGGCCGACGCGACCGACGCCGCGGCCCGCCTGCGCGCAGCATCCGCCGTCATCGCCGATCAACGTGGCCTGGCGCTGCCTCCGAGCGATCCGACGGTGGATGACGTCACCGACCCGTACCGAAGATCGCAACGTGAGTACGAGCTCTCTGCGGCGCAGCTCGACCCCGCGATCGACGAGGTGGTGCGCGTGGCCCGCCTTTCACGGCCGCGACACACCGCTGTGCCAGACTGAGGTCCCCGCACCACCGGCGGTCCGGGACGATGCTCCGGGAGCACCATGGAACTGAGCGACTACATCCGCGCACTTCGCAAGAACTGGGTGATCATCCTGGTCGCGACGGCGGTCGGTCTCGGCGTGGCCGCGGCGTACTCGCTGACCCGCACCCCGGTGTACGAATCCTCGAGCACGGTCTTCGTCTCGACGCAGACCAGCGGCACCGTCGCCGAGCTCCAGCAGGGCTCGAGTTTCACGCAGGCGCGCATCAACACCTACGTCGGCCTGGTCGAGACGCCGATCGTCATGAACCCGGTCATCGCCGAACTCGGCTTGGGTACGACGGCGGAAGCGCTCGGCGAGTCAGTCGACGCCAGTGCCACACTCAACTCGACGCTCATCACCATCACCGTCCGTGACACCGACGCCGTCGGCGCGGCCGCGATCGCCAATGCGCTGGCGGCCAGCCTCTCCGAGGCGGTCCCTGCCCTCGAGCCCGCCGGGGATTCGGGCGCCAGCGCGGTGAAGCTGTCGCGGGTGCGCGACGCGCAGCCGGCGCTGACCCCGTCGAGCCCCAATGTGCCTCTCAACCTCGTGCTGGGCGCCCTGGTGGGCCTCGTCCTCGGCATCGGCGTGGCGGCACTGCGCACCCTCCTCGATACCCGGGTGCGCAGCGGCCGCGACGTCGAGCAGGTCACCTCCGCCCCGTTGATCGGCGCGATCGCCTACGACCCGAAGGCCAAAGAACGCCCGCTCATCGTGCACGCCGACCCCCTCAGCCCCCGGGCCGAGTCGTTCCGAGCGCTGCGCACCAACCTGCAGTTCCTCGACATGGGAGGACGGGCGAGCTTCGTGATCACCAGCTCGGTGACGAGCGAAGGCAAATCGACCATGACGATCAACCTGGCCATCGCCCTTGCCGATGCCGGCAAACGGGTGGCCCTGCTGGACACCGACCTGCGCAAGCCGAAAGTGGCCGAGTACCTGGGCATCGAGGGCGGCGCAGGCCTGACCGACGTGCTCATCGGCCGCGCACTCGTGAGTGAGACGATGATGCCCTGGGGCGGGCGCAGCCTGTTCGTGCTGCCCGCAGGGAGGATACCCCCGAACCCGAGCGAACTGCTGGGCTCCGCCCAGATGACGCACCTGCTCGAAACGCTCGAGCGCGACTTCGACGTCGTGCTCTGCGATGCTCCGCCCCTGCTGCCGGTGACGGACGCCGCCATCCTCGCCCGAGCCACCAGCGGCGCCATCGTGGCCGTCGCCGCGGGCCGCACGACCCGCCACCAGCTCACCGCCGCCATCGAGGCGCTCCAGACGGTGGGCGCGAAGGTCGCCGGTGTGGTCCTGTCGATGGTGCCCACGCGCGGGCCCGATGCGCGCTACACCGGCTATGGCTACGGCTATGGCGGATACGGGTACGTCGAGAAGAAGACGGCCCGCGGCCGAAAGCGCAGAGCCTCGCCCCCGCCAGCGCCTGCACCCGACTCTCCGCCGGTTCCCGCGCCCGACTCTCCGACGGCGCCCCGGGCGGCGACGCTGCGCGCCGATCAGGGCCGCGGCCAGGCTCAGGATGCGATCACTCGGCAGCCCGCCGCCGAGTAACGGGCTCGCGCCGGTCGGCGGCCATGGCTGCTCCCGCCGGGCGTGATCTGGTAGTAAGGAGGCGCATATCGCCGCGAGCGCGGTATGCGACATGAGGGGGGCTCATGCGACTTTCCGTCATCGGCTGCGGATATCTGGGGGCGGTCCACGCTGCGGCGATGGTCTCGATCGGGCACGAGGTGGTCGGCGTCGATGTCGATGAGGGCAAGATCGAGTCGCTCTCCCGAGGAGAGGCGCCCTTCTTCGAACCCGGGTTGCCGGAGATCCTCACCGAGGCGATCGCGACAGGACGGTTGCGCTTCACGACCGACATCGCCGAAGCGGCGCACGCGGAGGTGCACTTCGTCGCCGTCGGCACGCCGCAGCAGAAGGACGGCTCCGCCGCCGATCTGACGTACGTGGATGCCGCAGTGGACGCACTGCTGCCGCATCTCACCGCGGGTGCCGTCGTGGCGGGCAAGTCCACCGTCCCGGTGGGGACGGCGGCGACGCTGGCCGAGCGGGTGGCGACGGCGGGGGCGACGCTGGTGTGGAATCCGGAGTTCCTGCGCGAAGGCTTCGCGGTCAAGGACACGATCGACCCTGATCGCCTCGTGGTGGGTGTGCCGTTTCACGATGGGTCCGCGACCGCCGAAGGGGAACGCGCGGCGGACATGCTGCGCGAGGTCTATCACCCGTCGGTCGCGCAGGGGACACCCTTCATCGTCACCGACCACGCCACCGCCGAACTGGTGAAGGTCGCAGCGAACGCGTTCCTGGCGACCAAGATCTCGTTCATCAACGCGATGGCCGAGATCGCTGAAGTGACCGGGGCGGATGTCACCACCCTCGCCGATGCCATCGGACACGACGTGCGCATCGGACGTCGCTTCCTGGGGGCGGGCATCGGGTTCGGCGGGGGCTGCCTCCCGAAGGACATCCGAGCGTTCTCCGCCCGCGCCGAGGAGCTCGGCCGCGGCGAGTCCGTGGCCTTCCTCCGAGAAGTGGATGCCATCAACATGCGCCGGCGCGACCGTGCCGTCGATCTCGTGGTCGCCGCGCTCGGCGGCTCGGTCTTCAAGAAGAACGTCACGGTGCTCGGCGCCGCGTTCAAGCCCTTTTCGGACGACACCAGGGACTCCCCCGCGCTCGACGTGGCGGTGCGGCTGTTCGGCCTCGGAGCGTGGGTCACCATCACCGACCCCGAGGCCATTCCCAACGCGCGCGCGCTGCATCCACAGCTCAACTACGTCGACGACAGGGATGAGGCCCTCCGCAGCGCCGATGCCGTCATCGTCGTCACCGAGTGGGACCAGTACCGACGGGAGCTGTCGCCCGAGCACGCCGGATCGCTGGTGAACAGGCGCGTCATCATCGACGGGCGCAACTGCCTCGACGCCGCGGCATGGCGTGCGGACGGCTGGGCGTACTACGGCATGGGGCGGCCGTAGCGGCACCGCATTCGTCCGGCAGCGGCCACCCGAAACACTCGGAAACGGCCGCGAAACAGGCGTCTGAAAGAGTCCCGGACATCCCCCAGGGACGCGCCGGTGCGACACGCACCGGGCGTGTGCGTCGGCAGTCCCCCTCGAAGAAGGACTCCCTCACGCATGCCTGAACCCACCTCGCGAACGCGGCCGCCCCGCGTACGCACCCGCGCCCTCGCATTCGTCACCGCCACCCTCGCGCTTCTCGGCAGCTCGATCGCGCTCGCCCCCGCCGCCGTCGCCGCCACCGGCGTCACCGTCACCGCGCCTGCGACGGTCACCGCGGGCGACCCCGTCGCCGTGACCATCACCGCCGACGCCGGCGCCGATCTGTTCGCCTACGACCTCACCGTCGGCTACGACCCGGCGCTCCTGCGGTACATCGGCGCGAGCGAGACCTACCCCGCCGGCGGTTTCGGCACCGTCGCCGAATCGCCGGGTGTGCTCGGCTTCACGCACACCCGCCTGGGCAGCTCCCCCGGGCTGACCGGCGCGCAGACGCTCGTCACCTTCTCGTTCACGGCGCTGACCTCGGGCCCGGCGACGGTCACCCTCACCGCTGCGACCTTCCTCGATTCGGCCGGTACCGCGCAGGCGCTTCCCGCCCCGGTGGCCGCCCCCGTCGAGATCGCGCCTGCCGCCACGGCACCACCCGTGGCCGCGCCGTCCCCGTCGCCGACAACCCCGGCCCCGGCCGCGGGGCCGGCATCGCCCTCGGCCGGCGATGGTGCAAGCGCCGAATCCGGCGCCGCCGGCTCGCTCGCCGCCACCGGTGCCGACGTGACGGTCTGGATCGTCACCGCGGCCGCAGCGGTCGCGCTGCTCGCCCTTGGTGTCGTGTTCGTCATCCGCCGCCGTACGGCGGTCGCGCCGTGACCGCGGGTCAGGCGTTTCGTCTCGGGCGCCCAGCGCCCTCGCTCAACGACCGGGAGATCCCCATGACCACCCCCACCCGCACCCGCCGCCGCGGCGCGATCGCCGCTGCCGCGATCTTCGGCACGGTCGCCGCCACGGCCGTCAGCCTGCCTGCCGCAGCCCTCCCGGTCGCACCGGTCGCACCGACCACTCCGCTGCTGGCGCCGTACTACACCGAGCTCGACCTCACCGGCGACGATCAGGTGACCACGGCCGATCTGGATGCCGCGGCATCCGCTCTCGGCTCGACGAGCGCCAGCCCGGGCTGGGCCGACGTCGCGGTCATCGACACCGACGCCGACGGCACCATCACCGTGGCCGACATCGCCGCCCTCGCGCAGCGCATGATCTACGACGACGGCCCGTTCGAACTGGTCGAAGCCTCGACGCTCGACATGCAGGCGGCCATGAACGCCGGCGTCACCACGTCGGTGCAGATCACGCAGGCCTACATCGACCGCATCGCCGCCTACGACGACGTGAACGTCGACCCGGCCGCGGGCGGTCGTGCGCTCAACTCGATCATCACGGTCGGCGATGCCGCTCTCGCAGCCGCGGCCGCGGCCGACGCCGAGCGCGCCGAAAACGGCATGACGAGCATGCTGCTGGGCGTGCCCGTCGCGGTGAAGGACAACTACAACACCGTCGACATGGTCACCACCGCCGGCTGCGGCTGCTGGAACGACAACCAGACCACCACCGACGCGTTCATGGTGCAGGGACTGCGCGAGGCGGGCGCCGTGATCCTCGCCAAGGCGAGCCTGGACGAGTTCGCCTACGGCTTCGCGTCGGAGTTCTCGTCGTTCCAGGCCCCGGGCTCTTCCACGCTCGTCGCCAGCCCCTACTCCACCTCCCGCTCCGCGGGCGGCTCGAGCGGCGGCACCGGCGCGGCGATCGCGGCGAACCTCGCCGGAATCGGCTTCGGCACCGACACCGGCGGGTCCATCCGCGTGCCGTCCTCGTACAACCAGCTGGTCGGGGTGCGCCCGACCGTGGGACTGGCGAGCCGTGACGGCATCGTCCCGCTCGCGCTCAGCCAGGACACCGGCGGCCCCATGACCCGCAGCGTGCTCGACGCCGCCGTGGCGCTGGATGCCGTCGTCGGCATCGACGAGGCGGATGCGGTGACCGCCCGACAGGCGGGCCTGGTTCCCGCGTCGTACACGTCGCACCTCGACGCCGGCGCGCTGGACGGCGCTCGCATCGGCTACGTCGCATCGATGATCCCGACCGACGCCACCACCGCACGACTGTGGGCCGAGACGAAGGCCACGCTCGAGTCGCTCGGCGCGACCGTCGTGGAGGTGTCCGGCTCGCCGGAGTTCACCACGGTGCTCAACGAGGGCAGCGGCAGCACCGCCGAGTTCAAGCACGACCTCGACGAGTACATCGCCACGCACCTGTCGCCCGCCGTGTCGGCGCGCAGCATCGACGCGATCCTCGAGGGCGGCAACTACGTGTCCTCGCGCAAGCGCACCTTCGAGCAGCGCAACGCCGTGACCGCCGCGGACTACGAGGCGTGGGCCGGACCCACCGGTACGCACACCACGGTGCTCGCGAACGGAAAGACGCTCGTCACCGCCATGCTCGACGCGCAGGACCTCGACGCCCTCATCTACCCGTCGGGCCGCCCCTACGGCACGCACAGCACCAACCTGCGACTGAGCCCCAACACCGGGATGCCGTCGGTCACCGTGCCGATGGGGCAGGCCACGGACGCCGAGGCGATCCCCGGGGCGAACGTCAACATCGAGTTGCTCGGTCGCGACTTCGCCGAGGGCACGCTGCTGGGCCTCGCCTACGCGTTCGAGCAGGCCACGCACCACCGCACCGCACCGGCGCTGTACCCGGCACTGGGCTGACCGCCCCGTCGCCGAATAGCAGAACCACGGGGTGGATGCAACACTCTGAGGCCGCAGACGCCGCACTTTTAGTGTGGCGTCTGCGGCCCCGGTGGATCGGGGGGTCCTGCCGGGGCCGCATCCACCACCGGCCCCCTGGTGCGGATCGAGCGATCTGGCACAATCAGACCCATCGAGAACGACCGACGGTGTTCGTTCCCGCCATCGCTAGGGGGGCATATGGCGCACATCGATTCACCACGAGCTGTCGTGATAGACGACGACGCCGACGTGCGGCATCTGCTTGCCGAGGTGCTCACCAGCGCCGGGTTCGCGGTGACCGCAGTCGACAACGGCACCGACGGCGTGGCGGCGGTGCTCGCGCACCAGCCGATCGTCACCACCGTCGACGTCAACATGCCCGGCATCGACGGGTTCGAGGTGACCCGGCGCATCCGCGCGGCCGGCAACGACACCTACATCGTGGTGATCACCGCACTGACCGACGAGGCCGACGCCGTTCTCGGGTTCGGTGTCGGCGCCGACGACGTGGTGTTCAAGCCCTTCCGCGTGCGCGAGCTGCGCGCGCGCTTCCTCGCCCTGCTCCGCCGCCCGCGCACCGACGGCGACGGCGACGGCACCCGCGCCGGCGAGCGCGCGGCATCCCCCGGCCGGCCGCCGGTGGGCGCCATGCGCATCGACGGGCTCATGCTCGACCGCGACACCCGCACGGTCTCGGTCGACGCCGCCGACGTCACCCTCACCCGCACCGAGTTCGATCTGCTGGCCACACTTCTGGAGTCCGGGCGTCGCGTGCGCAGCAAGGCCGACCTCGTGCTGACCCTCCACGACGAGACCTACCTCGACCCCGCGAAGGTCAGCGATGCCGACGAGCGGGCGATCGAGGCGCACATGACCAACCTGCGCCGCAAGCTCGGCGACAGCCCCGCGCAGCCACGATTCATCGAGACCGTGCGCGGCTCCGGGTACCGCTCCCTGGCGGGGCACTCCGACGAGCTTCCCGAAGACACCGAACCGTAGCTCCGGGGTCGATACACTGACCCCATGGCGGAGCCCCCGATCCCCGATGCGCCGCCGCGCGACCATTCGGCGCCCAGCAGGTGGGACAACCCTCGCACCCGGTCGATCTGGCAGTGGCAGCTGGTGCTGGGCGTCGCCGTCGCGGCCATCACGGTGGTCGTCGTCCTCCTGACCCCACAGGCGTTCGCGCGGCCGGTGTTCACCTCCGGCGTCGTGCTGATCCTGCTGGTCAGCTCCCTCACGCTCGTGGTGCCGTGGCACCGCCTGAGCCACGCCACGGTCGCCCTCGTCCCCGCCATCGACATCGCCGCGATCGGGCTGCTGGCCTCGGGCAGCGACGGCCTGCTCACGATCCTGTGGATCTTCCCCATCGCCTGGATCTCGACCTACTACACGTTGCCGTGGCTCATCGCCGCGCTGAGCGAGGTCGCCGTCATCCTGATGGTCGATGTGCTGCTCACCTCCCTCACCCCCTCCCGCGCGGTGCACCTCATGGTGGTGCTGCTGGCGCTGGTGTTCATCGGCGTGACCATCACCACCGGCTCCCGGCGCACGCGTGCGTTCAGTCGGCTGCTCGAACGCCAGTTCTCGCAGCTCGAGCGCACCCTCCGCCGTGTCGAGACGCAGGAGAAGCGCGCATTGGCGCTGTTCAACTCCGTCGATACGGGCCTTGCCCGCGTCGACCGACGCGGCGTCATCCGGGCGGCCAACGACGCCTACCGCCGCCTCTACTCGATCGACGACGTCTCGCACGCGCACCCCGCGGCGGCCGTGGAGTACGACGCGTACCGCGGCGAGCCGCTGGCCCCGCACGACACGATGATCACCCGCGCGGCCCGTGGCGAGATCTTCACCGACCACCGCATCTGGCTCTTCGACACGTCGGGGCAGTGGCACGCGCTGGACGTGTCGACCAGCGAAGTGGGCTCCACCCCCGATGAGCCCGACGTGACGCTGCTGACGGTGCGCGACACGACGGCGGCCGTCAAGGCGCAGGAAGAGAAGAAGACGATGACCAGCATCGTCTCCCACGAGCTGCGCAACCCCCTCACCGCCATCGTCGGCCACGTCGATCTGCTGCTGGACCGTGACGACCTGCCGCCGGATGCCATGGAGCGACTGGAGGTGGTGGAGAACGCCGGTCAGCGGATGCAGCGCCTCATCGCGTCGGTGCTGGAGACCAACAAGCCCGCCGCACCCCCCGCGAACATCGTCGACCTGCAGCGGGTCGCCGCGGCATCCGTCGACGCGTTCCGCCCCGCAGCCCAGACGGCCCAGCTCACCGTCGAAGCGGCCCTCGACGGTGAGCTGCTCGTCACCGGCGACGCCTTCCGGCTGCGCCAGGCCGTCGACAACATCCTCGGCAACGCGGTGAAGTACACCCCACGCGGCGGCCACATCAGAGTCGACGCGCGACACGTGGACGGGCAGATCCGCTTCGCCGTCTCCGACACCGGCATCGGCATCGCCGCCGCCGACGTCGACCGTGTCTTCGAGCCGTACTTCCGCGCGCAGACCGCTCGTGACAGCGGCGTGCCGGGCACGGGCCTGGGCATGGTCATCACCCGCGAGATCGTGCAGCAGCACGGCGGGCGCCTCGCACTCACCAGCGCCCTCGGCCGTGGCACGACGGTCGTCGTGCACCTCGCCGCGCACGGCCCGGAAGGAACCGGAGAATGATCAACTCGAGCATCGGCGTGGTGCTGGTCGCCCTGTCGACCGTCAACACCGCCGTCATCATCGGGCTCGGGTTCTTCCACCGTCCCAGCCGCGCCAGCGCCATCTGGGCGTTCGCCTTCACCCTCGCGATGATCACGTCCTACGGGTGGGTCGCCGCCGACGCACGGGGATCGGCCGCGCTGCGCGCCGCGTGCGCGGCGGTCATGCTGGGCTGCACGGTGTTCATCTGGGTGGGGCTGCGCGTGCGCCGCGGCGCCCCGCGGCCGTACACCTGGGTTGCGGCGGTGTTCACGATCGTGTGCGCGGTGGCTATGCCGGTGACCGCGGGCACCGCGGTGTTCCCCCTCCTCTTCCGCGTCGCTTTCGTGGTGACGGGCGTGTTCGCGGCGCTCACCATCACCGAACTGGTGCGTCTCGGGCCGCGCTGGCGCCACGAGACGCTGCCGCTGGCCGTGGCATCCGCCGGCTTCATCGTCTTCAGCGTGATCGCCATCGTCGACGGCATCCTCCAGGGCTTCCGCCCCTACGCGGACGACACCGCCGACGGGCTGGGCCTCATGCGCGACCTCAACTCGATGGCATCCATCGTGTACAGCGCCGCGGCCCTCATCACCCTGCTGCTGCTGGCCCGCGCCGACACCCCGACGTCGGGCGCCACGATCGCGCAGACCCCGTTCCGCGCCGTCGCCGAAGACCGGCTGCGCCGCGCGCAGGCCGCCGGCGACCGCTGGTGGTGCGTGCTGGACATCCGCCTCGACGACCCGGTCGACCTCCGCGAGGCGTTCAGCGCCACCGAGTTCGCGCGCATCTCCGACCGGTTCGCGCGAGACGTCAGCGCCGTGCTGCCGCCCGACGCCGACCTCGAACGGCAGGGCGACGACGCGGTGGTGGTGCTGCTGCCCCGCCCCGAAGGCGCCGTGCGCCCCCTGCTGTCGCGCCTGCTCGACCAGGTCGCCACACCCGACCCGACACAGCCCATCGCCGTACGGGTGTCCGCGAGCATCGGGTGGGCCAGCGTCGACACCGTCGGCTACGACCTCGACGAACTGCTGGATGCCGCCCGGGGCGCAGGGGTGCAGGCGCACCGCAGCGGCGGCGACCGCTGGGAGCGGGTGATGACGCCCGTAAGCTGACCCCGTGAGTGCCGCAGTGCTGCCCCGCTCCGCGCGCGTCGCGGGCATCGTCTTCGCGAGCATGCTCGGCGCCGTACTGCTGGCGTTCATCGTCGCCGGCGTCTGGGTCGGGGTGCGGGCCGCTTCGGCACAAGCGCACCTGCGCACCGCTCAGGCCACCGTGGGCGAGACGGTGGACAGTCTCCACGACCCGGCCCGGGCGGCCGGCCTCGTCGAAGAACTGTCGCGTGAGACCTCCGCCGCGCGTGAGCTGACATCCGATCCGGTGTGGCGGGCGGCCGAGCATCTGCCGTGGGCGGGGCCGCAGCTGGCTGCGGTGTCGACCATCGCGGCCGCCGCAGACGATGTCGTCGGCGGCGCCCTCACCCCGCTCGCCGAGGTCGCCACCGCCTTCTCGCTCGATTCGCTGCGCCCCAGCGGAGGCCGCATCGAGACCGCCGTGTTCGATTCCATCGCCGAGCCCGCCCGTGCCGGTGCCGATCAGGTCGCCGCCGCGGCGGCATCCGTGGGCGCCATCGACGGGGGCGCGCTGCTCGCCCCGGTGCGCGACGCCGTCGCCGAGGTCTCCGAGCTGCTGCGCGCTAGCGCCACCGCGACCGATGCCCTCGCCCGCGCCAGTGTGCTGCTGCCGCCCATGCTCGGCGCCGAGGGCGAGCGCGACTATCTGATCGTCTTCCAGAACAACGCGGAGTGGCGCTCGTTGGGCGGCATCGTCGGCGCGCTCGCCGTCGTGCACACCGTCGACGGCACCATGCAGCTGACCGCACAGGCATCCGCGACCGACTTCCCCCGCTACGAGGATGCCGTGCTGCCGTTGTCGGACGAGCTGCTCGCGCTGTACGGTCCGCGCCCCGGGCGGTGGCTGCAGAACGTCACGCAGGTGCCGGACTTCGCCGTCACGGGCCCGCTGGCCAAGGAGATGTGGCTGCGCGAAACGGGGCAGGAGGTCGATGGCGTCATCGCGATGGATCCCGTCGCGCTGTCGTACCTGCTCGAGGCCACGGGCCCTGTCATGCTGCCCACCGGCGACGAGCTCACGGCGGACAACGCAGTACAGCTGCTCCTTCAGGACGTCTACCAGCGTTACGAGCGACCCCGCGATCAGGACGCCTTCTTCGCCGCCGCCGCGGCGTCCGTCTTCGACACACTCGCTCGCGGTGCCGGCGACCCTGCCGCGATGGTCGCCGCGCTCGGCCGCGCCGGAGACGAGCGGCGGCTGTTGCTGTGGAGCGCCGTCGCGGAGGATCAGGCGGTGCTGGCAGAAACATCCCTCGCGGGCGGGCTGCCGGTGACCGACGCCGAAGCCAGCCGGTTCGGGGTGTATCTCAACGACGGCACCGGCTCGAAGATGGACTACTACGTGAGCGCCGACACCTCGCTGACCTGGGACGCCTGCGTCGCAGGCGAGGACGATCGTGCCACCGGGGGCGCGACCCTCACCCTCACCCTCACCAGTACCGCTCCGCCTGATGCCGCGACCTCGCTCCCCCGCCACGTCACCGGAGGGGGCGTCTACGGTGTGGCCGCGGGAGTGGCGAGGACAGTCGCCTACCTCTACCTGCCGGAGGGGTTCGAGCTCACCCAAGCCATTCTGTCGATCGACCGCGGCTTCGGCGGCGGCTATCACGACGGCCGCCAGGTGCTCACTTTCAGCGCCGACCTCGCACCGGGTGACTCCGTCACGGCGACGGTCTCGGTGCGCACCGTCGCGCCGTCGGCGCGCACGCTCATCGCAGAGATCACGCCCACGATCTCGGCGGATATCCCCGCGACGATTGTCTCCGACTGCGTCAGCCCCTAGAGTCTGTGCTGAGGCACCGTCTGCGACGTATCCGGGTCGCAGCACAGCCTCCGGGGATGCCGGCAGGGGAGTCGGCATGACCCGCACGGCACAGGGGGAGCCATGACGCGTCGATTGACCCAGACCATCGCGATATCCGTACTTGCGGCCGGCGCGGCGCTGGCACTTCCTGCTGCGGCGAGCGCCTCCGCCATCTACCCACCCGCCGATGCCTGCGCGGTCTCCGTCGCGACTGCGGCCGCCGGCGAGACCATCGACTTCCGGTGCGCCGACGGCACGTTCAGCGCCAACGAGACGGTCACGATCACCATCACGGGTGAGAACGGCGTGGGGTCCACATTCGGCCCCGCGTTCGTCAAGTTCGCCCTTTCCACCGGCAGCACCACGCGCACTTCGTCTGCCACGGGCGCCCTCGACCCGGTTGACATCACGTTGCCGATCGACGCCAGCGGCGTGTACAACATCGCCGCCATCTCGGCGTCCTCTCCCGGTGGCGCCGGCAGCACCACCATCCGCTCCGCCAGTGGCGCACTCCCCACCACCGGCGGCGACGCCACCCAGCTGGTCGGACTGTGGCTCGGCGGCGGTGCACTCCTGCTCGCGGGCGCCGCGATCACCGTGGCCTCCGTCGCGCGACGAGCTCGCAGCCACGACTGACCGAACGAATTGGTCCCGGTGCGCCCGCCGGGATATCGTCGCCTGTGCCCGCACCTGCCGTGAACCGTCAGCGCCGCGCCCGCGGTCCCCGGCGCCCGCTCCCCCGACGCCTCGCCGTCGCCCTCCTCGCGATCGCCGGAGTCGTCGCGCTGGCCGCGCTCATCGCGGTCGCCACGCTCATCACCCGCACGGTGCAGACGATGATGCTGCAGCCGCCCGCGGTGGACACGACCCTGGTCGTCGCCTCCGGGTCCACGGCGGCGCGCGCGGCCGCCGACACCGGCGCACCCGACGAGGCCCGCGCCGCCGCCGCCTATCTCGCCGAGCAGCCGACGGCGTACTGGCTGACGCCGGAGCGCGACCCCATAGGAGAGGTGTGGGGCCGCATCGCCCACCTCGCCGTCGAGGCGCGCGAGCAGGACGCGACCCTCGCGGTCGTCGTCTACGGCCTCCCCGGGCGTGATTGCGGCAACTTCTCCGCCGGCGGCCTCGACGAGGCCGACTACGCCACGTGGACCGGCGAGATCGGCAAGGCGCTGGACAACGCGCGCGACGTGCAGCGCATCGTGGTGCTCGAGCCCGACAGCCTCGCCCTCGCGCCCGAGTGCGGCAATCTCGCCGACCGCACCCGCCAGCTGACGACCGCCGTCGACGCGCTGTCGGGGTCGGACGCGTGGATCTACCTCGACGGCGGCCACTCCACGTGGCATGAGCCGGCCACCATGGCCGACATCATCGCCCAGACCGGACTGCTCGATCGCGTGCGCGGCTTCGCCACCAACGTCTCGAACTACAACCACGCGGCATCCGAGTTCGACTACGCCCACGCCGTGGCCGCGGCACTCGGCGGCGGCCACGCGGTCATCGACACATCGCGCAGCGGCGCGGGCGGCAACGGGGTCTGGTGCAACGCCCGCGACCGCCTCATCGGCGAGCCCGGCGGCACCTTCGGCGACGAGGTCGTCGACACCAACCTGTGGATCAAACCCCCGGGTGAGAGCGACGGTCCCTGCAACGGTGGACCGGCCGCGGGCAGCTGGTGGCCGGATGCCGCGATCGAGCTGACCCGCGCCGTGCGTTGACGTGTCTCGGGCGTGTGTAGTCTGAGGACCAGATCACCCCGTCCCCCCGAGGTTTGCGTTCACATGACTGACTCCACCAGCCCCCCGAAGACGGCGGTGATCGTCGAAGACGATCCCGATATCCGCCACCTCCTGTCCGAAGTGCTGGAGGCCATGGGATTCTCGACCGTTTCCGTCGGCAACGGCATCGACGGTGTCCAGGCGGTGCTGTCGTATCAGCCCCTCATCACGACACTCGACGTGACCATGCCCGGCATCGACGGCTTCGAAGCCGCCCGTCGTATCCGGGCCAAGAGCGACACCTACATCATCATGCTCACCGGGCTCGAGGACGAGGCCGACGTGGTGCTGGGCTTCGGCTCGGGTGCCGACGAGTACATCAACAAGCCGTTCCGGCCGCGTGAACTGCGCGCGCGCATCGAAGCGCTGCTGCGGCGCCCGCGCCTGGCATCCGCCTCCCCGGGCACGCCCCGCCAGGACCAGGTGGGCCCGTCGTTCCCGGGCGCCCGGCCCGCGACCGCTGCCATCCCCGTCACACGTCCCGCGACGGAGCCCGCACCGGCGCCGACGCCGGTCGAGTACGTCTCCGGTCCGGTCTCCCCCGCCGACGCGGGCTCGAAGACGATCGTGCTGTCGCCGTCGGCCGTCGTCCCCGCCGAGTCCCCGCTGCTGCCGCACGCCGGTCTCGGCCCGGCCGCGCTCAGCCACCGCGACCTCGAGCTCGACCCCGAGAGCCGCATCGTCGTGGCCGCGGGCGTCGAGCTGGACCTCACCCGCACCGAGTTCGACCTGCTCTCCACCCTCATGGAGTCCAAGCGGCGCGTGCGCAGCAAGGCCGACCTGACGCTCGTGCTGCGCGGCGAGTCCTACGTCACGAGCTACTTCGTCGGCGAGGCCGACAAGCGTGCCATCGAAGCGCACATGACCAACCTCCGCCGCAAGCTCGGCGACAATCCCGCCAACCCCCGCTACATCGAGACGGTGCGCGGGGTCGGCTACCGGATGACGTCCGAGGTCGCGGCCTAGTCAGACCTTGTAGCCCTGGTGGCGACGCAGCAGCTTGAACACCATCGTGAGGGTCTGCAGCACCGTCACGACGCCCACGACAGGCCAGCCGATCCAGAGGATCGTCGACTGCACCACCGGTCCGAGCATCATCCAGATGACGCTCATGGCCACGATCACCACGACCAGCAGCACGAGCGGCATCCAGTGCGCCGACCCGCCGCCGCGCTCGGCCTTGGCCTGCATCGCCCAGTTGTCGACCTTCTTGCGTGAGAGGAACCGGGTCCACGAGCGCAGGAAGTGACTGATGCGGATCCACATGAAGATCTCCGCGGGGGCCATGAGACCGGCGAACGCGATGTCGCGGCTGTTGCGGTTCTGCATCGTGTAGGCGATGCGCAGGTTCAGCAGCACCGCCACGACGGGCGGGATGAGCCACAGCGGCGAGAAGACGAACGCGCCGATCGACAGCGATCCCGCCAGCAATGTGAGGAACGCCACGCGCACGAAGAGGTTCGTGAGCATGCCGAAGTTCTCCCACCAGCGCAGGCGCAGGTTGGGGTGGAACGGCTGCCCCTTGGTGTCACCGCGCTGGCCGGGCCACATCAGCTCGATGGAGCCGTACGTCCACTTGACCTGCTGCGCGTCGTAGCCGCGGAGCGTCGTCATGCCGCCGACGTCGGCGCGCGCGTAAGGGCTGATCTTGGTGAGGTACCCGGCGCTCTTGATCTGCAGCGACAGCAGCGAGTCTTCGACCTCACTGTCCTTCACCCACGGGGTCGACTGCCGGTTCTCCTTCATCACCTCACGCAGCGCGGTGGTGGAGAAGATCGAGAACTGCCCGCCGAGCACGGCCATGTTGCGCCCGCGCAGCAGGTTCTGCAGGTTGAACGCGGCGAACTGGGTGCGCTGACCGGCGATGAGGAACTTGCCGATGAGGCCCTTGATCGGACGGTCGTCGATCGAGTAGATCGCCGAGATGCCGCCGATGCGCGAGTCCGAGACGGCTTCGATCTCGAGGTACTCCACCGCGCGCGGATCGGCGATGGTGTCACCGTCGACGCCCAGCAGGTAGTCGTAGCCCTCGACCAGCGCGTACCCGTAGTTGAGCGCGCCGACCTTCTTGTCGGGGTTCTTGCCGATGTCGTGCACGAACACCTCGGTGAACTGCTCGCCGAGGGCGGTCGTGATCTCGTGCGGCCCGCTGTACTCCGAGGCGATCTTGACGGTGGCATCCGAGGTGTTGTTGACCACCACGTGGATGACATCCGGCACGCGGGTCTGGTCGAGCAGCCCCTGGATGACGGCGCCGATCGACTCCTCCTCGTTGTAGGCGGGGATGACACAGCCGATCGTCGACCGGTGTCCGGTGGAGTTCTCGAGCACCGATGCGAAGTCGTCGGCGAACCCGGGAGCGGGGGCGAGGTCGGTGGATGCCGCGTCGTGCGGGAAGGACGAGGTCACGGTGCCTGCTCCTCGGACTCGGTGCCGGCCTCGTCGGCGTCGGCCTGCGGGAAGATGGCGATCGGCAGCTGGTGGTAGACGGTCTGCTGCCCGAACGACGCGTCGTCGTTGGCGGTGCCCTCGACCCAGATCGTCAGCTGGAACTGCAGGGTCACCCCGAACGTGTCCGGCGGCAGCTGGTGAATCGTCGTCTCGGGCACGTGCAGGCCGCCCTGGAAGCTGTTCAGCAGCAGCCCGCGCTCGGAGCGCAGCGTGTCGGTCGGCACCAGCGTGCGGGGGTCAGCGGCGAACTGGAAGGGCGTGGAGACCTGGCCGCCGGTCTGCGCGGTCTGCGAGGTGATCGCGATCTGCGAGATGTAGACGCGGCGCTTCTGCGTGAGCACGGCCTTCTCGTCCACCCGGCTGTCGTGCACGTTGACGGCGAAGCCGAAGGTCTTCTCCCCCATCGGCATCCACTCGTGGGTGCGCTTGGGGTCGGCTGCCCAGATGTCCAGGCGCACCTCGAGCCCGTCGGCGACCTCGGACGACAGCGAGACCGAGCCGTCGTAGGTGAACTGCGAGTCGAACTCCATCGCCGGTGCGGCGGTCGTCTCCACCGGCTCGGGCACACGCTCGGCGGCGCCGGCGGAGGCGCCGTTGAACGCGTCGAAGAGCTGTGCGCAACCGGTCAGGGGCAGGGTCGCAGCAGCGATGATCGCGGCACCTGCCAGCAGGCGGGCGCGACGGGACGAGCGGGAAACAGACATGGGGCTACCGGGTTTCGCGAGGAGGCGCACGAACGCGCAAA
The DNA here is from genome assembly GCF_042885955.1 of Microbacterium sp. NPDC058021. Lineage (NCBI taxonomy): Bacteria > Bacillati > Actinomycetota > Actinomycetes > Micrococcales > Microbacteriaceae > Microbacterium > Microbacterium sp. NPDC058021. The sequence continues at coordinate 305,614 of NZ_JBHVRF010000004.1, forward strand.
CGGAATGCCGCCTCGGCCGGAGGGCGCTTCTGGGATGGCGACGCCTGAAGTCTATGAGCGCGGTACCGGGGTGAACCGGCCGATTCCGGGGGCCTTGGCGGTTCCTTGGGGGTTTCTTGCGGCGACGTTTGCGGGGCCCTCGACGCCCCGCCCCGCGCGTCGCGCAGGGCGTCAGTCGTCGGCTGCCGGGGATGCCGCGATCGCGACCACCAGGGTGTCCGTGGCGGTCTGCTTGGCGAATTCCGTGGAGGTCGGCGTCGTCTGCACGAGGAAGTCGTAGCGGAACTGCACCTCGACGAAAGTGGCCTCGGCGGGGACGGTGCCCACCGTGAAGGTCTGCGAGTAGCTGTACGGGCTCAACACGAGGTACCCGGGGCTCACCGTGGCGGCATCCGTCTGGGTCTCGAGGGGCTCGAAGGTCTCGGTGGCATTGCCGGGCACGGCGAGCATGGTGGCCTTCTGCAGATAGACCTTCTGGCCGTCGTCGGGGGTCACCGTGGTGACCATCGACATGCTGACGGGCTTCAGCGCGTCCGCGGTCCAGCGGTCCATCGACAGGTCCGACCAGTAGTCGACGGTCGCTGCCACGGCGCCCGCCTGCAGCTCGCGCTGCGTGCTGCCTCCGGAGAGGTCGTTGGAGACGGGAGGCGCCACCGGTGCCGCGCTGCTGGCCTTTGGCTCATCTTCAGCTTCGGTCCAGGGGGCGGGGCCGCAGGCGGTGAGCGCGACCAGCGCCAATGCGGCGGATGCCGTCACCGCCATCGCACGAATGCCGACTCGTCGCATGCCATTTCCTCCTGTTGCGGCTCATCGCCAGTCTAGGTGCCCGCCCCACCGTGCCCTGTCGGCGCCGTGTCGCGCGGAAACCGGTAACCGCAGTTCTCCCTCAGGTTTCGCGCAAGACGCGCAAGCGCCCGAAGGCGCCGGATTCAATGACGGAGTGGCGATTGGGGGATTGCCACACGGGGGGTAGCTGTCAGCCGGCCGTGAGCTGGGGGGTCCGGCCGGCTGCAGCACCCGATCCGCGTTCGAACCCGCGACGCCGCTCGAACGCTACGCCGCGCCCTTGGTCGCGCGCATCACCGACGGCTCCGCCGTGACGAGGATCGGCAGGTGGTCGCTCAGCCCCTGCGGGAGGGTCTTGACCCGCTCGATGTCGAAGCCGACCGACGTCGCGAAGTCGTAGTGGCCGCGGAAGAACTTGTAGCGCGTGTAGGTGCGCGCATCGCTCAGCGTCAGCTCGTACCCCTGAGCACGCACCTTCTGCCCGAGGCTCTCCTTGAACACCGGGTAGTTGTAGTCGCCGACCATCAGGATCGGCAGCCCTTCCCCGAGGTCGGCGAGCTCGGTCAGTGCGGTCTTGATCTGGTGGCGGCGGAGGGAGTTGAGCGCCGTGAGCGGGGCCGCGTGGAACGAGGCGACGATCACCTCGCGGTTGTTGTCGATGTCGCGCAGGCGCACGCCCAGCATCCGCTCCTCTGCGGGCTTGAGCACGCGGTCGTGCAGCGACTTCTTCAGCGACATCGCCCGTGCCTCCAGGGCGCGGTAGGTGTTGGCCCGGTAGTAGACCGCCAGGCCCAGCCGATTGCGATGCGTGGCGCCGGCCAGCTGCAGTCCGCCGATCTGATCGGGGATGCCGGCGGTGACGGCCTCCTGCAGGCAGAGGACATCGGCACCGTGCTTCTCGACGAGGTCGGTCAGCTCGCCGGCGGCCCGGTGCTTGCGGAGGTTGTAGGAGATCACCCTCATGGTGACTTCAGCGTATGCCCGCACCCTGGTGTCCGGGTGGAGGTTGCGCGTGCGCCCGCTGGGAGGATATGCGCCGGCGCTACTCGGCGTCGCGGCGGTTGCGGGTCTGCACGGCGCGTGCGGCGAGCAGGTCGTCGGCCGGGTAGCCGACCTCGGTCAGGGTGAGTCCGCGCGCGGCGAGCACCTTGAACTCGCTCGTGCGCACCCCCTCGTCACGCAGGTCGACGACGTCGCGGGGAGCAAGCCGCCCCTCCCCCACGGCGACGCATGCCCCCACGAGGGCGCGCACCATGCTGTGGCAGAACGCGTCGGCGCGGACGTGCGCGACGACGGTGCGCTGCGCGTCGCGCCGCCAGTCGAACTCCAGCAGCGTGCGGATGGTGGTGGCCTCGTCGCGGGGCTTGCAGTAGGCCGCGAAGTCGTGGAGTCCGATGAGCGAGCGGGCGGCGGCATCCATCGCCGCCACATCGAGGCTCGCCCGCACCGTCGTCGTGCGGTGCCGCTCGAGCGGGTCGTAGCCCGTCTCGGTGTCGGCGATGCGGTACTCGTAGCGGCGGCTCGTGGCCGAGAAGCGGGCGTCGAAGCCCTCGGGGGCGGTGCTCGTGCGGCTCACGACGACGTCGGGGTACTGCCCCAGCACGCCCGCGATACGGCCGGCGAGGGCCGCGACGGCGTCACCGGCGTCGGGGGCCGCGTCGGCGGCATCCGGTCCCGCCTCGCGGTCCCGACGACGCGGGCGGCGGGCGCGCAGCCGCGCGACCTGATCGTCGTCGAGGTCGAGGTGGGCCACCTGTCCACTCGCGTGCACACCGGCATCCGTGCGGCCTGCCACCACGAGTCGGGGCGAGCCGCCGAGGATGCGCGTGACGGCATCCTCGATCGTGCCTTGCACCGTGCGCAGACCCGGCTGACGGGCCCAGCCGCGGAAATGCGTACCGTCGTAGGCGATGTCGAGGCGGATGCGCACCCCGCAAGCCTACTCAGCCGGCCGCGGGAATCCGGGTGCGTCGGCGCGGTGTCAGCGCGTGACGACCGTGACGGTCGCGACCCGTTGCAGCACTTCGTGGCTGATCGACCCGAGCAGGAACCGCGCCACGGCATTGCGTCCGTGCGTGCCGATGACGGCGAGCTTGGCGTCGGCGGCGAGCTCGTTGATCACCGTGGAGGGGTAGCCCTTGACGGCGCGCTCGTCGATCACGAGGTCGGGGTACTGCGCGCGCAGCCCCGCCAGCGACAGGGCGAGGTTCTCCTCGGCGGTGCGCTGCATGTTCGTCAGGTACAGCTCGGGGTAGACCATCGCGGAGTTGCGGGGAGCGGTGACCGGCGTCCACACCGACACCGCGATGAGGGGCTCGCGGAGGCGATCGGCTTCGGCCGCGGCGAAGGCGATGGCGCCCTCCGAGACCGGCGACCCGTCGACGCCGACGACGACGCCGGTACGGTCGTGGATGTCGATGTCGGGCACCACGACGACGGGGCAGCCGGCGCCGGCGACGATGCGGATGCCGTGCGCGCCGCGCGCCGGACCGGAGCCGGGGCCGCGGTAGTCGCTGCCGATGACCAGCAGCGCGGCGTGCGCGGAAGCGGCCTGCAGCACCGTCACGGGGTTGCCCGCCTCGACGCGGGTGGTGACGTGCACGCCGGCATCCGAGATGCGGGCGGCTTCCTCGTCGAGCATCCGCTGGGTCTCATCCAGCACGGTCTCCATGACCGAGCCTTCACCGACGGCGCCGATGGCCCCGCCCACCACGCTCACCAGCTCGATCTGCTGGTGGCGGTGTGCCGCGCGGCTGACCGCCCAGTCGATGACCCGCCGCGTCACGGGGGCCTCGGTCACGCCGACAACGATCGTTTCGCTCATGTCATCCTCCGTCGGATCCGTGTGCTCGCCCCCAGCCTATGACGCAGAGTCGGCGCTGTGCAGGTGGCTGCCCGAACCCCGCCACCCCCACCCGTCGCCGGGCGGTGAGGGACCCCCGACGTAGACTGGACGGGTCTTGCCTCGGCGGCGCGATGCGCCCCGCGAGAGCCCCCCCGCCATACTCCTGCGAGCTTGTATTGAACGCACTGACGACGTCGCGCGCCCCGCACTATGCGGGTCTCGACGGTCTCCGCGCGATCGCGGTGACCCTCGTCGTGGTCTATCACCTGTTCCCCGCGTGGGGGCTCACGAGCGGCTTCCTGGGCGTCGACGTCTTCTTCGTCATCTCCGGCTTCCTGATCACGAGCCTGCTGCTGCGCGAGCACGCCGCCGCCGGTCGCATCCGCCTCGCCGACTTCTGGCGCCGGCGCGCCCGGCGCCTGTTGCCGGCGCTAGCGCTGGTGGTCACGGTGTGCGCGACGGCGGCCTGGCTCGTGGGGGCCGACCTGCTGGTCGGGATCGGCGGGCAGCTCGCGGGAGCGGCGACGTTCTCGTACAACTGGGTGTCGATCGCCACGGGCAGCGACTACTTCGCCACGACCGCGCCGGAACTGTTCCGCAACCTCTGGTCGCTGGCGGTGGAGGAGCAGTTCTACCTCCTGTGGCCGCTCGTGCTGCCGCTGTTCCTGCTCCCCCGCCGCCGGGCGGTGCGGGTGGCAGCCGCCCTCGCGCTCGGGGCGGCATCCGCCGGCTGGGCGGTGGCGCTGACCCTCGGCGGGGCGGATGCGACGCGGGTGTACTTCGGCACCGACACGCACGCGTTCGGCCTGCTGCTGGGCGTCGCGCTCGCCTTCGCCGCGCGCGGGGCGGCGCCCCGGTGGCTGACCCGTGGGTCGACGCCTACGGCGACGGGAGTCGTGGGCGCGGTGGCGGTGGCGGGCATCGTCGGATTGGCGTTCCTGCCCCCACTGGCGGGCGCGCTGACGTATCCCGGCGTGCTCGTGGCGGCCTCCCTGCTCACCGTGACGGCGATCGCCTGCGGCATCCGCACCGGCTCGTGGTTCGGGCGCGCGCTCGACGTCGCGCCGCTGCGCTGGGTGGGCGTGCGCTCGTACGGCATCTACCTGTGGCATTGGCCGGTCATGGTGCTGCTCACGCAGGCCGCCACCGGGGGTGCTCCGGATGCCGCGACGCCGCTGTGGCTCGGCGCGCTCACCCTCGTGCTGTCGCTCGTCGCGGCCGCCGCGTCGTACCGCTGGGTGGAGATGCCGATCCGCCGCCACGGATTCGGCGGATCACTGCGGGCGCTGCGCGCGCGACTGTCGGGTTCGCCCCAGCGCCGGTTCGGCGCGGTGACGGCCGTGGTGCTGGGCGTACTGATGCTGGGTGGCACGACGGCTGCGGTGGCATCCGCGCCCGCCGAGACAGCCGCTGAGGCCGCGGTCGAAGCCGGGCAGGCGGCGCTGGAGGCCGCGGCGGCGACCCCCACGCCGACCCCCGCACCCGCGTCGGAATCGGCGGACGGCGCCGCGGGCGAGGCCGCGGAGGTCGCTGACGACGGCCCGCCGCCCATCACGGGCGATCAGATCACGGCGGTGGGCGACTCGGTCATGCTCGCTTCGGCGCCCGCGCTGCTGGCGCGCTACCCCGGCATCGCGATCGACGCGGCCGTGTCGCGCTCGATGTGGTCGGCACCGGACATCCTGCGCGACCTCGCCGAGCACGATTCGCTGCGATCGGTCGTGGTCATCGGCCTCGGTACCAACGGCGCGATCTCGCGGGAGTCGCTGCGGGAGATCACCGGCATCGTCGGCTCCAAGCGGCAGCTGGTGCTCGTGGATGCCCACGCGCCGCGGGACTGGATCGACGACGTCAACGGCGACCTGCGCGACTTCGCCCGCGGGCGCGGAAACGTCGCCGTCGCCGACTGGAGCGGCGCGATCGCCGGGCGCACCGACCTGCTCGCCGGCGACGGCGTGCACCCGGGGCCGACCGCCGCGGAGGTGTATGCCGACGCCGTCGCCGAGACCGTCGATGAGCTCAACGCGGGCCACGACGCGCACCGCGAGCGTGTCGCCACGCGCGAGCACGCCCCCGGCCCGCGCCAGTTCATGTCGCCCGAGTAGCCCGCGCGCGCCGGCCCCGCCGCGCGGTATCCCCGCCCCGGCATCCCATGGCCGAGAAACCACTTTTCGGCCGAGACACCACGCGGTGCGCGGTTTCTCCGCCGGAAAGTGGTTTCTCACGCGATCTGGATGCCACCCGGCGCGGATGCCACGCGGGCACGGATGCCGCGGTGTCAGTACCGGCGCACGAGCGCGCGGTCGCGCTCGGTCGCGACGAAACCGAGCCGCTCGTACAGCGAGTTCGCGCCGGTCGGGCTCTCGGTGTCCACGTCCAGCACGGCGCGCTCGAGACCCGCGTCCGCCATGCGGCCGAGCGAGCGCGAGACGACGAGCGGAGCCAGTCCCCGCCCACGGTGCGAGCGCACGACCCCGATGAGGTCGATGTAGGCATGGGAGGCCCCGAGCGTGGCCCAGTCGTCCTCGTTCACCGAGGCCAGGCAGAATGCCACGATCTCGTCGCCGTCGAGCGCGAGGGTCGACAGATCGGGACGCAGGAACGGCCCGCCGACGAGCTTCTCCCACCGCTCCGGTGTGCTCGGCAGGCTCCCCCAGTGGTCGCGGAAGGCGTCGTTGCGGGCAGCCAGGGAATCCGACGCGCGGTCGGCGGAGTACGGCACCAGGGTGATCCCCTCGGGTGTCGCGCGCTCGGGGACGGGCGCGGCGAGGTCGCGTTCCATCGACGCGAACCACCGGTCCACGTGGAAGCCGCGGCGCTCGGCGATGGCGACGGCGTCGTCCTCGTGCTCACCGGCGTGCAGGCGCACTTCGCCCGGCAGGGCCGATCCCGACTCCGCGAGCTGCTGCAGCGCGCGGGCGTGCTGCCATGCCAGCAGGGCGCTGCCGATGCCGCGGCGGCGCCAGTGCGGGTGGACGCCACCCTGCAGGTCGATCTGGATGCGCACCTCCTGTGACGGGTGCACGAAGGAGCTCCCGACCGCGACCGGCGTCCCGTCTGCCGCGAAGCCCAGCACGGTGTCGCGCGCGTGGTCGATGTGGGACAGCTCGAACGTGTCCGCCACGTCCTGGCGGGGCGTCGTCCACGACGGGTGGTCGACGAGGTCGGCGGCGACGAGGACCGCATGGATCGCGTCGATGTCGTCCGCCGACGCGGGGCGCCAGGTCACGGCATCCGGGTGCTGCGGCAGCTGGGGCTCGGGCGCGTGGCCGATGCGTTCGGCGAGGGTCGTCTGGCTCACCGGTCCACCCTATGCGTGCCCGCTGCGACGCAGCGAGGCGCCCCCGCGACGCAGCGAGGCCCGCCCCCGGCGAACCGGGTGCGGGCCTCGATGTGCGTGTCGAGCGGACTCGACGAAGCGATTACTCCGACTTGGCCTCGGCGGGCGCCTCGACGGCGACCTCGGCTGCTGCCTCGGCGGCGGCGCCCTCTTCCGGCGACTCGGCGCCGGCGTCGGCGGCCTCGTCGGCGGCGGGGGTCTCCTCGACCTCGGCCTCGGCGGTGGGCTCCTCGGCGGGAGCGGCAGCAGGAGCGGCCGCGGCCGACTTCTTCGCCGACTTCGCCTTCGGGGTCACGGGCTCGAGGACGAGCTCGATGACGGCCATGGGGGCGTTGTCGCCCTTGCGGTTGCCGATCTTCGTGATGCGGGTGTAGCCGCCCTCACGCTCAGCGACCTGGGGAGCGATCTCGGTGAAGAGGGTGTGGACGACCGACTTGTCACCGATGACCGACAGCACGCGACGGCGCGCGTGCAGGTCGCCGCGCTTGGCGAAGGTGATGAGGCGCTCGGCCAGCGGGCGAACGCGCTTGGCCTTTGTCACGGTGGTCGTGATCGAGCCGTGCGTGAACAGGGCGGCAGCGAGGTTCGCGAGAAGCAGGCGCTCGTGGGCGGGGCCGCCTCCGAGGCGGGGACCCTTGGTGGGCTTGGGCATGTCTATAACTCCAGTTGAAAAGAAGAACGGTGCGGATGCCGCGACCGGGCGTTACGCCGTGGTCGCGGCATCCGGTGAATCAGATGTTCTCGTCGTCGTATCCGCCGTAGAAGTGCGCACCGTCGAACCCGGGGACCGAGTCCTTCAGCGACAGGCCGAGGGAGACGAGCTTGTCGCGCACCTCGTCGACCGACTTCTGACCGAAGTTGCGGATGTTCATCAGCTGCGTCTCCGACAGGGCGACGAGCTCCGAGACGGTGTTGATGCCCTCGCGCTTGAGGCAGTTGTACGAACGCACCGACAGGTCGAGGTCCTCGATCGGCATCGACAGCTCGTTGGACAGCACGGTCTCGACCGGCGCGGGGCCGATCTCGATGCCCTCGGCCTCGACGTTCAGCTCGCGGGCGAGACCGAACAGCTCGGTGAGGGTGCGGCCGGCCGAAGCGACGGCGTCGCGCGGCAGCATCGAAGCCTTGGTCTCGACGTCCAGCACGAGCTTGTCGAAGTCGGTGCGCTCACCGGCGCGCGTCGCGTCGACGCGGTAGCTGACCTTGAGCACCGGCGAGTAGATCGAGTCGATGGGGACGACCCCGGCCTCGGCGTACTCGTTGCGGTTCTGGGTCGCCGAGACGTAGCCGCGGCCACGCTCGATCGTCAGCTCCAGCTCGAACTTGGCGGTGTCGTTGAGCGTCGCGATGACCAGCTCGGGGTTGTGCACCTCGACACCGGCCGGAGCCGAGATGTCCGCTGCCGTGACCTCGCCGGCACCCGTCTTGCGCAGGTACGCCGTGATGGGCTCATCGCGCTCGCTCGAAACGACGAGCTGCTTGATGTTGAGGATGATCTCGGTGACATCCTCCTTGACACCGGGGATGGTGCTGAACTCGTGCAGCACGCCGTCGATACGGATGCTGGTGACGGCCGCTCCGGGGATCGACGACAGCAGGCTGCGACGCAGCGCGTTGCCGATCGTGTATCCGAAACCGGGCTCCAGCGGCTCGATGATGAACCGGCTGCGGAACTCGCCGATCTTCTCCTCGGTCAGAGTGGGACGCTGTGCAATGAGCACGATGTGTTCCTTTCGATCACGTGACCGCTATATGACACGTGGGTGTGGTGAGGTGTTGAGTTGTATCGACGGATGCCACGCCTCGCGGCATCCGGGAAGCGTGCGCTCGTGGGCGCCGAGACCGGGCCGCGCGTGATGGCGAGGCCCGGTCTCGTGAGCCTGACGGAGCTCAGACGCGGCGGCGCTTGGGCGGACGGCAGCCGTTGTGCGCCTGCGGGGTGACGTCCTGGATGGACCCCACCTCGAGGCCGGCGGCCGTCAGCGAGCGGATCGCGGTCTCGCGGCCCGAACCCGGACCCTTCACGAAGACGTCGACCTTCTTGACGCCGTGCTCCTGAGCCTGGCGTGCAGCCGACTCCGCCGCCATGCCTGCGGCATAGGGGGTCGACTTGCGCGAGCCCTTGAAGCCCACACCACCGGACGAGGCCCAGCTGATGACGGCGCCGGACGGGTCGGTGATCGAGACGATCGTGTTGTTGAACGTCGACTTGATGTGGGCGTGGCCCAGTGCGATGTTCTTCTTTTCCTTGCGACGCGGCTTGCGCGCGGCGCTCTTGGCCTGTGCCATGTTCTGCGTTCTCCCTAAATCCTGGGGCGCCGGCGGAGGCCTAGCGCGCCTTCTTCTTGCCGGCGACCGTGCGCTTGGGACCCTTGCGGGTACGCGCGTTGGTCTTCGTGCGCTGGCCGCGCACCGGGAGGCCGCGGCGGTGACGCACGCCCTCGTACGAGCCGATCTCGATCTTGCGGCGGATGTCGGCGGCCACCTCGCGGCGGAGGTCACCCTCCACCTTGTAGTTGCCCTCGATGTGATCGCGGAGCGTGACGAGCTGGTCGTCGGTGAGGTCCTTGACGCGGATGTCCCCGTCGATGCCGGTGGCGGCGAGGATTTCGTTCGAACGGGTACGGCCAACGCCGTAGATGTAGGTCAGGGCGATGATCACGCGCTTATCGCGCGGGATGTCGACGCCGGCAAGACGTGCCATGCGACTCTCCTAGGAGTGAGTGGAGGTGTGGAACAGGATCGGTGCCCGGGCCTCCGCCCCGAGGTGTCCCCTCTCGCGAGGTTCTGATCCTGCCGTGTGAATTGTTCAGTTGTAGGTCTGGCGAACGGGATGCCGTGGCATCCCGCCGATCAACCCTGGCGCTGCTTGTGGCGCGGGTTGGACTTGCAGATGACCATCACGCGCCCGTGGCGACGGATCACCTTGCAGTGATCGCAGATGGGCTTGACGGAGGGGTTGACCTTCATGATTCTTCCTGTTCGCTGTCTTCACCGGGCAGGATGCGTCGGCATCCCGGGGTGTTACTTCTCGAGCGGTCGTGCGGGAGCGGGTCTAGCGGTAGCGGTAGACAATGCGGCCGCGCGTGAGGTCGTAGGGGCTGAGCTCCACGACAACGCGGTCCTCGGGGATGATACGGATGTAGTTCTGCCGCATCTTGCCCGAGATCGTCGCGAGCACCTTGTGTCCGTTGCTGAGCTCAACGCGGAACATCGCGTTGGGAAGAGCTTCCGACACGACGCCCTCGATCTCGATGACACCGTCTTTTTTCGCCATAGCCTCGCTTACGCTTCTGCTGACCGGTCGGTCTGCGGTGGGTGGATTCGGTGCGGCGACACGCCAAAACAGGCGCAACGCACCAAAGAACAAGCATACGTGGTAGGTCGCCGTGCGGCAACTCGGGCGTGTCGGCGCGCCCCGCCGCCCCCGTCCTCGCCGCCCGGTTGCCGTCATGCCGGGAAGATCTGGAACCGCGCGAGCCGCTCGCCGAGCATCTCAGCCGACGCGAGGTGCGCGTGCCCGGCACGGGCCAACGGGCGTCGGGTGGTCGCGCGGATCCAGTCCTCGCGCTCTTTCTCCGCCAGCAGCACCTGCGGGAGGTCGAGCCGTCCGCGCATCGCCGGGTCGGTGTACTTCCCGGCGCCGTCGAACTCGAACCACGCCGGCACCCCCTCCAGGCCGAGATCCAGCCAGAACCAGCCGCCCTGAGGCGCGGGGACGGGGACCTGGGGAACCAGTCGCGTGAACCCGAGCTCACGCAGGAACAGCCGACACAGGGTCTCGGCGGGCGACTCGGCCCGCCCGTCGGCGAATGCGAGCACACGCCGCGCCTGTCGCACGCCACGGGCGCGCGGGAAGCGCGCGAGATGGGTGGCGACATCGACGCGGAACGCCGCGTCGGCCTCCGCGTCGTAGGTGCGGGTCTTGCCATCCCAGGCCACCAGCCGCAGTGCGGCGTCTGCGACGGCGAGGGCTGCCGGCTCAGGCGCGAGCCGGACGACGTCCGCTACCGTCCGCGAGAGTGAGGTGCAGGGGATGCCGTCGATCACCACCCGATCGCGCTCTGGCACTTCGACCTCGTGGCGGGCCACGAAACGGTCACCGCTGGCCACGAGCCCGTTCGTTCGGGCGCCGCTGAGATGCACGCGCTGCGGGCGCAGCCGGAGCAGCGGTAGCCCGTGAAGCACCGCGGCGGACACGAACGCGAAGACCGCCTCCGTCCCGCGCTGGCGTTCGTGCGTCACGACGACGCGCATGAGGTGCCGCGCCTCGGTGTAGGCCGTGCGCCACACCGCGTCAGGCACGTACCAGCCACGGTGCACACGCTGCAACGTACCGTCCGCGACCGCCGCGGAAAGCTGCCGCGGCGACAGTCCCGAGCGTTCCAGCTGAGCACGCGTGAGCAGATGGCTGCGGGCCTCAGACACGTTCATGCGAACACGGTGACGCATCCTGCGCCGTCTCGGGGCTGCATCCACCGCCATCGGGGACAGCCTGCCCTCCCCGCGTCGTGTGGAGGAGTCGCTGCGCCTCGCCCCTCCCCCGTCACGCCGCCACCTCGCGACACCGCTACCCCGCCACCCCGCCACGCTGCCAACCCACACTCCCGCGCCGAACCCACACACCCCGCGCGCGCAGGTCGTGTGGTCCCGCACGAAAGATGTGGGCTCGCCCCCCCGCGCGCCCCCGCGCGCCCCCGCGCGCCCCGCGCGCCCACTCACGGCACGAGCCCACACTCACGGCACGAGCCCACACTCACGGCACGAGCCCACACAACCCGCGCGTGCGGGTGATGTGGGCTCGTGAGGGATGTGTGGGCTCGCGGACGCCGCGGGGCGGCGATCGCGGACGGCCGCGGGGCGGCGAGCCGCGAGGTTACTGGCCCAGGCGCGAGGTCAGATCGGCGGTGACGTCACCGGTGATCGGGACGATCTCGCCGTTGACCACCAGCGTCGGCGTCCCGGCGGAGCCGTCGGCGTTCTGCGGCAGCTCCTGCGCCTGCGCGAGCACGAAGTCGGCGTAGGTCTCGTCGGCGATGCATTCGGCCGCCTCGGGCGCACCGGCATCCGCCGCGAACTCCGCGAGCTCGTCGTTGGTCAGGCCCTGGCCGGTGGGGTGCGTCGCGAACACCGCCGTCATGAAGTCGTACGCGGCGTCGCCGCTCTCCTCGGCCACGCAGTACATCGCGCTGGCGGAGCGCTCCGAGAACCGCGTTCCGGATGCCGCGTTCAGCGATGCCAGCGCGACCGGCTGCACCCGCAGCGTGATGGCGTCGGACTCGACCAGTTCGGTGATCGTCGGGCCGTAGAGGTCCTCGAAGTCCTGGCAGTGGGGGCAGTAGAAGTCCAGCCACAGCTCGACCTCGTCCGCGCCGTCACCGACGACGATCGCGCCGGTCTCGGCTTCGACGGACGAGCCGGTGGGGGCTGCACCCGGGGACGTGGCGGCGCTGTTCATCCACCACACCAGCGCTCCGACGCCGACGAGTACGACGACGACCGCCGCGCTCACCCACACCGCGAACCAGTTGGTCTTGTTCCCTGCCGCTGCCACGACCTGTCCCCTATCCGATCTCGCGCGGGACGACACCGTACGGTGCCAGTCCCGCAGCTCCGCCATCGGGTGCCGTGAGCACCCAGATACCACCATCATGCATCGCGACGCTGTGCTCCCAGTGAGAGCCCACCGAGCCGTCGACGGTCGAGACGGTCCAGTCGTCGTCCTCCACGAACGTCTCTTCGCTGCCGGCGACCACCATGGGCTCGATCGCCAGGCAGAGGCCCGGCTTCACTTCGGGTCCGAGGTCGGCGACGCGGTAGTTGAACACCGACGGCGACTCGTGCATCTTGCGGCCGATGCCGTGACCGACGTAGTCGCGGAGGATGCCGTAGCCCTCCCCCGACGCCTCGATGTGGCTCTGCACGGCGTCACCGATCTCAGCGATGTGCTTGGCGTTCGCGAGCGCCGCGATCCCCGCCCACAGCGACCCCTCGGTCACCCGCGACAGGCGCTCCCGCGCCGCGACGATGTCGGGCCGCGACGGGTCGGGCACGACGATCGTGATCGCCGAGTCGCCGTTCCAGCCCTGGTACTGCGCGCCGGCATCGATGGACACGATGTCGCCGGGCTGGAGCGCGCGGTCGCTCGGGATGCCGTGCACCACCTGCTCGTTCACCGACGTGCACACCGTGTGGCGGTAGCCGCGGACGAGCTGGAAGTTCGACACGGCCCCGCGCGAGCGAATGACCTCGGAGGCGGCGGCATCCAGTTCGAGCGTCGTCACCCCGGGGGCGACGAGGGCCCGCACGGCATCGAGCGCGGCCGCGGTGATGCGACCGGGTTCGACCATGGCCCGCAGCTGTGCGGGGGTTTTGTAGATCGAGCGGCGCAGCACGGTCTCAGGCGCCGACGAGGTCGCGCGCGGCCAGCGCCGCGCCGATGCGCTCGGCGATCTCGTCCAGCGTGCCCACGCCGTCGATCGTGTCGACGATGCCGCGTTCGCGGTACACGTCGAGGATCGGAGCGGTCTCGCTCTCGTAGATCGCGAGGCGGCGGGCGATCGCCTCTTCGGTGTCGTCGGTGCGCCCCTGCTGCTGTGCGCGCAGCGTCAGGCGCGACATGCTCTCCTCGCGGGGCACGCTCAGCTCGATGACGCCGGTGAGCTCTTCGCCACGGCCGGCCAGGAACTCATCGAGGTCGGCGACCTGACCGAGGTTGCGGGGGTAGCCGTCGAGCAGGAACCCGCCGGCGGCGTCCTCCTGCGCGAGGCGCTCGCGCACGACGGCGCTGGTCAGCTCGTCGGGCACCAGGTGACCGGCCTCGATGAGCGACTGCACCTTCTTGCCGAGCTCCGTGCCGTCCTTGACGGCGGCGCGGAACACGTCGCCGGTGGAGACGGCGGGGATGCCGAGCGACTCGGCGATGCGCACGCCCTGCGTGCCCTTGCCGGAGCCCTGGGGGCCGACGATGAGGAGACGAGCGGTGGTCATCGGAGGAGTCCTTCGTAGTGGCGCTGCTGCAGCTGGGCGTCGATCTGCTTGACCGTCTCGAGACCGACACCGACGATGATCAGGATCGACGCGCCACCGAACGGGAAGTTCTGGTTGGCGCCGACCGTGGCCAGGGCGATGAGCGGGATGAGCGCGATGAGGCCGAGGTAGATGGAACCGGGCAGCGTGATGCGGGTCAGCACGTAGTCGAGGTATTCGGCGGTGGGGCGACCGGCGCGGATGCCGGGGATGAACCCGCCGTACTTCTTCATGTTGTCGGCGACGTCGACCGGGTTGAAGGTGATCGCGACGTAGAAGTACGTGAAGCCGACGATGAGCAGGAAGTAGACCGCCATGTAGACGGGGCTGTCACCGGTGGTGAAGTACTGCTGGATCCACGACACCCAGCCGGGGACGTTGCCCTCGGCATCGGGCGTCTGGTTGAACTGCGCGATGAGGGCGGGGATGTACAGCAGCGACGAGGCGAAGATCACCGGCACGACGCCGGCCATGTTCACCTTGATCGGGATGTAGGTGTTGGTGCCGCCGTAGGTGCGGCGTCCGACCATGCGCTTGGCGTACTGCACCGGGATGCGGCGCTGCGACTGCTCGACGAAGACGACGAGCGCGACGGTCAGGATGCCGACGGCGAGCACCAGCAGGAAGATCTCGAAGCCACGGGCCTGCCAGATCGACCACATGGCCGAGGGGAAGGTCGCCGCGATCGAGGTGAAGATCAGGATCGACATGCCGTTGCCGACGCCACGCTCGGTGACGAGCTCGGCGAACCACATGATGAGGCCGGTGCCGGCGGTCATCGTGATGATCATCAGCAGCTGCGCCCACCAGGCGTCGTTGGTCAGCAGCTGCTCGCAGTCGGCGATGCCGGTGATGCCGAAGAGCTGACCGCTGCGGGCCACGGTGATGAGGGTGGTCGACTGCAGCAGCGCCAGCGCGATGGTGAGGTAGCGCGTGTACTGCGTGAGCTTGCCCTGGCCCGCCTGGCCCTCCTTGTAGAGGGTCTCGAAGTGCGGGATCACCACGCGCAGCAGCTGCACGATGATGGTGGCCGTGATGTACGGCATCACGCCCAGCGCGAAGATCGACAGCTGCAGCAGCGCGCCACCTGAGAACAGGTTGACCAGCGACAGCAGACCTTCGGTGCTGCCGGACTGCGCGAGGCAGGACTGCACGTTCGGGAAATCGACGAAGGGCGTCGGCACGTGCGCGCCGAGGCGATAGATGGCGATGATCGCGAGCGTGAAGCCGATCTTCCGCCGCAAGTCGGGTGTGCGGAAGACCCGCGCAATAGCGCTGAACAAGTCGGATTCCTCCCAGGGATGGCCGGGACCCTGCGGGCGCGGCATCAACCAGCGTACGGCACAGGGGCCGGAGCCTGGCTCCGACCCCTGTGACGTGATTACTTGACTGTGCCGCCTGCGGCGACGATCTTCTGCTCGGCGGAACCCGAGACCTTGTCGACGGTCACGGTGAGCTTGACCGAGATGTCGCCGGTGCCGAGCACCTTGACCTTCTCGTTCTTGCGCACGGCACCCTTGGCGACGAGGTCGCCCACGGTGACGTCGCCACCCTGCGGGTACAGCTCGGCGAGCTTGTCGAGGTTGACCACCTGGTACTCGACGCGGAACGGGTTCTTGAACCCGCGCAGCTTCGGCGTACGCATGTGCAGCGGCATCTGACCGCCCTCGAAGCCTGCCTTGACCTGGTAGCGGGCCTTCTGGCCCTTGGTGCCACGGCCGGCGGTCTTACCCTTCGAGCCCTCACCACGGCCGACGCGAGTCTTGGCGGTGTTGGATCCGGGGACCGGGCGCAGGTGGTGCACCTTGAGCACGCCGGGGCGGGCCGCCGGAGCGGCCTGCTTCGGGGCAGCCTTGGTCGCAGCCGGCTTCTTGGCTGCGGTCTTCTTGGGCGCGGCCTTGACGGCCTCGTCCTTCTTCTCGGCCTTGTCAGCCATTAGTCGATCTCCTCAACCTTCACGAGGTGGGCGACGGTCTTGACGTAGCCGCGCGTCTGCGCGTCGTCCGGACGGACGACCGAGTCGCCGATCCGCTTGAGACCGAGGCTGCGCAGCGTGTCACGCTGGTTCTGCTTCTCGCTCACCTTGGACTTCACCTGCGTGACCTTCAGACGGGCAGCCATCAGGCACCTACCTTCTTCGCCGCAGCGGCCTTCGCCTCGTTGCGGATGATGATCGCCGGAACGACCGCGTCGTAGTCAAGACCACGACGGGCGGCGACGGCACGCGGCTCCTCGAGGCTCTTCAGAGCCGCGACCGTCGCGTGCACGATGTTGATCGTGTTCGACGAGCCGAGCGACTTCGAGAGCACATCGTGGATGCCGGCGCACTCGAGCACGGCGCGCACGGGACCACCGGCGATGACACCGGTACCGGCGGCAGCCGGACGCAGCAGCACGACACCGGCAGCGGCCTCACCCTGCACGGGGTGCGGGATGGTCGAGCCGACGCGGGGCACGCGGAAGAAGTTGCGCTTGGCCTCTTCGACACCCTTCGAGATGGCCAGGGGCACCTCGCGGGCCTTGCCGTAGCCGACGCCCACGAGACCGTTGCCGTCGCCGACCACCACGAGGGCGGTGAAGCTGAAGCGGCGGCCACCCTTGACGACCTTCGACACGCGGTTGATCGTGACGACGCGCTCGAGGAACTGGCTGTCGTTGCGGTCGCGCGAGTTGCGGTCGCGTGTCTGGCTGCGCTCGCGACCACCGCGGCGGGGCTCGCGCTCCGCCGCTGCCGTCTCGGGCGCGGCCTCGGCCGCAGCCGGAGCGGTTTCGGTCACTTCGTTCTCCTTGTTCTCGCTCACAGGTTCAGGCCTCCCTCGCGGGCGCCATCGGCGATCGCGGCGACACGGCCCGCGTAGCGGTTGCCACCACGGTCGAACACGACGTCGACGACACCGGCGGCCTTGGCACGCTCGGCGACGAGCTCGCCGACCTTGCGGGCCTTGGCGGTCTTGTCACCGTCGAAGGTGCGCAGGTCGGTCTCGAGCGTCGAAGCCGACGCCACGGTGTGACCCTTGCTGTCGTCGACCAGCTGGACGAAGACGTGACGGGCCGAACGGGTCACGACGAGGCGCGGACGCGCCTCGGTGCCGACGACCTTCTTGCGCAGACGCGCGTGACGACGCGCGCGTGCGACGGACTTGGAAGTCACAGCCATGGTTACTTACCAGCCTTTCCGGCCTTGCGCCGAACGACCTCGCCGGCGTATCGCACGCCCTTGCCCTTGTACGGCTCGGGCTTGCGGATCTTGCGGATGTTGGCGGCTGCCTCACCGACGGCCTGCTTGTCGATGCCGCTCACGGTGAGCTTGTTGTTGCCCTCGACCGTGAACGTGATTCCTGCCGGCGGGTCGACCAGCACGGGGTGCGAGAAGCCCAGGGCGAACTCGACCGAGCTGCCCTTCTGAGCAACGCGGTAACCGGTGCCGACGACCTCAAGGCCCTTGGTGTAGCCCTGGGTGACGCCGATGATGTTGTTGTGGATGAGCGTGCGGGTCAGGCCGTGAAGCGACCGCGACTCGCGCTCGTCGTCGGGACGGGAGACCAGAACCTGGCCCTCCTGGACGGCGATCTCGATGGGGCGCGAAACGGTGAGCTTGAGCTCGCCCTTGGGGCCCTTGACGGAGACATCCTGGCCGGAGACCTCAACGGTCACGTCGGCGGGGATGTCGATGGGAAGTCGACCGATGCGGGACATTCAGATCACCACACGTAGGCGAGGACTTCCCCGCCAACGCCCTTCGACTCGGCCTGGCGGTCCGTGAGGAGGCCAGAGGAGGTGGACAGGATCGCGACGCCGAGGCCGCCGAGCACCGTGGGGATCTCGGTGGAGCGTGCGTAGACGCGGAGACCCGGCTTCGACACGCGCTTGATGCCGGCGATCGACCGCTCGCGGTTCGGGCCGTACTTGAGCGTCAGCGTGAGGGTCTGGCCGACACGGGCGTCGGAGACCTCCCAACCGGCGATGTAGCCCTCCTGCTGGAGGATCTCGGCGATGTGAGTCTTGAGCTTGGAGCTCGGCATCGACACGGAGTCGTGGTGGGCCGAGTTCGCGTTGCGCAGACGGGTCAGCATGTCTGCGACCGGGTCTGTCATTGTCATGTGTTTGTTCCTTCGTTCACGAGGTTTCCGCAGCCGTTACGCGACAGCGGACCTGCGATGATTCGCAGTATTCAGTTGTACGGGCGTTTGGTCCCGGACCGCAGGGTCCAGGACCAAACGCCCAACTCTATCCGATTACGCCTGGGCGTCGTCGGTACGGAACGGGAAGCCCAGCTGACGCAGCAGCGAACGACCCTCCGCATCGGTGGTGGCCGTGGTGACCACCGTGATGTCGAAGCCGCGAACGCGGTCGATCTTGTCCTGGTTGATCTCGTGGAACACCGACTGCTCCTGGAGACCGAAGGTGTAGTTGCCGTGACCGTCGAACTGCTTGGGCGACAGACCGCGGAAGTCGCGGATGCGCGGCAGGGCGAGGTTCACGAGGCGGTCCAGGAACTCCCACGCACGATCCCCACGGAGGGTGACGTGCGCACCGATGGCCTGACCCTCACGCAGCTTGAACTGCGCGATGGACTTGCGGGCCTTGGTGACAACCGGCTTCTGGCCGGTGATCTTGGTGAGGTCGTCGACCGCACCATCGATCACCTTGCTGTCACGCGCAGCCTCACCGACACCGGTGTTGACGACGACCTTGACGATCCCGGGGATCTGCATGACGTTCGCGTAACCGAACTCTTCCTGCAGAGCCTTCTGGATCTCGTTCTTGTACTTCTGCTTCAGGCGCGGCTGGATCTTGCCAGCCACCGCGGCAGGTGCAGTGCTCATTTTCAGAGGTCCTTGCCTGACTTCTTCGCGTAGCGCACGCGGACCGTGCGCTTGACGCCATCCTTGGTCTGCTCCTCGACGCGGCGGCCGACACGGGTCGGCTTCTTCGTCTCGGGGTCGACCAGGGCGACGTTCGAGATGTGGATGGGGGCTTCGATGGTCTCGATGCCGCCCGTCTTGGTGCCGCGCTGGGTCTGGCCCACGCGGGTGTGCTTCGTGACGTAGTTCACGCCCTCGACGATGACGCGGTTCTGCTCGACGAGGACCTCGAGGACCTTGCCCTGCTTGCCACGGTCGCCGCCACGCTCGGCCTTGGCGCCCGAGATGACCTGAACCAGGTCACCCTTTTTGATCTTCGCCATGATCAGATAACCTCCGGGGCCAGCGAGACGATCTTCATGAACTTCTTGTCACGAAGCTCACGACCGACGGGTCCGAAGATGCGGGTGCCGCGGGGCTCCCCGTCGTTCTTCAGGATCACGGCGGCGTTCTCGTCGAACTTGATGTACGAGCCGTCGGGACGACGGGTCGACTTGACGGTGCGCACGATGACGGCCTTGACGACATCGCCCTTCTTGACGTTGCCGCCAGGAATGGCATCCTTCACCGTCGCCACGATGATGTCGCCCACACCGGCGTACCGGCGGGCGGAACCGCCGAGCACGCGGATGGTGAGCAACTCCTTGGCGCCGGTGTTGTCGGCGACCTTGAGTCGGGATTCGTTCTGAATCACTTCTTACTCTCCTTGGATTCCAAGTAGGCCGAGGCCTTACTTGGCCTTCTCGAGGATCTCGACCAGACGCCAGCGCTTGGTGGCGCTCAGCGGACGGGTCTCGTTGATGAGCACGAGGTCGCCGATGCCGGCAGTGTTGCCCTCGTCGTGCGCCTTGACCTTGGAGGTGCGACGGATGACCTTGCCGTAGAGGGGGTGCTTAACGCGGTCCTCGACCTCGACGACGATCGTCTTGTCCATCTTGTCGCTGACCACGTAGCCACGGCGGGACTTGCGGTACCCGCGGGCGTCCACATCGCGGACATCGTGCGCAGACGACTCGTGGCCCTTGGCCTCGACCACGGGGGTCTCGGCTGCGGCGGCCGCCTTCTTGGCAGGAGCCTTCTTCTGAGTGGTCTCAGCCATTACTCGGCCTCTTCCTTCACGGCCTCGTCAGCGGCATCCGCCTTCTTGGCCTTGGTCTTCTTCGCCTTCGTCGCGGTCTCGACGGGCGCGGGCGTGGCACGGATGCCGAGCTCGCGCTCACGGATCACGGTGTACAGCCGCGCGATGTCGCGCTTGACCGCACGGATGCGGCCGTGGCTGTCGAGCTGGCCGGTGGCCGACTGGAAGCGCAGGTTGAACAGCTCTTCCTTGGCCTTGCGCAGCTCCTCCACGAGGCGCTGGTCTTCGAATGTATCGAGCTCGCTGGGTGCGAGCGTCTTGGTGCCGACAGCCATTACGCGTCGCCCTCCTCGCGCTTGATGATGCGTGCCTTCAGGGGCAGCTTGTGAATGGCACGTGTCAGTGCCTCCCGAGCGAGCTGCTCGTTGACGCCGGCGACCTCGAAGAGGACGCGACCCGGCTTGACGTTGGCGACCCACCACTCGGGCGAACCCTTACCGGAACCCATGCGGGTTTCGGCGGGCTTCTTGGTCAGCGGGCGGTCGGGGTAGATGTTGATCCACACCTTTCCACCACGCTTGATGTGACGGGTCATCGCGATACGAGCGGACTCGATCTGACGGTTCGTCACGTAAGCCGGAGTCAGCGCCTGGATGCCGAACTCGCCGAAGGAGACCTTCGTGCCACCGGTGGCCTGGCCAGAGCGGCCCGGGTGGTGCTGCTTGCGGTACTTGACCTTACGGGGGATAAGCATTACGCCGATGCTCCTTCTGCGACGGGTGCCTCGTTGCGCGGGCCACGACGACGGTCGCCACCACGGTCGTCACGACCGCGGGACTTGGGCGCGTTGGCCTGCTCGCGAGCGAGCTCCTTGTTGGTGAGGTCGCCCTTGTAGATCCAGACCTTCACGCCGATGCGGCCGAAGGTGGTCTTGGCCTCGTAGAAGCCGTAGTCGATGTTCGCGCGGAGCGTGTGCAGGGGCACACGGCCTTCGCGGTAGAACTCCGAACGGCTCATCTCGGCACCGCCGAGGCGGCCGGAGACCTGGATGCGGATGCCCTTGGCACCGGCGCGCTGAGCGCCCTGCAGACCCTTGCGCATCGCGCGGCGGAACGCCACGCGAGCCGAGAGCTGCTCGGCGATGCCCTGCGCCACCAGCTGAGCGTCGGCCTCGGGGTTCTTGACCTCGAGGATGTTCAGCTGGATCTGCTTGCCGGTGAGCTTTTCGAGGTCGGAGCGGATGCGCTCCGCCTCGGCGCCGCGGCGGCCGATCACGATGCCCGGGCGGGCGGTGTGGATGTCGACACGCACACGGTCACGGGTGCGCTCGATCTCGATGTTGCTCACGCCGGCGCGGTCGAGCTGCGTCTGCAGGAGCTTGCGGATCTTGATGTCCTCCGCGACGTAGTCGGCGTAACGCTGACCGGGCTTCGTCGAGTCGGAGAACCAGCGCGACACGTGGTCGGTGGTGATGCCGAGGCGGAAGCCGTACGGGTGAACTTTCTGGCCCATTACTTGCTCGCCTTCTTGCTCGTGGTGGCCGGGGCAGCGGTCTCGACCTCAGGGGTCGCCAGCTCCACCGTGATGTGGCTGGTCCGCTTCTTGATCTGGAAGGCACGACCCTGCGCGCGGGGGCGGAAACGCTTGAGCGTCGTGCCCTCGTCGACGTACGCGTTCTTCACGTACAGGTCCTTGTCATCCAGGAACTCGCCGTCCTTGTCGGCGGCGACGCGAGCGTTCGCCATCGCCGAAGCGACGAGCTTGTAGATCGGCTCGGAAGCACTCTGCGGCGCGAACTTCAGGATGGCCAAGGCCTCCTGAGCCTGCTTGCCCTTGATGAGAGCGACGACACGACGAGCCTTCTGAGGGGTCACGCGGATGTGTCGCACGCGGGCGATGGAATCCACCATCTCTCTCTCCTCTCTGCGCCACCGCGTCAGCGGCGGCGGCCCTTCTTGTCGTCCTTCTCGTGGCCGCGGAAGGTGCGGGTGGGCGCGAACTCGCCCAGCTTGTGGCCGACCATGGTTTCGGTCACGAACACAGGGATGTGCTTGCGACCGTCGTGCACGGCGATGGTGTGACCCAGCATTGCCGGGATGATCATCGAACGGCGCGACCAGGTCTTGATGACGTTCTTGGAACCGGCTTCGTTCTGCGAGACGACCTTGCGAAGCAGGTGCTCGTCGACGAAGGGGCCCTTCTTAAGGCTGCGAGGCATCTTCCTCTACTCCTACTTACGCTTCTTGCCGGCGTTGCGACGACGGACGATGTACTTGTCGCTTTCCTTGTTGGCGTGGCGGGTGCGACCCTCAGCCTGGCCCCAGGGGCTGACCGGGTGACGACCACCGGAGGTCTTACCCTCACCACCACCGTGCGGGTGGTCGACGGGGTTCATCGCGACACCGCGGACGGTCGGGCGGATGCCCTTCCAGCGGTTACGACCGGCCTTGCCCCAGTTGATGTTCGACTGCTCGGCGTTGCCGACCTCGCCGATGGTCGCGCGGCAGCGCGCATCGACGTTGCGGATCTCACCCGAGGGCAGACGAAGCTGCGCGTACGGGCCGTCCTTGGCGACCAGACGCACCGAGGTGCCGGCCGAGCGGGCGAGCTTGGCGCCGCCGCCGGGACGGAGCTCGATCGCGTGGATGACGGTACCGGTGGGGATGTTGCGCAGGGGCAGGTTGTTGCCCGGCTTGATGTCTGCGCCGGCACCCGACTCGACGATGTCACCCTGCTGCAGCTTGTTCGGCGCGATGATGTATCGCTTCTCGCCGTCGAAGTAGTGCAGCAGCGCGATGCGTGCGGTGCGGTTGGGGTCGTACTCGATGTGAGCGACCTTGGCGTTCACGCCGTCCTTGTCGTTACGACGGAAGTCGATGACGCGGTACTGACGCTTGTGGCCACCACCGATGTGACGGGTGGTGATGCGGCCCTGGTTGTTACGGCCACCGGTCTTGGAGAGCGGGCGGAGGAGCGACTTCTCCGGCGTCGATCGGGTGATCTCGGCGAAGTCGGCCACCGACGAGCCGCGGCGACCCGGGGTCGTGGGCTTGTACTTGCGAATAGCCATGTTCTCTAGTCCTCTGTCCCGACCGTCAGCCGACTGCCGTGAAGATGTCGATGGTGCCCGACTTGAGCGTCACGATGGCGCGCTTGGTGTCCTTGCGCTTGCCCATCCCGAAGCGGGTGCGACGTGCCTTGCCGGGGCGGTTGAGCGTGTTCACCGACGCGACCTTGACACCGAAGATCTTCTCGATGGCGAGCTTGATCTCGGTCTTCGAGGCGCGCGGGTCCACGAGGAAGGTGTACTTGCCCTCGTCGATGAGCCCGTAGCTCTTCTCGGAGACGACCGGCTTCAGGATGACGTCGCGCGGGTCCTTGTTCACTGCGATGTTCGCGGTGGTCATGCCGAGACCTCCTCGGTGGCGGCCTTCTTCGACGCGACGAACGCGTCGTAGGCGGCCTTGGTGAAGACGATGTCGTCGGAGACGAGCACGTCGTAGGCGTTGAGCTGGTCGAAGGTCAGCACGTGGACGTACGCGAGGTTGCGGACGCTCTTGACGGTGACCTCGTCGACGCGGTCGATGACCACGAGGACGTTCTTGGTCGCGTTGAACCCGGCGAGCACCGCGGCAGCGGCCTTCGTCGAGGGCGCACCGTCGATCCCGAAGGACTCGACGACGTGCAGACGCTCCCCGCGGGCGCGGTCGCTGAGCGCGCCCAGCAGGGCGGCGGCGACCATCTTCTTGGGGGTGCGCTGCGAGTAGTCGCGCGGCTTCGGACCGTGGACGATGCCACCGCCCTTCATCTGAGGCGCACGGATCGAGCCCTGACGGGCGTTACCCGTGCCCTTCTGCTTGAAGGGCTTGCGGCCGGCACCGGAGACCTCACCACGACGCTTGGTCGAGTGGGTGCCCTGGCGGGCAGCGGCGAGCTGCGCGACGACGACCTGGTGGATCAGCGGGATGTTCGTCTTGACGTCGAACAGTGCGGCGGGCAGCTCCACGGAGCCGGCCTTCTTGCCGTCAGCGGTGCGAACGTCGAGCGCGAGAGTCGAGTCAGCCATGGTCAGGCACCCTTCACTGCGTTGCGGACGTAGACGATGCGGCCACGTGCACCGGGGACGGCGCCCTTGACGAGCAGCAGACCCTTCTCGGCGTCGATGGCGTGCACCTTGAGGTTGAGGACGGTCACGCGCTCGCCACCCATGCGGCCGGCCATGCGCATGCCCTTGAAGACGCGGCTGGGCGTCGAGGAGGCACCGATGGAACCGGGCTTGCGGTGGTTGCGGTGCGCACCGTGGGAAGCGGAGACGCCCTTGAAGTTGTGACGCTTCATGACACCCGCGGTGCCCTTGCCCTTGCTGGTGCCGACGACGTCGACCAGCTGGCCGGCCTCGAAGGTGGCATCCACCGTGAGCTCCTGGCCGAGTGAGTAGTCAGCAGCGTCGGCGGTGCGCACCTCGGTGAGGTGGCGGCGGGGGGTCACGCCTGCGGCCTCGAAGTGGGCCGTGAGGGGCTGGTTGACCTTGCGGGGGTCGATCTGGCCGTACGCGATCTGCACGGCTTTGTAGCCGTCCTTCTCGGGGGTACGAACCTGCGTCACCACGTTGGGTGCGACCTCGATGACGGTGACGGGAACGAGCTTGCCGTTCTCGTCCCAAACCTGGGTCATGCCGAGCTTGGTGCCCAGGAGACCCTTCGAAACCTTGTTGTTGATGTCAGCCATGTCGAACCTCAGAGCTTGATCTCGATGTTGACGTCGGCCGGCAGGTCGAGACGCATCAGCGAGTCGACGGCCTTGGGCGTCGGGTCGATGATGTCGATCAAGCGCTTGTGGGTGCGCATCTCGAAGTGCTCGCGGCTGTCCTTGTACTTGTGGGGCGACCGGATGACGCACACGACGTTCTTCTCGGTCGGCAGGGGCACGGGGCCCACGACCGTCGCGCCCGCACGGGTCACGGTGTCGACGATCTTCCGCGCCGACGTGTCGATGACCTCGTGGTCATACGACTTCAGGCGAATGCGGATCTTCTGTCCCGCCATTGTCTGCTCACTCTCTTTCTCGCGTCTTACGTCTCACCGGTTGTGAGCGCATTGGACGCACGGTGGCGCTTTTGCGCCTGGCACTTCTCCACCGCCGGGGCGGGGGATGCTGCACCGCTGTTCTCATGTCAAACCGCACGCTGCTGCATGCGGCTCCCCCACGCCCCGTGCGCATGACTGCGACCCGTTGCCGGGTTCGGGTGTGTGGGATGTGGTGTTCTGCTGCCCGCGGCCTAGGACCCTGCGCGTTCGCGCCGCCTATGCACTGCCGTGACAGTGATCCGGGGCACGCAGAGCGACCACCGGAATGTGGAACCTCACTAGTGTACGTGCCGCCCGGGCGTGTCGCAAACTCGGGCGTGTCGCGGATCCCGCTCGCGCGCTCAGGCCCGATGGCGTCTGCGGCGAAGGATCATCAGCAGCAGGATGCCGCTGACCAGTGCCGTGCCACCCAGCCAGCCGGCCGCGATGGACGGGGTGCCGCCGGTGCCGGCGAGGCCCGGCACGGGTGCCGGTGCGGGACGGATGACGGGCACCGCACAGCCGCTGTCGGTGACCGCACCGCTGGGTTGCGTGGCGGTGGCGGTGTTGAAGAATCCGCCGCCGTCGGCGGTGCACTCCCGTGCCGTCGCCGGGAGCGGGTTCTGCGACGAAGTGGCATCCACCCGGTAGGTGTATGTGTCCACCCCGCCAGGCGCGATCACGACGTCGGCGACCGGCGGCGATCCCACCCACCCCTGCGCCACGATGGCGAACGCGGTGTCGAGCTGCGGCGCGTCGGTGAGCGTGTACGTCGTCGGGAGCAGACCCGGGTTGGTGACCGTGACCAGGTAATCGATGCGCCACTGCCCCTCGCCGAGGAGCGTCACCGTGCCATCGGACTTCTCCAGCACCACCGGGACCACGACGAGCTCGCTGCAGTCCGTGGCGACGGAATCGGTCACGCCGTTCTCCACCCTGGCGAGGTTCCACACGCCGCCGCCGGTGTCGGGCGAATCACCGCAGACCAGATCGTCGGCAGCCGCATCCACGGCGCTGACCTGCGCGCTCACGGTGTAGGTGTGCACCGCGCCGTCCGGGAGGAGGCCCGTCGCGACCTGCGGTTGCCCACTGCCGTCCCAGCCGGGGGTGAGGGCCGCGGAGCCCGCGCCGGCCGGATCGATCTGTGGCCCGGTCACCGTCCACGCCGTCACGAGCGTGATCGCGCCGGCGAGCGGCTCGGGGACGTCGTCCAGCGTGTACGCGACGGTGACGCCGCTGGTGTTGGACACCAGCACGGCATACGAGACGTTCCAGACTCCACCGCCGAGCGGCGTGGCGGGCTGGGCGATCTTGTCCACGGTCGGCCCGCCTGGTTCGGCGCAGCCATCGTCCTCTGCGGTGCCGCCGGGGAAGGCGACCGTGGCGGTGTTGAAGAATGCTCCGCCCTCACCGGGTTCGCACACCAGCGACGGGTCGTCCGCGGCGTCGACGGTCGCCACGATGCGGTAGGTGTACTCGGCGGTCCCTCCTGCCGCGAGAGGGCTGTTCGGCGCGGGGGCGGTTCCCACCCAACCGCCCGACTCGAGGACGATGCCCTCGCCCATGTCGGGGGCGTCGGTGAGGGTGTAGACCGTCGCGACGGTGTCGCTGGTATTGGCGACCGTCACGACGTAGTCGATCTGCCACCGGCCGTCGGGCAGCTGCTGCGCCGCGCCGTCGCTCTTGTCGACGGTCACCGGGGCGGTCTCCACGCTCACGCAGCCCTCGGCATCCACCAGGATCTCGCCGGAGGTGACACCTGCGGTGTTGACGATTCCGCCGCCGGTGGTGGCGCACGGGCCCGGGTCTGTCGCCTCGACGGTCGGACGCAGCACGCCGCTGACGGTGTACGACAGGGATGCCGCAGGCTGCACCTGCCCGGTCCAGACCTCCGCGGTCTCCCCGGGGCCGGCGGTGGTGGCGGTCGGGGCCGGCGCCTCGCCGACGGGGGCGATGGTCCACGCGCCCCCGACGAGCTCCCAACCGTCCGGAACATCCGGGAGTGTGTCGGTCAGTGCCGCCTGCACCGCCACCGCGCCGGAGTTGCTCAGCGTCAGCGTGTACGAGACGTTCCATGAGGCGTCGGGGTTCTGGGTGGCCGGGTCGACGCCCGTCTTCACCAGTGCCGGGAACGCCGGCTCTCCGCAGCCGAACACGGTCTGGTCGTCTTCGCCGGTCGCCGACAGTGTCGCCGCATTGAGGAAGCCGCCCGCGTCGGGCTCGCCGGGCGACACGTCGCACCGCCAGGTGTCGCCATCCTGGGTTCCGTCCGCGATCGTCGCCGTCACGGTGACGGTATAGGTGTGAGTCGCCCGCGCCCCGGGATCACCGCTGGTCGGCAGTGAGGCATTCGTGGCGAGGGTGGCGGTGCCGGCCGGCAGCGTGAACGTGCCCGAGGTGCCGTTCGGACCGGTCCAGGTGGCCGCGGTCGGCGTGATCCCCTCGCCGTACTGCAGGGCGTCGGCGAGGCTGTAGATGTACGTCGAGGTGTCGGAGTTGTTGGTGACGATGATGTCGTAGGAGATGGTCCACGTGCCGTCGGCGTTCTGCACCGGCGACCCGTCCGTCACCTGCTTGTCGATCGTCCCCTCCGCCCGGATCGCCGTGTTGACGATCTCGCAGGTGACGTCGACGCCGAGGCTGAGCCGCACCACTCCGGCCGAGACGAGCGGATACTCCGCGCCGCCGTCGGTCTCGACGCACGCCCAGTCGCCGGCGGTGTATCCGGAGGGCCCGAACGTCTCCGACAGTGCGTAGTCGACGTCGGCGGCCACCTGGCCGGACACCGCGGCGGTGGTCGCCCCGGTGCGCGTGCCTTCACCTGTGAGCACCGGATCGCTCTCGCCCGCGACGGCGTTGAGGGTCCATTGCTCCGGCGTGGCCGTACCGACGCCGCCCAGGTTGTCGACGTTCTTCACGAGCGTGAGCGTCGGAGCGATCGCCGCGTTGGTGAACGTGCACGTGACGGACTGGCCGTTGGCGACCGTCACGACGGGAGCGTCGCGGGTGACGCCGCCGGTGTCGCACGACAGCGCGGTCCAGGCGTAGTCGGCGATCTGGTCTACCTCGGCCAGCGTGTAGCTGCCGGCGGGCACCGACTGGGTCTGGGCGTGGTCGAAGACGAGCGCCTCGCCCGTGGCGGACTGGGCCGTCAGTCGCTGGTTCCAGTCGGCCGGTACCGCGCTGCCGCCCAGGGTGTTGTCGACGTCCTTCACGAGGGTGAGCGACCCCGGCACGTCGGTGTTGCCGAACGTGCAGGTGACGTCCTCGGCCAGCCCCAGGGTGAGCGACGGGGCCTCGGGCGAGACGGCGGCGCCGTTGTCGCAGACCAGCGAGGTCCACTCGTATCCGGTCGGACCGCCGGATTCGGCGAGGGTGTACTCCGCGCCGGCCGGGACGGCAACGGCGGTGACGGTGGGCGTGCCGGTAACGCCGCTGAGTGCGGGTCCGCCGGGGGTGCTCGCCGCGAGCGTCCACTCGGTGGGCTCCGCAGTGCCGCCGTTGGCGTTGGTGACGGTCTTCACCAGCGTCAGGGTGGGTGCGACGTCGTCGTTGGTGAAGGAGCAGGTGACCGCTTCGCCGTTGGCGACGGTGACGGTGGGCGATTCCAGCGTCGTCGACCCGGTGCTGCAGGTCAGTGCCGTCCACTCGTAGCCTTCCGGGCCACCGGACTCGGCGAGGGTGTACTCACCGGCGGTGACCTGCTGAGACACGTCGTGGTCGAAGGCGATGGCCGTCCCCCCGGCGGGCTGCGCCGTGAGGGCCTGGTTCCAGTCCGCCGGCACGGCGGTGCCGCCGTCGTCGTTGACGACCTGCTTGAGCAGGGTGAGGGTTCCCGGCACGTCGTCGTTGACGAACGTGCAGGTGACGTCCTCGTCCAGCGCCAGGGTCACCGTCGGGTCGGCCACCGAGGCGTCGGCGCCGTTGTCGCACGCGAGCGACGACCAGTCGTAGCCGTCCGGTCCGGTCTCGGCGAGCGTGTACTCGCTGTTGGCCGGGACGGTGACCGCGGTGACGGCGGTCGCGCCGCTTGCACCCGACAGGTC
Source organism: Microbacterium sp. NPDC058021 (assembly GCF_042885955.1). Classification (NCBI taxonomy): domain Bacteria; kingdom Bacillati; phylum Actinomycetota; class Actinomycetes; order Micrococcales; family Microbacteriaceae; genus Microbacterium; species Microbacterium sp. NPDC058021. The sequence continues at coordinate 334,669 of NZ_JBHVRF010000004.1, forward strand.
GGGTCCGCCCGGGGTCGTCGCCGACAACGTCCAGTCGGTCGCGGCCGCGGTGCCGCCATTGTCGTTCACGACGGTCTTGACGAGGGTGAGCGTGGGCGCGATGTCGTCGTTGACGAAGGTGCAGGTGACGTTGTCCCCGTTGGGCACCGTGACCGTCGGGGAAGTCAGGGAGGTCTGGCCCGTGGTGCAGGACAGGCCGGTCAACTCGTAGCCCGCGAGCTGGTCGATCTCGGCGAGGGTGTAGGTTCCGCCCGGCACGCCGATCGTCTCGCTGTGGTCGAAGACCAGGGTGTCGCCGGTGGCGGGCTGCGCGGTGAGCCGCTGATTCCAGTCTTCCGGCACGGCTGTGCCCCCGTTGTCGTTGACGATCTCCTTGACCAGGGTGAGACTGCCGGCGAGGTCGGTGTTGCTGAAGGTGCACGTGACGTCCGCGGCGAGCCCGAGGGTCAACGTCGGGCTCTCCGGAGAGATCTCCGCCCCGTTGTCGCACGAGAGCGCAACCCAGTCGTAGCCCGACGGCCCGCCGCTCTCGGCGAGTGTGTAGGTGGCCTCCGCCGTCACGGTCACACCCGTCACGGCGGGCGCTCCGGAGACTCCGGTGAGGTCGGGACCACCGGGAGTCGTGGCAGACAGGGTCCAGTCCGTGGGTCCAGCGGTGCCGCCCTGCGCGTTGGTGACCTCCTTGACCAGGGTGAGGGTCGGGGCGATGTCGTCGTTGCCGAAGGTGCAGGTGACGTCGTCGCCCACCTCCAAGGTCAGCGTCGGGCTCGCCGGCGACACGCTCGCGCCGTTGTCGCACGTGAGCGATGACCAGGTGTAGCCCTCGGGCCCCGTCTCGGCCAGGGTGTACGGCACCCCGCCGAACACGGGAACGGACGTCACGGTTTCGCTGCCCGTCACTCCGTTCAGCCCCGGCTCGCCCGGGCTGGTCGCCGACAGCGTCCAGTCGGTGGGCGCAGCCGTGCCGCCGTTGTCGTTCGTCACCGTCTTGACCAGCGTCAGTTGCGGGGCGATGTCGACGTTGACGAAGCGGTACACGTTCCTGCCGAGCGCCGGCACGCTCACGGTCGGGTCGACCGCTGTCCACACCCCGCCGATCAACTGCTCGAGGGTGAACTGCCGATACCCGGGTCCGCCGCCCGCCTCGGTCAGGGTGTAGTCCTGACCTGGCCGCACTGAGAAGGTGTTCTCGGTCGTCGCACTGGGCGCCCCCGGCACCGTTGTCGGGGTCAGGCCGAATTCCGTCTCGCCCGGATCCGCGGTGAGCTCCCAGGCATCGGCGGTGAGGGTTCCGCCCTCATCGTTGACGACTTCCTTGAGGAGCACGATCGTGGCGGTCTGGTTGACCGCGGTGCACACCGCCTCCTGCCCGAGCGACAGCGTGACGCCACCGTCGGCGCCGTCGAAGTCGGTTCCGTCGGCGACGCAGTCCCAGCTGCCGGTGGCGCCCTCGATGAGGGTGGCGCCTTCTTCGACCGTCTGGACATAGGTTCCGGGCCCGGTCTCCGCCAGGAGGTAGCGCACGCCGGGGGTGACAGGGGCCGACACACCGCTCACACCTGTGGGGCCGGCTAGACCGGTCCCACCGATCGGCGAGGACGTGAGGGTGAACTCGTCCACTGCAGCGTCGCCGTTGGCGACGGTCTTGACCAGTGTCAGCGTGCTCGTGCAGGTGACGGTGTTGGTGACGACCACGACGTCCGGGTCGTCGGCGGTCACGACGTGGTCGCCCGCACCGCTGGACGTACTGGTGCAGCCCGACGGAAGGTCGGTGAGGGTCTCACCGATCACGACGGTCTCCCCCACCGTGTACTGCGGGTAGGCGGTGCCGAAGTTGCGCGGTTCGCCGTCCAGCAGCAGCTCCGCCGTGCCCACCGGCTGCTCGCCGTCGGCATAGGTCACCCCATCGATGACCCACTGTTTGTCCACTCGCAGCGAGACGGTCGGTTCCGGCGCCCGGTTGTAGACGGTGCAACTGACGATGGCGCCCTGGATCGCGTTCGTGGTGAACCCCAGCTCCCCACTGTCGGTGACGGGCACGGCGGCTCCGGTGTTGTCCTGACACACGGCGTTCGCGCCGCCCTGCGGGACCAACTCGAATCCCTCCTGCTGGGTCTCGGTGACCGTCACCGAAGCCGCGCCTCCGGCGGCGATACCGCTGGCGGCGAAGCTGACGCCACCGGTCTCGTTCGTCTGACCGGATGCCGGCTCGACGGTGACACCGGCGGTGTCGGTCGTCGCGTCGAAGGTCCAGCCGGGCGAGGGCTGGGCGTCGGCGATCTCGCCCTCCGCGGGGATCACCAGCTTGGTGACGTTGACCGTGCCCGCGCACTCGCCCAACGCGCGCTCCTCGAGGAACTGCTGCAGCGCCGCATAGTCCTCGACGAGGAAGTAGTCCTCTCCCTCCGTGGGGCCCGAGATCGCCTGCAGGTTCTGCTCCTCCCCCGCGGAGGCCGGGCCGATTCCCACACCCACGACGGTCGTGCCGCGTTCGACCTTGAGTGCGTTGGCGGAGAAGACGGCGTTCTCCATCTCGACGAAGCGAGTGGTGCTGCCGGGTCCCGCGGGTGCGCCGCCGCCGGCCACTCCGGGAGGCCCGTAGTAGGTGGGGCTGCCGTCGGTGAGCACCAGCAGCACGTCCAGCGTGTCAGCGGAACTCTCCTGGCTCACCTGCCACAGTCCCTGATCCCAGTTCGTGCCCTGCTGCCAGTCACCGGTGTTCACCACGGTGAGCCCGCTGACCTTGTCACGGACGGTCGCCGCGCTGGCCGCGGTCGATACCGGGGTGAGTGGAAGGTTGGTGTTGGCGGCGCCGGCCGCGGGTGCCCCGCCGGCGAAGGTCCACACCCCGATCGACGACGGCGTACCCTCGAGCACGTCGACGAACCCCACCGCGGCGTCGCGCAGGTCCTGCTGGGAGCTGGCGAGCGAGTTGGACAGGTCCACGAGCACGCCCACCCGCAGACCGCACGTCTGCGCGAGCGTCGGGTTGATCGCGGCGTTCGCCCACTGCCCGCCGCGCGCCTGAAGGTTGTTGTTCCCGCCTGTCTGCTGCGGGTAGGTCACATTCTCCCCGGCCGCGATCACGCCGGTGCGCAGTCGATACGGCTGTTGCGTCACGGTACCGCCTCCCACATCGAAGCTCTCGATGATGCGATAGCCGGGCGCCGGAGCCGTCTCGATGACCCAATACTGCGCGCCGGGGGGCACCGTCACGCTGCACAAGCCGTCGGCCTCGGTGACGCAGGTGCCGACGAGATTCGCAGGGCTGGTGTCGGGCGTCGTGGCCGTCCCGCCGCTGTAGACCGAGAAGGTCGCGCCGGCAAGCGGACCCACGCTCTGCTCGCCCGTGCGCTCTCCGCCCTTGCTCAGGGTGAGGGTGCCGGGGGCCGTCGAGGTGTGCGTGAACGTGCAGGATGCCACCAGCGACACCGAGCCGGTGCCGATGTACTGCAGCAGCGCATCGGCGGCGGAGAACTGCAGACGGTTGGCGCCGGTGGTGTCGTTGAGGAAGCAGCTGAGGGTCGTCGTGTAGTCGTCGGTGACGCCGGGAGTGCCCGTGGCGGTGAGCGTGTACGAGGCGGGCTTCGTGACGCGACGGGACTGCCCGCTGGCGAAGTCGTACCAGTCGTCGGATCCGACGATGTCGGCGCGCAGCGCCCAGTCGGCGGGGGTCGCCGACCCGCCCTGTACGACGTTGACGATGCTCAAGGTGCCGCAGACGGCGTTCCCGCCGACGCAGTTCTCCACGTTCGCCAAGGGGGTGATGATCCCCGGCTCCTCCACGGCGGCGTCGGGCTCCGCGGGCGGAGCCGGTGCCGGGTCGACGGGTGCCGGGTCGACCGGTGCCGGGTCGACGGGCGCCGGGTCTGTGGGCGCCGGGTCTGTGGGCGCCGGGTCTGTGGGCGCGGCCGGGGCTTCGGAAGGGGAAGCCGGATCCTGCGGGCGGGGTGTGTCGACCGCAGGATCCGGTGGTGCGGGTGGGGACGCGGGGTCGACGGGCGCAACATCCGTCGTGGCATCGGTAGGGGCGGCGACGGCGGGCGGATCGACGGGCGGGGCAGTGGCGGCGACGGCGGGCAGACCGCCCGCGAGCGTCAGGACGGCGGCCAGCAGGGCAGCGAGCACGGCACCCGATCGCCGGATCCCATGCGCCGTCTCCGCGCCTCCGCGCGAAGGCCGAGCAAGCCGTCGTCCTGAATTGCGCGCACGCCGATCACCGATCATGTCCACACCCTCGTCGCACCGTGTACGTCCGGATAACCCGAGCGGGCTTCCAAGTCGCGTGTGTCCTCTGCGGGCGTGTGGCCCCCCAGGACCGCTCACAGCACGTGCTCATCGACAAGTTATAAAGCGCATGTAGGACCGTCAAGGGGGGTGGCGCGCACCTTCGGTGAACGCTAGACGCCCCCGGAGCGGACTCCGGGGGCGTCGTGACGACGGCTCAGGCGCTGCCGCCCGCAGGCGGCGCGGCATCCTTCCCTTCGGCAGGCGCTGCGGTCTCAGCGGGCGTCGCCGCTGATCCGTCGGATGCCGTTTTCGCCCCACCGGCCGACTCCGTGCCGACGGCGCCGTCGACCTTGTCGCGCACCTCGTCGACTTTCGCGTCGGCCGAGTCGGGGGTGATCTTCTTGACGAACTCGGCCGCAGCTCCGAGCACCTTGTCGCTGACTTCCTCGGCCTTGTCGGAGCGGAGCGTCTGCTCGATCTTCTCCTTGTTCTGCTCCAGGAATTCCTTGCTCTTGTTCACCACGTCATCGATACCCATGTCGGCCTTCCCCTCACGTGCACGGACGATCCGCTGGGACCAGCATGACTGCACCGAGGCTCGATGTCAGCGACGCAGGGCCTCGTGGCGCGCGATGACCTTGTCGTCTCGCACGGCGACGATCGCGCGGACCGTCACGGCGAGCAGCACGCCCAGCGTCGAACCGATGGCGTTCGCGACGATGTCGGAGATGGTGGAGTAACGCTCCGACAGCAACAGGTGCTGCGCCACCTCGATCGCGCCGGAGAGCGCAGGGCCGAGAAGCAGAGCGACCACCGTCCAGCGCAGTGGCACGATGAGCCCGAGCACGATGCCGACGGGAACGAACAGCGCCACATTCGCGGTGAACTCGATGAAGGTGTAATTGACGAATGCCGGCACTCCGCGTTCGTGGAGCTCGGCGATCACCCGCTCGAGCATGGCGGCGACCGGACGGTCGATGGGGCTGGGCCAGAAGACGACGAGCGCGAGGAAGATGCCGTAGCCGATCGCGAGCACGGCGACGATCGCGTGGCGCGGACCGCTCGTCGAGGGCAGACGGCTGGGAGCAGTCGTGCGTGCGTGATCAGTAGGCACTGGCACCCGGAGCGACGACCGCTCTGACCGTGCGGAACAGGATCTGAATATCCTGCGTGAACGACCAGTTCTCGACGTAGTAGAGGTCGAGCCGGATCGCGTCGTCCCACGACAGCGCCGACCGGCCACTGACCTGCCAGAGGCCGCTCATGCCGGGCTTGACCAGCAGGCGCCGCTGGGCGGCCTCGTCGTACAACGCCACCTCCGCCTCGCGCTGCGGCCGCGGCCCGACGAGACTCATGGTCCCGAGCAGCACATTGAACAGCTGCGGGAGCTCGTCGATGGAGTACTTGCGGATGACTCGTCCGACGCGCGTGATGCGGGGATCGTCGATGACCTTGTGCAGCGGACGGTCGCTCGTGCCCTGCAGGTCGAGGAGGCTGGCCAGCTGATCGTCCGCGTCGGCGATCATCGACCGGAACTTGAGCATGCCGAACCGCTCACCGCGTCGGCCGATGCGCGTCTGCCGGTAGAGGACGGGGCCTGGGCTCTCCAGCCGCACGGCCATCGCCGTCGCGAGGAGCACGGGCGAGGTGACCACGATGAGCAGCAGAGAACCCACGATGTCGAACGAACGCTTCACGAAGCGCTTCTGGCCCTCCAACGTCGGGAACTCCACGTTCACCAGCGGGAGACCTGCCAGCGGACGGGTGTGGATACGGGGGCCCGCGACGTCGGTGAGGGCAGGAGCGACCACGAGGGACTTGTCCTGATCGGCGATCGCCCAGCCGATGCGGCGCATCGTCGTCGGCTCGAGCGCGTCGGCGCCGGCGATGATCAGCGTGTCGATGTCGGCGCTGTCCATGAGCTGTTCGATGGCGTCATAGTCACCGAGGACGGGTACGCCTTCGATGGCGCCTGATGCGCCCCGCGACGTGACGACCCCCACGATGTCCAGCCCGGTGCCTTCGGTTCGCTGAATGGAACTGATGACGTGCTGTGCCTTGTACGGCTCGCCGGCGACGATGGTGCGGTAGACGTATGTGCGCTTGATCTGCCGCCTGCGAAGCCATTGGCGCCAAAGCCAACGCGAGAACACGAGCAAAGCCATCCCAGTGGGAAGCGCCACGGCGAAGAAAGATCGAGGGAAGTCCATCCGCATGAAGAACGCCGCAGCCACGAGCAGCGCGAAAACGGCCAGCGTCGCATTCACCAGGCGCCGATACTCGACAACTCCGTTTCCGACCACGTGCCGATCGCGCGTATCGAACACCGCGAGCCCGATAAGCCACGTCAGCGCGAATATCGACAGCAAGAGCCAGTACGGCGCAGTGCGCTCGTCGCCCCAGGCGATGTCCAGCCGGACATCCTCGACGGCGATGAAGAAATAGGCGACGATGGTCGCGACGATGACGAGCAGGTCGCTGTAGAAGAGCCTGCTGGCGTACTTCTCAGCCCAGTCGGGGCGGCCCTCGCGAGTACGGACGGTCACCCGTTCACGCGAACGCGATGGGCGACCTCGAGCTCGACGTACGGCGCTCGGTCGCCGTACCCCCCCTGCACTATTCATACCTGTTTCCCCCCAGGTCCCCTCACTTGCGCACTCAGCTATGAGAATGCTTAGAGCCTGCACAGATTATATGCGCCGACAACTTATTGACCACATCTCGCGCTCGTCGTGACAGCCGTCTCCCTGATCATCGGGGTGGTGCGCACATCAAGCGGCCCGAATTCCCCGTCCCCGGAAAAGGTCGCCGTCACTGTCTCAGTTGCTCCGGGCGCAATGTACATCTCGAAGGAGATGACGGGCCGACCCAAATCACGAATGTCGCTGCGAAGCGGGTTCACCGCGACACCGTCGGCTGCCAGACCGGTGGCCACCGTACCCACCGGCCCGTACACGAAGACCTCGGTGCGGAACCGCTCGGAGCCGGCCGTGCCGCTCTTGACGTAAGGGGGGAGGGCGTCGGCATCGGCCTGTGTGATGTCGAGATTGAGCGTCGCAGTCGCTGTGAAAGAAGTGGTGCCCGCTTCGCATGACTGTGAGACGTCGACGGCGGAGTTCATGTAGAAATCGATCTTCGATGCGGAGGTGTTCCTGAAGAAGACGCCGACTGTCGCATGTTCGGCGTCGTCCGCAGGCAGCGCCCCGGAAAGGCGCTCCCCTTCGGTCAGCCCGGCGACGTGGGGATCCTCGCTCCAGAGCATGATGTTGCCGCGCTGGATACTCTCACTCACGGCCCACGCCATGTCTTTCAGGTCGAACTCCCCTGTGGAGAGTTTCGCGAACACCGTTTGGGCGACTCCTGCGAAGAACGCATCCGATGCAGCGGCCTCTGCCACGCTCGCGTAGGGATTCCACCACTCATAGGCGTCGCTGAGGAGCACTTGCAGCGCGTTGTCGCTGGAGATCTCCACGTTGCTCACCGTGATCGGTCCCGTCGCGAGCAGTACCCGGCCGAGCGCGATGGGGTCGATGGAAACCACTCCATCGATGGGCGTGGGGTCGATGTCCCGATTCCAGAACGCGCGCAGGATCTTCGCAGCCGTGGGAAAGTCCGGACGACTCGTGGAGGTGTTCACATGGTCGACCAGATAGCTGCTGTAGAGATCGAGCGCGCTCTGATCGACGGCGACATCGACAGGAACACCGGGAGTGAACGATGCGCTGCTGGCCTGCGCGGTGATGGCGAGGTTGCCACTGTCAGCCGAGACGAGCGTCTGGGATGCGGCACTCCCCCCCAGCGGCAGTGCTTCGGCGTTGTTCTGGAACACAAGGAGGTAGGACTTCGGCGCCTCGACACCCAGCAGCGAGGGGAGTGCACGCACCAGCGGCGCCGCCATCGTGGTCACGCTGCCGACCTGCTCGATTCCGGAGCGCACGGGCCCGATCAGCGTCGTTGCCGACAGCAGGGTGTCCATGTCCGTCGCCAGCCGGTCCAGCGCGGGGGCGTTCGTCTCGAGGATCGGCAGAATCGCCGGGAGCAGCGACGCGGTACTCGGATCGTCCTTGACCGACAGCACCGGCATCGCGATGTCATTCACGATGAGGTCGAGGGCCTCGCTCGCCAGCCGCACGGCCCGGAGATTCTCTCCCGCAACGGGCACGCTCTCAGCCGCAGCCCACAGCGGGTCGTTGGCTGCCCGGACCGCCTGGACCGCGTGGTCACCGACGAGCGACAGCCGCGCGTCCAGCTCCAGCCCGTCGTCCAGATTCGCGATGAGGCTCTTGGCGGCCTCCAGTTCGTTCTTCACCGTGAGCGCTTTGATAGCGAGCCATGTGAGCGCGCTCAGCACGATGATCGTCAGCACGCCGACGGCTATCCACACGCGGGCCCGTCGGCGATGCCGACGTTGCACTTCCGCGCGGGACCGTTGAGTGCGCGCGGCGCGTCGGGACTCGGCTTGCATTAGTTGATTCTAGAGGCGGGCGGGCGACGCCTCTTGTCGCTGGTCGGCCGTCCTCTGAGTCGACGCATTCCTGTCTTGATTCGCGACCGCAGTGCATCCGGCAGGAGAAAACTCGCGCCACCCATCCGGGCCGACCGCGGCGCAGCGGAGAGAAGGCGCACCCTTGCGGCGAATGGAAGATATGGCGCGTCGCGCAACTGCGCCTGCCACACCGGCTCGGAGAGCCCGGAGGCGATCTGGAACCGCACCAGCTCATCGGTGATCCACGACATCGTTGCACGGTCGTTCGCTATCGGAGCCACCGCGTGCGCCTCCGGCGCACCTGCCGCGGCCCGCGGGATCTCATCGAGCAGGCTTGCGACGCGGCGGCTCCATGCGGGCGGCACGTGATCGTGGGCCACCGCAGCACGTCGGGCGGCACCGACCTGTTCGCGGTGGTCAGCCCGGGTGATCAGCTCTTCGAGTTCCCGCAGGTACGGTTCCGGCTCTGCGAACTGCACGCCAGACCCCGCCAAGGAGATATCGTCCGAGCTCAGCACGGTGTGGGTGATCCGCCCTGTCAGCGCGAGGACCGGGAGGCCCCTGAGCGCGGCATCCAGCAAGGACGTCAACGACGCGAACGGCATCGAGTCGATGTAGATGTCCGCCGCCGCGTAAAGGTCGTCCACGTCTGCGATCACGCCCAGCGCCCTCACACGACCGTCTGACTCCGCTGCGAGCTCGGCCCACCTGCCGGTGTCGGTTGGCCCGGCGACCACGATGTGCAGGTTCGGATGCCGGCGTACAACCTCTCGATGCACGTCGACGAAGTGCCGCCCCTCCGGCGCGCCGAACTTGTACGCGGAGGCGATGGAAGTCAGCACGACGGCATCGTCGGGAATCCCGAGCTTGGTCCGCGCCGCAGCCCGCGACGACGCTGGAGGAGGCGTGAGCGGCAGCGGCAGGACCGTCGTCTGCTCCGGCCGCACGCCCCGAGCGGCGAGAGAGAGCCGTTGGCCGGCGGGGCGGATGTCCGCAACCAGGTCGGCCACATCGAAACCGAGGCTGAACACATGATCCGCGTGGTTGAGGAGCACGGTCGGCGGCGCAGCATCCTGCAGTGCGATCGACGGCACGACGTCGTAGGGATGGATGTGCAGCACGATGGCCTGTGGCGCGGATTCGGCAAGCCCACGAAGCTGTCGGGCTCTTTCCATCAGGTCACTCGACCCTCCCAGGTCGATGACGCGGCCGCCGGATGCCGCGACCGCCTCGCTGAGTTCATCCGGCACGGGGACGCCCTGCTGTCCGGTGAGGACGAGCGAGTGCGTGCGAGCGGGGTCGCTCGTCATCCAACGATGGATGAGCCTCGTATGGCCGCCCTGCCGATATGCCTGCGTGGCCACATGAACCAGATGGCCCGCGACGTCGTATGAGGCGCGCCGGCCCGGGGCGAGCGTCGATCCCAGCGCAGCAGTCAGTCTCTCCATGCGCTCGTCCCTGAAGACACCGGGGTGGCTGTACCACGCGTAGCGGGCGGCCGACTGCACCCGCGCGGCCGCCGACCGCAGCCTGCCACGGGAGAGGTCGGCTTCCGCCAGATCGATGAGCTGGTCGACTTCCTGTCGGTGCTGCGCGATCAGCTCCTGTGCGCGCGTGTCCAAGCGTCGCCCTTTCATCCGAGTCGGTCGGCTGTCGACGGCGAGCGTGGTTCCTCGAGCTGAGACTGCTCCTCGCGGCGCTCAGCGACGCGCATCAGCTGCAGCAGACACAGAGCGACAACCGTGCCGACAGCGGCGAGTGCCGTTGCGACGTACACGCCGACGATCGAACCCGTCTCCATCGCCCACGCCGCGCCGAGCGCGAAGACCAGCACCATAGCCAGAAGCAAGGAAGTCCGCACGCTCACACGGAAGCGCGTCTCGCGGAAGGCCAACACCAGGAGTACCGCCACGTAGACGCCGTAGGCGCATCCGTACGCGATTCCGAGTCGGCTGAGCCCTTCCCCCGGGAGCGCGACGACCCCCACCAGGTAGGTCGCATTGAAGACCATCTCGCCGATGAAGAAAGACACGCGCGCCTTACGCGCGAGCAGCAGGAACGCGACCGCCCAACCGACGATCTTCAACACATCGCCCACCAACTGCCACCGGAGAAGTCCCGCGGCGAGGTCGAATTCCGCCGAGTACAACAGTTCCAGGACGAACCGCGCGAGGACGATCAGCCACAGCAGTACCGGCCAGGCGAGAAGCAGTGCGACCCGAACCTGGACATCGACGCTCCTGTTCAGCCGCCGGGTCTCGGTGGCTTCGGCGCTGATACGAGGGAAGTACTCGGCGGCGAGAGCTGACAGCACGAAGCCCATGTAGAGCGTCGTGATGGTCCACACGGCTTGGAACTGGCCGGCTGCCGCGATGCCCTGGCGGTCTTCGATCCACAATCGCACCCCGAGTTGCGTGGCACTGGTGACGATCAGGCCGAGCATCACCATGCCCCCGACGGAGGCCATGCCCCGGAACTCCGGCATCCACATCCGCATGAGCACGCGCTGCGACCGGTCACGGAGACGCAACACGAACCAGGAACTGCAGACAGCGGTGGCCAGTGGTGCCACCGCGAGCGCCGCGACGATCCCCGCCTGGCCGGAGAACTGCAGGGCGGCGATGGTCGCCGCGGTGCCCACGACCGCCCCGACGCTGTTGCACACCGCCAACAGTCCCACCCGGCCCATGCCGTTGAGCAGCGCCAGCTGCGCACCGCTGAGCACCATCGAGGACAAGGTGATCCCGAGCGCGACGGCGATCACCGGATCGAACGCCCCGCCGGGCTGCGCCGCGCTCCACACCAGACCACCCGCGACAGCGAGGATGCCACCGAGGGTCGCAAGCCACATCGACCCACGCAGGAGGCCCGCCCGCACGCGCGCCAGCGCGTCTGGGTCCCGCGCTGCCGCGGCCACCGACTGAACGCCGCTGGTGTTCAGCCCCACGCTGAACAGCACGACGCCGAGGTTCGCCGTCGATGCCAGGATGCCGAGTGCGCCCACGCCTTCGGCACCCACCCCCAGGGCGATGAACTTGTGCCGAAGCGCCCCGAGGGCGACTACGACGAGGGAACTCGTCCCGACGACCAGAGCCGCACGAAGGATGCGTTTCATGAGGTCCAGGGCGACGGCGCCGGAGCTGCCGCGCTCACCTCGCCGCCGATCCCGCCAGCGCCTCGGTCTCCCGCTTCTGCTCGACGATCCGCTTGAACTCGGAGTACACACGGATGTAGTCGGCGTCGTCGTACGGCAGGGACGCGAAGACGGCGAGCACGGCATCCGGGGAGTAAGCGTACTGCGTGCCCCAGGTCAGCGCGGGCATGTGGAGCCCTCTGGTCGGGCCGTCGAGAAGATACTCGGTGCGCGTCTGCCCGTCGTCGACGATCGCTCGCACGGATCCCTGCAGGCAGACGAGAAACTGTTCGCATTCATAGTGCGCGTGCTCACCTCTGACGTCACGGGAAGGAACGTCGAACACGGTGAAGAATCGCTGCGGAGTGAAGGGGATGTCGGAGCGGAACTCCGTCACCATGAGGGATCCCCGCATGTCGCTGACGTTTCGCAACGGGGTGAGTCCTGCGGGCGTCGGGTGGCCTGCTGCGGACTCGGCGACGTCGTCGGCCTGTCCACGGGTGTCGGCATAGCCGACAATGCGCGCCGGGTTTCCGACGACGATCGCGTACGGCGGAACGTCACGCGTCACGACGGCTCCCGCACCCACCATGGCGCTCTCGCCGACCTTGATGCCGGGCAAGATGACGGCGCCGCCACCGATCGACGCCCTGCGCTCCACGATGGTGCGCGCGAACCGCTCCGGCCACTGCTTGCTCCGGGGGAAGGGATCGTTGGTGAAGGTGGCATTCGGCCCGACGAACACGTCGTCCTGCAACTCGATGCCATCCCACAGCTGGACGCCGGACTTCACGGTCACGCGGTCTCCGACCACGACGTCGTTCTCGATGAAGACATGATCATTGATGTTCGCGTCGCGGCCGATGACAGCCCCCGGCAGCACATGCGCGAACGCCCAGATGGTGGTTCCCGCACCGACCGACTCCGTCTCGCAGATCCCCTGCGGATGTACGAATGCATCAGTCATGAGAGCTGGCCTGCCTGTCGAAGTAACGGGACGATGGACGGAGGGCACTCAACGCAGTGCCTTGATCGCATCGCACACCTGCTGGATCTCGTCGTCGCGCAACTCCGGGAAGCACGGCAACGAGAAGATCTGGCCCGCAACGGCATGAGTCGTGGGCAGGCGCGCCTGCGCAGAGCCCAACCCCGGCTGGGCGTAGTCCGGCACGGGGAAATGGACGTCGGTGTGCACGCCGCCTGCTTCCAGACGCGCCCGCACGTCGTCACGGTCGCTCGCCAACGCGACGGCGAGATGCGCGACATGGTGTTCGCCGTCCGCTGCGAGCACGCGCAGCGGCCCATCGGAAGCCGCGACCCTGTAGCGTTCCACGATCTCCCGACGGCGCTGATTGAACCCGTCGAGCAGCGGAAGCCGGGCGAGGAGGATGGCGGCCTGGATCTCGTCGAGGCGCGAGTTGACGCCGCCGGGGATGGCGATGCTGTATTTGGACGACCAACCGTACTGGCGCAACTGCGCCACCTCGCGCGCGATCTGCTCGTCCGACGTGACCACGGCCCCACCGTCACCGATCGCACCCAGGTTCTTGGTCGGATAGAAACTGATCGCGGCGACGTCACCGAACGAACCCGCCGAACGGCCGTCGAGCCGAGCCCCGATCGCCTGAGCGCAATCCTCGACGACCCGCACTCCGCGAGCGTGGCAGTGCTCTACGAGGCCGCGGATATCGGTGAGTCGCCCGTAGAGGTGCGTGATCACCACCACACCAACCTCGCTGTCGAGCGCCGCTTCGAGCGTGTCGAGACTGATGCAGAGCGTCTCAGCGTCGACGTCCGCATACCGGACGTCGAACCCCGCGCGACGCGCCGCCACCGAGGTGTACCCGCCGGCGTTGGCGGCGGTGAGCACGACGGACTTGCCCGCAGGCATCACCGTCTTGATCGCGAGTTCAAGCGCATCGGTGCCGGAAGCCACACCGAGAGCGTGTTCGACCCCCAGGTATTCCGCCAGGGCACCTTCGAACGCTTTGTGACGTGGGCCCATGACCACATAACCCGAGTCGAGGACGTCTCTTATCGATTCCTCCAGCAACAATCGGTCGCGGGAAATCCCCCTTGAGAGATCGTTCATCGGAATCATGCGCACCCCAGCATCATCAATCAGAGACGCCATCGCGAGGACGCCTGCCATCGCCTGATCCTACCGGCTGCGCCGTCACCGACTCGCGGCGGCGTCGTCGGCGACCGGCGAATCGTCGCAAGCGAGGTTCGACGCTAATGGTCGCGCACGCCCCCAGTAGCACATACCACAACGGACTCATGGAATCCCAGCCGTGAAGCGCGATGATGAATCCGAGCGACGTGAGAACGAGTGCCGACAGTCCGAGCGAGTAGTCGCGGCGAAGTGTGGAAATGGAAAGGAGCAGGGCCCCGATGAAGAAAGCGAGCCCCACCCATCCGAGCCCGAAGACCGCGAAGACGATCTCCGAGTCGAGCGAACGCACGATGTCGAAATCTCCGTGCAGCTCGGATCCCACTATCCACCGACCCGGGGGCGGCGACGCGAGCAGATAGCCGAGCGGGTGTTCCCACAGCACCTGAGGCACGAGGGCGTACAGCGCGGACCGATAGTTCGAGCTGTAATCGACCCCTGTAGCCCCGGGAATGTATGTGCTCCACAGGAACACCGAAGCGTATGCGAGGCCTAGGATCACCGCACCGGCGAGGATGTAGACCCAGAGGATGAAACGCTGCACGAGCGAGCGCACCAACGGGATGAACTGCACGATCGCAACGCCCGTCGCGATGATCGCGGGCGCGCGACTGCCGGAGGCCCACACCCCCGCGATGAGGAGGGCGGTCAGGAGGGCCCTTGACCAGACCGGTCGAAGCTTCAGCGTCAGCGGCACGAGCGCAGCGAGAGTCACGCCCAGCACGAGTGGGTTGTCGGACCCGACCAGCGCGCGAGTGGGCCCTTCCCGCTGACTCGTGAGGAACTCGTACTCTCGACCCAGCAGCGACAGCCCCAGCACCGATTCGAGCACGGCGAGGACAGCGACGACGGATGCGACGGCCATCAGCACGCGCAGATAGATGCGCGCAGCAGCCGAGCGATAGACGGTTGTCCCGAGTGCCGCGAACAATGGCAGCATCACGAACAGATGCTGCGCGTTCACGGCGAACATCCGATCCTGCAGCATGCGGGAGATGAGCTCCGTCAGCACCACCACGACGCCGATATAGCCGGCAGTGCCGACCGCAAGAACGAGCTTCCGCCTCGGAGCATGCGCACTGAGCAGCACTTCGAGCAGGAAGGCGACGAAGCCTGCGGCCACGACGAACAGTCGCAGCCCGCCGATCTCGTCGAAGATGCTCGGAAGGAAAAGACCGACCGAGACAAGAGCGGCCGCCGCTGCTCTGAGCCACACGTGCGTCGCGGACATGGTCATCCGCGTGCTGCGCTCTCGCTGGGGTAGGGGTGGCGTGGCGCGCGCCCTGTGACGAGTCGCTCCGCGTCCCACCAGCCGGCGACGATCTGTCGGGCGTCGGACCATCGTCCGCGCCGCGCCAACAGCACGCGAGCCTGCGACCTGGCCGCTTCGTAGAGCACGGCGCAGCGTCCACGTCGGCGGGAGAAGAGCTTGCTGTGGAACAGGAAGAGATTGCGCCCGAGCAGGCGCGGCGGGATGCCACTGGATGTCTGCGACACTGTGGCCGCGGGGACCCATACGACCCGCTTCCCCGCTGCACGCATGCGCGTGTGGAGGTCGGTCTCTTCGAAGTAGAGGAAGTAGAGCTCGTCGAGCGTATGCGCACGCAACTCCGCTGTCCGGTAGAGCGTGAACGCACCGTCCAGCCAATCACGGTCCCGCACGCGACCACTCGCGTCGTCGGCGAGATGGTGTCTGGGCAGTTTGAGCCATGGTGAAAGGTAGCCACCGGTCGACCACGTCCGGTCGGTCTGTCCGGCGACCACCAGCGTCGGACCCGCCACTGCGATCGCGTCGTCGGAGCGCATCGCTGCGAGCAACTCGCTCACCGCAGTCTGCTCCGCGAGGGATTCGTGCGTAGCCACCAGCGTGTACTCGCGTATCCCAGACGAACGATCCAGCGCAGCCAGCCCGTCGTTGATGGCCGCGGCATACCCCCGGTTTCGCGTCTGCAGAAGCCCGATGCCTCGAGGACGCAACTCCGTGGCCAGCGTTGCTTCCGCGCTGTTGTCCACCACGAGGATGCGCTCCGCCACCACACCGGAGTGGATCAGCGCATCAACGGTCGCGAGCAGCGTCTGCGGACTGCGGTGGTGCACGACGATGCAGGCGAGGTCTTCCAGCGGCGGATGCATCAGACCTCGCTTTCCGCTGGGTGCCGTCGCGCCCGCCAGCGCACGCCCACCGGGTAGCCGGCCATCTTGGCGATGTCACCTGCGACGACGATCACCGGGGCGAGACCGAGTGCGAGCGGTGTGAGCGCGCCGAATTGGTCCCGCCGGGCGAACACCCGACGTACGAACTTCGACGTGTAGGCCGCGAAGCCCACCACCAGGGGCACGAGCACCCACGGCTGGGCGAAGCTCGCGCCCGTCAGCGCGAGGCCCGTCGCGTAGGCGGCGTAGCGCACCGCATGACGCTTCGGCCACAGGCCGGCCTTGCCGTCGCCGCGGGCGTATCGGTAATACTGCTTCATGAAGCCGGGCAGGCTCGATCTGGCGGACCAGGTGACGACGGCGTCTGGGACGAAGGCGAAGGTGTTCCCACGTTCCTTCAGCCGCAGGTCGAAAACGAGATCCTCGCAGTAGTCCAGCCATTCGGGGTACCCGCCGGCGCTCTCCCATGCGTTCTTCGTGAAGGCGAACGACCTGCTCGAAGGGAGGAACGTCGCCTCCGAGACCTCCTCGCGCCGCGGCGTGCCGGTGCACGCGATGGCGCGCTCCATGAAGGCCGCTCCGACGGGCCGGAAGAACCCACCCACCACGGTCGGCTCGGTTTCCCGGTCGAACGCCGCCCGCATGCGTTCCACCCAACGCGGCTCCAGCACGGTGCCGCCATCCGTGACGAGCACGATGTCATGGGCCGCTGCGCGAACGGCGCGGTTTCTGCCCTCCGATATGCCCGCGCCGGGGGCACTCACGACCGACATCGTGCAGCCGCCAGGCGGCGTCCACTTGCGCAGAATCGCCACGGTGTCGTCTGTCGATCCGCCGTCCACGACGACGATCTCCGTGGGAACACTGGTCTGCTCTCTCACACTCGCCAGAAAGCTCGGGATCGTGCGCGCTTCGTTCAGCACGGTGAGGACGAGAGACACCGGCGGGGGCGGGGTCATGATGCTCCCTCGTAGACCCGCCGGTGCACGTCCCCGTGCTTCCGCGCGGCGAGACGGCGGGGGCCGAGGAACTCCGGGTAGCGGGCGTAGAACTTGGCCATGGAGGCCAGTTCACGCAGCCACGGTGTCGCTCTCCACGTCGCGGTCTCCCGCGCCCACCCGTGGACCCATCTGGCGTCTGGCACCAGCGCCACGGGTATCCCCGCACGCCAGGCGCGAAGGCAGAAGTCTTTGTCCTCGTAGTAGAGGAAGAAGTGCGGATCCCACGCGCCGAACGCTTCGATGTCCGCTCTATTGCCGAACACCGCGGCTCCCATCAGCCAGCAGACGTGCCGTGGTTCCTCGGCATCCGCGTACAGGAGGTAGCGGCCCGCGAGCTTGGACTCTTGTCCCAGCCTGTTGCGGATCTTGTCCGCCAGGAAGGGGAAGCCACGGCCGTTCGGTTGGACAGTGCCGTCGGCGTTCAGCAGCTGCGGTGCCACGACCGCCTGTTCCCGCGTGGCGACTTCCGCGAGACGGGCGAGGTCGTCGAAGTCGACGCGGATGTCGGGATTGACGAAACCGATGAATCCGCCTCGCGCCACGGTCAGCCCTTGATTGTTCGCTGCGCCGAAGCCGCGGTTGTCGCTGAGGCGGATGACGCGCGTCGCCCCCGCGCGTTCGGCGATCTCAGGGCTGCCGTCGGTGGACCCGTTGTCCACCACGATCCACTCCACACCGGGTGGAATCGACGCGCCGCGCCCCCAGAATTCCTCCAACGCGCGTGCGCTGTTGTACGTCACGGTTATCAGCGAACACCACGGTGTTTCAGGTTGTATGTCTGGCACCACGATTACTTTGCTCCACCCCACGCGACCGGGCACGTTACCGTTCGCGCATCCCAGCGTACTTGCACGGAAGGCGCATTCCGTACGCGGCGTCCCCTCGCCACCCATGTGGGGGTCGATTCCTCAATCACCGAGAGCGACCGAGGCCTCCCCAGTGAGGAAGACCGGCTCGTCGGTGAGGACGACCGGCCGTTCCCCCGCCACCGACGTCTCGCCACCGAGCGGCGCCCCCGTCATGCTGACAAGCGCCACCTGCTCGCCGACGATGCGAATCGGCGTCGGCGCAGCGGTCGACCACGCGATGCGGACGGTCGAGGCGCCGTCGCCGTACACCACCGAGTGCACCCCGGGACCGAGGTCCTCGACGTGCGAGAAGCGGCGGTCGCCGATGAGCCGTTCGTATGTCGCCAGCGCCAGCGCAACGGGCTTGGGGGCATTCGCATTCGGCAACGCGGAGGACGCGTGTTCGTACAGTCCGAAGTTCGATTCGGTGATGGTGTCGGAACGCCCGCTGTCGGCCGCCTCGTACCAGTAGATGCGCTCGACCCCGCGCGCGATCGCCAACGCCGCGAACCTGAGCGTGTAGGCAGCCTGCTGCCGATCCGTCACCCACGTGGGGATGGTCGCCCACCCCATCTCCGAGATCCAGATATCGCGGGTCTGCCCCTCCGGCAGTCGCGCGGAGATCATCGACGAGAGCGTCTCGAGATCCGCCATCAGAGACTCGGGTTCCTCCGGATTCACGTACGGATGGGCGCTCACCGCGTCGATGTGCTCCAGACCGCCGAGGTCGAAGAACCTCTCGAGCCAGTCCAGATGGAATCCCATCCCCGCGTTACCCGGAGCCACGATACGGGCATCGGGCGATACGCCCCGGATGGCCGGAGCGGTAGCTCGCAGCATGTCCATGTAGCAGTCCGGAGTCGGCCCGCAGGCACTCGTGCCGAGATGCTCGAACTCGTTGTAGACCTCGACGTCACTGTGGGCGTCGTCGAACTCGGACAGGATGTCGGCGGTGTACTCCGCGTACGCGGCGAGACCCGCGGGCGTGCTCGGCGTCCGCCCGTCGTCGTACAGCCGGTTGGAGTAGACCGGCACATGCAGGGCCGAGAGACCGAGATCCGCGTAGTGCGCCATGGCGTCCCTGATCTCACGGTCGTACACGTACGTGCCGTCTTCGCGCTCGCTCCACCACCAGGGCACGTCGGCGCGCACATGTCCGATACCCAGAGTGGTGAACGACTCGATCAGAGCAGAGGTGCGAGCAGTGCCGTCTTCATAGTGCAGATGGACGCCGAACGCCATGGTGGACGGATCCCGGCGGCTCGGGCCGTCGGCGAGTATCCCCACGTTCGACACGAGGGTGCGGGACTGCCCCTCGAGGTCGGCGTCGAGCGTCAAGCTGTGAAGCCCCGGCGCCGTGCCGCGCAGGTCGATCTCCCCCAGACCGTCGGTAATCCGCACCACCCCCTCGCCGGACACCATCCCTGCCTCGTCTACGAGCGCCCATTCGGCATCGCCGTCCCAGCCAAGTCGCGATGCGAGATCGACGTAGGCGTCCTCCGTGTCCATCAGGAGTGACTGGTTGGTGATCGCGAGGGGTGCCGACGTGTCGAGGAAGCCGCCGTTCGCTAGGACGGGCACGATGCCGGTGGGCCCGGTGACCGTGAGGTCGTCTATGACCACCTCACCCTCTCGCGGGACGTGGATGCGGACCCCGAAGCGAGTGTCGGGACCCGGCGTCGAGTAGGTCAGAGAGTACGAAGTCCACCCCGCGTCGAGTCGACCGATGCTCAGCTCACTGGAACTGCCCCGCTGGCCTTCGGGCATCATCATGTCGATCGGGTTACCGATGATGACGTCTGCGGGGGCATGGGTGTCCGGGTCGACGGCTCGCGCCACGAAGGACACCTCGTACACCCCTTCAGCGGGCAACGAGGCGATCTGCTTCAGCGAGGGACCCGCGTCTCCTCCCGCGCGCTCGCTGGTGATGTGCAGGCTCCAGTCGTGGGCCTCATCGACCTGCGTGGCGCGGAATGATACCTCATCCACGGGGTCAACCTCGCGCCAGCCGTCGAACGCATCAGACAGCGGCAGATCCGCGGGCTGGCGTACATCGACTGCGCCACTCGACTCGTCCTCGGCCGCATCAGGCAGCGCCGAACACGATGCGAGCAGTAGTCCCGAGATGAGCAGTACGGCGATGGCACGTCGAGCAAACGGGCGCCTCTGTCGTGCACGCAAGTGGGCCTCCCCCGGATCGAGCCACACCCTGATCGCGCGCAGCCTTCCCACACTACCGAGGCGCCGCGACGTCCCACGCACCCCGAACGCACGAAACCCCCCGGATCGCTCCGGGGGGTTTCGTGAAGGAACTCGAGAGAGTTACTTGATGATCTTGGTCACCGTGCCGGCGCCGACGGTGCGGCCACCCTCACGGATTGCAAAGCCGAGGCCCTCTTCCATGGCGATCGGCTGGATCAGCTCGACCGTCATGTCCGTGGTGTCGCCGGGCATGACCATCTCGGTGCCCTCGGGCAGCGAGATGACGCCGGTGACGTCCGTGGTGCGGAAGTAGAACTGCGGGCGGTAGTTCGTGTAGAAGGGGTTGTGACGGCCACCCTCCTCCTTGGACAGGATGTACGCCGTGCCCTCGAAGTTGGTGTGGGGCGTAACCGAACCCGGCTTCACGATGACCTGGCCACGCTCGACGTCGTCACGCTTGGTGCCGCGCAGGAGCAGACCGCAGTTCTCGCCGGCCCAGGCCTCGTCGAGCTGCTTGTGGAACATCTCGATACCGGTGACGATCGTCTTCTGCGTCGGGCGCAGACCCACGATCTCGACCTCGGAGTTGATGGCCAGCGTGCCGCGCTCGGCGCGACCCGTGACGACCGTGCCACGGCCGGTGATGGTGAAGACGTCCTCGACGGGCATGAGGAACGGCTTGTCCTTGTCACGCACCGGGTCGGGGATCGACTCGTCGACGGCTTCCATGAGCTCGACGATCGACTGAACCCACTTCTCGTCGCCCTCGAGAGCCTTCAGGCCCGAGACGCGAACGACGGGGGCGTTGTCGCCATCGAAGTCCTGCGAGGAGAGAAGCTCGCGCACCTCGAGCTCGACGAGCTCCAGGATCTCCTCGTCGTCGACCATGTCCGACTTGTTCAGCGCGACCAGCAGGTACGGCACGCCGACCTGCTTGGCGAGCAGCACGTGCTCACGCGTCTGAGCCATCGGGCCGTCGGTGGCGGCGACCACGAGGATCGCGCCGTCCATCTGAGCGGCACCGGTGATCATGTTCTTGATGTAGTCAGCGTGACCGGGCGCATCGACGTGCGCGTAGTGACGCTTGGGGGTCTCGTACTCGACGTGCGAGATGTTGATCGTGATGCCGCGCTGACGCTCCTCGGGAGCCGAGTCGATCGACGCGAAGTCGCGCTGCACGTTGGTGGCAGACGGGTACTTGTCGGCGAGCACCTTGGAGATCGCCGCGGTGAGCGTGGTCTTGCCGTGGTCAACGTGACCGATGGTTCCGATGTTGACGTGCGGCTTGGTCCGCTCGAACTTGGCCTTAGCCACTGGGTCCTCCTCAGGACAGTCGTGTAGTGCACGGGCGCTGGATTGCGACCGGGGCGCTACGGGGATTGGTTCAGTCTAGTAGACAGGTCGGTATTCAGTTGGGTGGATGCCGGGAGCTCACCGCGAAGGTGAGGCGAGCCCCCGGCACCAGGGTTATTCGCCCTTGTTCTTCTGGACGATCTCGTCGGCAACCGCGCGAGGAACCTCGGCGTAGCTGTCGAACTCCATCGAGTAGACGGCCCGGCCCGAGGTCTTCGAGCGCAGGTCGCCGATGTAGCCGAACATCTCGGACAGCGGCACCAGGGCACGCACGACCTTGACGCCCGCGGCATCCTCCATGGACTGGATCTGACCGCGACGCGAGTTCAGGTCACCGATGACGTCACCCATGTACTCCTCGGGCGTACGCACCTCGACGGACATGAGCGGCTCGAGGATGACCGGACCGGCCTTGCGCAGGGCTTCCTTGAAGCCCATGGAACCGGCGATCTTGAACGCCATCTCCGAGGAGTCGACGTCGTGCGACGCACCGTCGAGCAGGGTCGCCTTGACACCCACGATGGGGTAGCCGGCGAGCACGCCGACGTTCATCGCGTCCTGGAAGCCCTGGTTGGTCGGCTCGATGTACTCGCGCGGGATACGGCCACCGGTGACCTTGTTCTCGAACTCGTACGTCTTGTCGGCCGTGACCTCGAGCGGCTCGATCGCGAACTGGATCTTCGCGAACTGACCCGAACCACCGGTCTGCTTCTTGTGGGTGTAGTCGTGACGCTCGACGGCCTTCTTGATCGTCTCGCGGTACGCCACCTGGGGCTTGCCGACGTTCGCCTCGACGCGGAACTCGCGCTTCATGCGGTCGACGAGGATGTCCAGGTGCAGCTCGCCCATGCCCTTGATGACCGTCTGGCCGGTCTCGGGGTTGAGCTCGGTGCGGAAGGTCGGGTCCTCTTCGGCGAGCTTCTGGATCGCGAGACCCAGCTTCTCCTGGTCGGCCTTGGTCTTGGGCTCGATCGCGACCTCGATGACGGGCTCGGGGAACGTCATCGACTCGAGCACGACGGGCGCTGCCGGGTCGGCGAGGGTGTCACCGGTGGTGGTGTCCTTCAGGCCGATGACGGCGTAGATGTTGCCCGCGGTGACCGAATCGACCGGGTTCTCCTTGTTGGCGTGCATCTGGAAGATCTTCCCGATGCGCTCCTTCTTGCCCTTGGTGGAGTTGACCACCTGCGCGCCGGAGTCGAGGTGACCCGAGTAGACGCGGATGTAGGTCAGGCGACCGAAGAACGGGTGGACGGCGACCTTGAAGGCCAGCGCCGCGAACGGGTCGTTCGCGTCGGGGTGGCGCTCGATGATCTTCTCTTCGTCCTTGGGGTCGTGGGCCTCGATGGCCGGCACGTCCAGGGGCGAGGGCAGGTAGTCCACGACCGCGTCGAGCATGGGCTGCACGCCGCGGTTCTTGAACGCCGAGCCACACAGCACGGGGTAGAGGTCACCGTTGACGGTGAGCTTGCGGATCGCACCCTTGATCTCGGCGAGCGTGAGCTCCTCGCCGGCGAAGTACTTCTCCAGCAGGGCCTCGTCGGTCTCGGCGACGGTCTCGAGCAGCTTCTCGCGGTACTCGGCGGCACGGTCGGCGAGGTCGGCGGGAATCTCCTGCACCTCGTACTTGGCGCCCATGGTCACGTCACCCTTGGAGTCACCGGGCCACACGAGTGCGCGCATCTCGACCAGGTCGATGACGCCGACGAAGTCGTTCTCGGCACCGATCGGCAGCTGCAGCACGAGGGGCTTGGCGCCCAGGCGCTTGATGATGGTGTCGACCGTGAAGTAGAAGTCGGCGCCCAGCTTGTCCATCTTGTTGACGAAGCAGATGCGGGGGACGTCGTACTTGTCGGCCTGACGCCACACGGTCTCGGACTGGGGCTCGACGCCCTCCTTGCCGTCGAAGACGGCGACCGCGCCATCGAGCACGCGCAGCGAACGCTCGACCTCGACCGTGAAGTCGACGTGGCCGGGGGTGTCGATGATGTTGATCTGGTTCTTGTTCCAGAAGCAGGTCACGGCGGCAGACGTGATCGTGATGCCGCGCTCCTTCTCCTGTTCCATCCAGTCGGTGGTCGAGGCGCCATCGTGCGTCTCGCCGAGCTTGTGGTTGACGCCCGTGTAGAAGAGGATGCGCTCGGTCGTCGTCGTCTTGCCGGCATCGATGTGCGCCATGATGCCGATATTGCGGACCTTGTTGAGGTCGGTGAGCACGTCTTGTGCCACGGGGAAGTCCTTACGTGTAGTGACGGATGTCGCGGGGATGGTGACCCGCCGACGCGGGTCGGGGACCGGACCAGGTGGGCCGGTCCCCGAGCCGGTCAGGGGTTACCAGCGGTAGTGGGCGAAGGCGCGGTTCGACTCGGCCATCTTGTGGGTGTCTTCACGGCGCTTGACCGCGGCACCCAGGCCGTTCGAGGCATCCAGGATCTCGTTCTGGAGGCGCTCGGTCATCGTCTTCTCACGACGACCCTTCGCGTAGCTGACGAGCCAGCGGAGGGCGAGCGTGTTGGCGCGGTGAGGCTTGACCTCGACCGGCACCTGGTAGGTCGAGCCACCGACGCGGCGGCTCTTGACCTCGAGGGTCGGGCGCACGTTGTCGAGCGCCTTCTTGAGGGTCGCAACGGCGTCCTGGCCATTCTTGGCCTCCACGCCGCGCAGAGCGGTGTAGACGATCGATTCGGCGATGGACTTCTTGCCATCGACGAGGATCTTGTTGACCAGCTGGCTGACGATCGGTGCGCCGTAGACCGGGTCGTTGACGACGGGGCGCTTCGGGGCGGGTCCCTTGCGAGGCATCTAGCTCAACCCTTCTTTGCGCCGTAGCGGCTGCGAGCCTGCTTACGGTTCTTGACGGCCTGGGTGTCCAGGGCGCCGCGGACGATCTTGTAACGCACACCCGGCAGGTCCTTGACACGACCGCCGCGCACGAGCACCAGCGAGTGCTCCTGCAGGTTGTGACCCTCGCCGGGGATGTAGGCGGTGACCTCGGTGCCGTTGCGGAGCTTGACACGAGCGACCTTGCGCATGGCCGAGTTCGGCTTCTTGGGCGTGGTCGTGTAGACGCGGGTGCAGACCCCGGCCTGCTGCGGGTTCGCCTTGAGCGCGGGTGCCTTGGTCTTGGTGACCTTCGGCGAGCGCCCCTTGCGAACCAACTGCTGAATGGTTGGCACGTTCTCTCCTTGTTGTGCTGCACGGTGACAGCGTCGTGGTTTCACCACAGATCCACCGGCGCGGCACGAGGCGGCCGAGCGCGTTTGTGAGTGGATATGCCGTGGGGGTGGCCTGTTCACAGGCCCAGTCCCTCAGATGTGGCGCCTTCCCCACCCCGTCCGTGCCATGGCACGACTCAGGGCGCGCAATGCGCACACCCGGTCCATGATACGCGCGAGCGTGGGGCCGGTCAAACGAGGGCGGGTCAGCCGTCGGTGCGCACGAGCCGGAACGCGGCATCTCCCAGCAGGAACCGCTCCCCCGGGGCGAGCTCAGCGCCCGCATCGGCCTCGATCTCGGTGCCCATGAGGGTCGGCAGCATGACGCCGTTGGTGGAGCCGAGGTCGGTGATGATCCAGCGGTCGCCGCGCAGTTCGAGGCGGGCGTGGGTCTTGCTGACCGTGCGGGTGTCGTCGACGACGGCGACGAGCTGGGCCGTGCGGTACGCGGGGTCGGCGGCCGGCTGCCGCCCGACGATGACGACGTCCGAGCGCAGGTCGATGGCGGAGCCGGATGCCGGCTGCAGCATCCACGGCACGCGCCGGCGTCGCGCGACGACGGTGTGGTCGGGGAAGACGTCGTCGTCGGCGGGCGCGTCGGCTCCCGCGACGGAATCGAGCGCGGAGCGCGGCGCACCGGCGACGGGGGCGCCGGCAACGGCCGAGACCTCGTCGGCGGTGTCGAGGGGGAACTCCGGATCGAGCGGCGACGCGGTGCGCGGCGGACCGGCGGGCGCCCGGGTGACCGACGGGAACGCGGGGTCGATGTCGACGGGGGCGGTGCGCAGCGGCGGCGCCGTCGGGGACTGCGGCGGGTCGGCGGGGGCCGCGGCACGCGGGGCGGCATCGTCGCCGACGCGCCCGCGCTCCGGTCCGGCGGCGCCGTCGTCAGCGAGAGCGGGCAGGCCCGTGGCCACCGGGCGAGCGGCGACGGGGTCGCCCTGCGGCGGCTGCGAGATCGCCGAGACCTCGTCGATGCCACTGGGCCAGCGCTGGTCGAAGTCGTGATCGGCGCGCGCCGACACCGCCGCGTCGGCGACGGGGGTCCAGGGGACGGGCTGCGCGGGCGAGGGCTCGCCCGCGGGCGGCGCGAACTGCTCGTCGGCGGCAGTGGTCGGGACGGGGGCTGTGGGGGTCGCGGGAGGCGGGGGCGGCGGGGGCGCCCACGCCGAGCCGGCACTCGAGCGCGCCGCGGGACGCAGCACATCCGCGCCGGCGTCGGGAGCGGCGCGGTCGAGGCGCGCGGCGGCCGGATCGGTCGTCGCCGCGGCCACCGGCGCAGCCTCGGGAGTCGTCGACTGGGCGAACTCCGCGACCGGGGATCCGGCACGGTCGCCGGGCAGGGGCGGCGGGGCGTAGGCGGGAGCGGGCAGCGGCGGGGGCGGCGGCACCGGGACACCGTCACCCGCGGGCACGGCACCCAGCTGCGGGTCGATGACGCGCACCTGCTCGGTGCGGGCGTAGGCGGGAGCGGCGGCGGCGGCATCCGTACCCCGCCAGCGGGCGATGCCGAACCCGACGACGCTCGCCCACACCGGGAAGAGCAGCGCAGCCAGCGCCGTCATGCCGCCGCCCAGGCCGAAGCCGCGGTTGATGCGGTGGACGGCCACGATCGTCACGACCCAGAACGCGAGCGCGCCGAACCCGGGGATCAGGATCAGCAGGAAGAACCAGCCCGACAGCCCGCCGACCATGACGAGGGTGATCTGGTTGACGATCGGGACCCAGGCGCGCCAGGGCTCCTGGCCGATCTTGCCGAACACCGCCGACAGCGCCAGCGCGGTCCAGACGTAGACGGCGACGGTGGGGATGACGGCGATGAGCAGGATCAGCACGAGGTGCGCGGAGGAGAAGCTATCGGACACGATGACGATGGGCGCCGGTCGGCGCCTCACCCTCCTCCCCGACGAGCCGTGCGGTCGACACCGCGATGCAAGATGCCTCCACCCTAGGGCCACCGGCGCCAGCGCTGCGCGCCGCGCCCCTCATGCGGGGTCCGCGCCGTCGAGGCCGGGGCCGAACGGAGCGTCGAGCGAGCGGGTCAGCTCGTCGAGCATCGCGGCGATCTGCGGCTCGACGTAGCGGGTCACGCCCTCCTGGATGCGCAGCCGGTGGCGCAGCAGGAGGGCGCAGATCTCGCGCCCGATCATGTTGGCGTAGTCGTCGGCGAGCCCGACCTCCTGACGCAGCGCCGCCTTGGCCTCGGGACCGAGCGGCGGCAGGTCGGGGACCACGGCATCGGCCTCCTGCGCCATACCGGCGATCGTGAACAGGAACGGCGCACCGGGAACGGGGTCGGGATCCAGCGGCAACCCCTCGAACTCCGGCTCGAGGTTCTCCGCCGGCCGGTAGGTGCGGGCGCGGTTGCGTTCGGCCTGCTGGTCGAGTTCGGCCTGCAGCATGGGGAGGTTCTGGGCGGTGTAGACGGCGACCGCGTGATCGACGATCGTCTTGATGCGGGTGGAGAGGCCGTGCTGCACCCCGTGCGGCACGTCGGACCCGAGCCCGGCGGCCGAGAGCACCGGGGAGCCGAAGCAGCGACGGCACGGGGCGATGCGGCCACGGTGCGTCGCCGGCTCCCATCGCGGCAACCAGCGCAGCCAGGCATCGACGGCCTGGCTGACCTGGGTCTCGAGCGAGCGCTCCACGCTCACATTCTCGCCTGCCGAGGCCCCCGCAGCACAGTCCGCCCCGCCGCGTCGATGCGGATCACTCGTCCTCGTCGCTCTCCCACGGCCAGCGGGGGCGCGCGGAGCGCGTGCGCACGAGCGCCACGGCAACCCATCCGGCCACCGCGCCCGCCCCCGCGAGCACCACGGCGAACCACGACAGCACGAAGCTGCCGACCGCCGCGCCGAGCAGCGCCGCGTCGATGCCGGCGAACACGGCCCCGATGCACAGCCCCACGACGTAGCCGAGGAACGCCGCGACGGCCGCCACGAGCGCCGCGAGATACGAGGGGTGTGCGGCGCGCAGCATGATCCACAGCGCGACGCCGACCAGCACGACCGAGGTCGCCATGCCGACGATGCCGGGGACCTGACCCGCCCCGGGCGCGTCGACCACCTCACGGCCGGTGACGAGGCTCGTGATGCCCAGCGCGCAGATCGCGAGGGCCAGATAGCCGATGAGCGCGAAGGCGAGGGCCGCTGCCGGCCGGACTCCTTCGCGCTCACCCATCACTGGCGGTACAGCTGCGGGCCGGCTTCGAGGGTGCGCTCGTACTCGCGCTGCGCCTCGTTGTTGAGCTCGGTCACACGCTTGCCGCGTGCGGCCACCCAGGCACCGAACCAGATCGTCAGCTCGCGGCCGAGGATGAACGCGGTGGCTGCCAGCGGCACCAGCAGCTGGCTCTCGACGAGCGCGGCGGCCTCACTGGGGGCGAGATTCCAGAACGGCGCCTGGAAGAGCTGGCCGAGCAGGTGTCCGCCGTAGGAGGCGACACCCACGAGCAGGCCGAAGATCACCCAGTGGGCCCATCCGGCCCGGTTGATGATGGCACCCAGCAGCCAGAACGCGAGGAAGAACACCACGACCGGCACCCACAGCGCCCACGTGGTGAGCGCGGCGAGGGCGACATCGGCGACGTTGTCGACATCCACCTCGCCGGCGAGGGCGCCGAAGCCCAGCCAGGCGCCGAGGTAGAGCACGGCGAAGGCGAGGGCGGCGAGCAGGCCGATGGCGCCGGCGGCACCGCGGTTGCCGCGCGGGCGGGGGGCTTCGGGGGCCTGCACGAAGATCGGCTGCGGGCTCGAGGAGCCCACCGGCTCGCTGGGTGCGACGACGGGCGTGTCATAGGCGGATGCCGCGGGAGCGGCGTACGCGGTGGTCTCGGGCGCCTCGTCCGCGGTGGTCACCGGGGCGTCGTCGCGCGTGTCGGACACGGCGTAGGCCGGGCTCGACGACGCGTCGTACCCGGACACGCTCGCCGGAGCGGCATCGGTCATGTCGCGCACGGGGGCGGTGGGCTCCGCCGGGTCGTACCCCGCGGCGGCGTAATCGTCGTCGGAGGGCTCGTAGTCCGGCGACAGCGGGTCGCTGGTTCTGGCGGGCGCGGCGGGCTCGGCGACGGCGTCGGCCGTCGCGGGGTCGGTCGGGTAGCCTTCGGCCACCGCGTCGCGTCCTGCGGCCTCGGCATCGGCCAGACCCTCGTGGGCGCGGCCGACCACGTCGTCCACCGATGTGGGTTCTTCCACCGGTTCGCCGTACGGCTTGGGGTCGGTCATGGGATGCACTCCTCCCGCGGGGCACACGCCACCGCAGTGCCGAGGGTAACGCGCCCCGGCGGCGCTCCCCCGCAGGCGTGCCGTCGTGTGTCGCACTCGGCGCGCGACGCGCCGACGCCTATCGTGGCGGCATGGACACCCGACCGCTCCGCCTCCCGGCGTCTCGGCTGCTGATCGCGCTGACGATCGGCGCCGCCGCCGCCCTCCTCGGCGGCTGTGCGGGCGAGACGGCCCCCGCGGCATCCACCGTCACCGCCACGCCGCCCGCGAGCGACACCCCCACCCCGACGGCGACTCCGCTGCCGGGCGCAGCCGACCTGCCGCGCGATTGCCGTGCGATCGTGTCCGGACCGGTCCTGGCCCAGCTCGGCGACATCCCGCTGAACGATCCGGCCTTCGGCCCGTCGGGTACCCAGTCCGACGGCTCGCTCGTGTGCGTGTGGGGGGCCGCGGATGCCGTGACGACGAACCTCCGCACGATCGTCAGCGCGGTCGAGGAGAATCCGACGATGGACGCCCTCAACGCCCTGGTCGCCGACGACGGCTTCGAGTGCTACCGGCCCGACGGCGGCGTGCGGTGCGAGAAGACGTGGCCCAACGAGGAGTTCCCGGTGACCGACGGCCGCACGCTCTACTACCGCTCCGGCGTGCTCATCGACACCACGTACTCCAACCTCGCGCCCACCGGCTTCACAGCAGCGGTGGTCGACGCGGTGTTCGGCTGAGTCAGCCGTTCCAGACGGCGTCGGCCACGCGCGGAGCGTAGCGCTCGGGATGCCACGTCGTCTCGACAGTCGACAGCCACAGGCCGTCGGCGAACTCGAGCGTCTCCAGCACCTCTTCCGCCGACCTCGTGCAGCGCACCCTGGTCTCGGCGACGACGCCGCACCCGAATCCGACTTCCGGCAGCGCCGCCTGCGCGATGGCGCCCGCGTCGGAGCCGACGTCGGCCAGGGTCGTGACGATGGTGCCGGTCTCCGACGTCCACGTGCACGTGAACCGCACCTTCGGGGCGAGGGAGTCCACGAGCACCGTCGCGGAGGTCGGCGGCATCGAGTCGTCCTGATCGAGCTGCGAGCCCGGCGCCCACGACAGCCCTGCCCACAGCGCGTCGGTGTAGAGCCGGCGGCACTCGGCGGGCGTCCCGCTCTGCGGGGCATCCGTCTCGGACGCCCGGGACCCGCCCAGCGAATCGCCGGCCAGCCCGACGACGGCGGGGAAGCCCGGCAGGGCGAGCCACACGAGTCCGGCCACGACGCCCGCGCTCAGGATGCCGACAGCCCATGACAGCCACGTGCTGCGCTCACCGATCCTGGACATCCGCCACCTCCTCCCCCACGGTAGGTCGTCGCGGGCCGCGGCGCACGGAAGGCACGCGGGCGGGAACGCCGAAGGCCCCCGGCGGATGCCGGGGGCCTTCGGGTGGAGCGCTTCGACCTAGTTGTAGGTACCGGGCGTGAAGTCGTCCGTCGAGAAGCTGTCGAAATCGACGTAGCTCAGGTCGGCGTCGCTGTAGCCGCCGTCCGAGGCGAAGATGCGGTTGGGGTACCGCTCGCTCTTGGCCTCTTCCGTCGCCTCGACCACGACGTTGCGGTACTTCGCAAGTCCGGTTCCGGCGGGGATGAGCTTTCCGATGATGACGTTCTCCTTGAGGCCGACCAGCGGGTCGCTGCGACCCTCCATCGCGGCCTGCGTGAGGACGCGCGTCGTCTCCTGGAAGGACGCCGCCGACAGCCACGATTCGGTCGCGAGCGACGCCTTCGTGATACCCATCAGCTCGGGACGACCCGACGCGGGGCGCTTGCCCTCGGCGACCGCCTCGCGGTTGATGTTCTGGTAGCGCTTGAAGTCCACCAGCTCACCCGGGAGCAGCGTCGTGTCGGCGTGGTCGACCACGGTGACCTTGCGCAGCATCTGGCGCACGATGACCTCGATGTGCTTGTCGTGGATCGGCACACCCTGCGAGCGGTACACGCCCTGGACGCCGTTGACGAGGTACTTCTGCACCTCGCGGGCACCCATGACACGCATGACCTCCTTGGGGTCGAGCGTGCCGACCTGCAGGGGCTGGCCGACCGTGACGTGCTGGCCGTCCTCGACCAGCAGCGTCGCGCGCTTGAGCACGGGGTAGACGTGCGGCTCGTCGCCGTTGTCGGGCGTCAGGATGACCTTCTTGGCCTTGTCCGTCTCGTCGATCGTGATGCGTCCAGCGGACTCCGCGATCGGCGAGGCACCCTTCGGGGTGCGCGCCTCGAACAGCTCCTGCACACGGGGCAGACCCTGCGTGATGTCGTCCGCCGAAGCCGAACCACCGGTGTGGAACGTACGCATCGTCAGCTGGGTGCCGGGCTCACCGATCGACTGGGCCGCGATGATGCCGACGGCCTCGCCGATGTCGACGATCTTGCCGGTGGCCAGCGAACGGCCGTAGCACTTCGCGCAGACGCCGACGGCCGAGTCACAGGTGAGCACGGAGCGCACCTTGATGGTCTCGATGCCGTCGCCGACGAGCTTGTCGATGAGCACGTCGCCCACGTCTTCGCCCGCAGCGGCCACCACAGTGCCCTGCGCGTCGACCACGTCGGCGGCGAGGGTACGGGCGAACACCGAGTTCTCCACGTTGTCGTCGCGGCGCAGTGCCCCGTCGGCTCCGGGAGCGGCGATGGTGAACTCCAGGCCCTTGCCGGTGCCGCAGTCCTCCTCGCGGATGATGACATCCTGCGAGACGTCCACGAGACGGCGGGTCAGGTAACCCGAGTCGGCGGTACGCAGAGCGGTGTCGGCCAGACCCTTACGTGCACCGTGCGTCGCGATGAAGTACTCGGCGACGCTCAGCCCCTCGCGGTACGAGGAGATGATCGGGCGAGGGATGATCTCACCCTTCGGGTTGTTCACCAGGCCTCGCATACCCGCGATGTTGCGGATCTGCAGCCAGTTACCACGTGCACCGGAGCTCACCATGCGGTTGATGGTGTTGTCCTCGGGGAAGTTGTCCCGCATGGCCTTCTGGACCTCGTCCGTGGCCTCGGTCCAGATCTTGATGAGCTCCTGACGACGCTCGGCGTCGGTCGTGAGGCCCTTCTCGAACTGGCCCTGCACCTTGGCGGCCTGCTTCTCGTAGCCGGCGACGATCTCGGCCTTGTTCGGCGGCGTGAGCACGTCGCTGAGAGCGACGGTCACACCGGAACGGGTGGCCCAGTAGAAACCGGCATCCTTGATGCGGTCCAGCGACGCGGCGACCTCGACCTTGGGGTACTCCTCGGCCAGCTTGTTGACGATCTGCGACAGCTTGCCCTTGTCCGCCTGCTCGCGCACGAACGGGTAGCCCTTGGGAAGGGTGTCGTTGAAGATCGCCTGACCCAGCGACGCGTCCACGAGACCGTGGCGCTCGTAGCCCTCGGGGGCTTCACCCTCGAGGAAGGACAGGCCCGGGATGCGGATGCGGACCTTGGCCTGCAGGTCGAGGGTGCCCTCGTCCTTGGCCAGGATCGCCTCGCCGACCGAGCCGAACACGCGACCCTCACCGGTCGCCCCCGCCTTGACCGTGGTCAGGTGGTGGAGGCCGATGATCATGTCCTGCGAAGGCAGGGTGACCGGGCGGCCGTCCGAGGGCTTGAGGATGTTGTTCGACGCCAGCATGAGGATGCGGGCCTCGGCCTGCGCCTCGACCGA
This sequence comes from Microbacterium sp. NPDC058021, assembly GCF_042885955.1. Lineage (NCBI taxonomy): Bacteria > Bacillati > Actinomycetota > Actinomycetes > Micrococcales > Microbacteriaceae > Microbacterium > Microbacterium sp. NPDC058021. Next base: position 367,362 of record NZ_JBHVRF010000004.1, read on the forward strand.
CAGCGGCAGGTGCACAGCCATCTGGTCACCGTCGAAGTCGGCGTTGAAGGCGGCACACACGAGCGGGTGCAGCTGGATGGCCTTGCCCTCCACGAGCTGCGGCTCGAACGCCTGGATGCCGAGGCGGTGGAGCGTCGGCGCACGGTTGAGCAGCACGGGGCGCTCGCGGATGATCTCCTCGAGCACGTCCCAGACCTCGGGACGCGTGCGCTCGACGGCGCGCTTGGCGGCCTTGATGTTCTGCGAGTGACCGAGGTCGATCAGGCGCTTGATGACGAACGGCTTGAACAGCTCCAGCGCCATCTGCTTGGGCAGACCGCACTGGTGCAGCTTCAGCTGGGGTCCGACGATGATGACCGAACGGCCCGAGTAGTCCACGCGCTTGCCGAGCAGGTTCTGACGGAACCGGCCCTGCTTGCCCTTGAGCATGTCGGACAGCGACTTCAGCGCACGGTTGCCGGTACCGGTGACGGGACGACCGCGGCGGCCGTTGTCGAACAGTGCGTCGACGGCCTCCTGCAGCATGCGCTTCTCGTTGTTCACGATGATCTCGGGAGCACCGAGATCCAGCAGACGCCGGAGGCGGTTGTTGCGGTTGATCACGCGGCGGTACAGGTCGTTCAGGTCGCTGGTGGCGAAACGGCCACCGTCGAGCTGGACCATCGGGCGCAGCTCCGGCGGGATCACCGGAACGACGTCGAGCACCATGGCGGCCGGGCTCATGCCCGTCGACAGGAACGAGTTGACGACCTTCAGGCGCTTGATCGCGCGGATCTTGCGCTGACCCTTGCCCTCGGAGATCTGCAGGTGCAGGTTCTCCGCCTCGGCAGCCAGGTCGAACGCCTGCAGGCGACGCTGGATCGACTCCGCGCCCATGTAGGCCTCGAAGTACTGTCCGAACCGGTCCTGGAGCTCGTGGAAGACGTCGTCCTCCTGCTTCAGGTTGCCGACCTCGAGGTTGCGGAACTCTTCCCACACGCGCTCGAGCTTGGAGATCTGCTCGTCGAAGTTCTTGCGGATCGACGCCATGTCCTTCTCGGCGGCGTCCTTGACCTTCTTCTTCTGGTCGGCCTTGGCGCCTTCCTCTTCGAGCGCGGCGAGCTCCTCTTCCAGCTTCGCCAGGCGGGCGGCGACGCGGGCGTCGCGGCGGTCGCCGAGGTTCTTCATCTCCAGGCGCAGGTTCGACTCGTGCGTCGGGAGGTCGCGGTGACGCGCCTCGTCGTCGACCGAGATCACCATGTAGGCGGCGAAGTAGATGACCTTCTCGAGGTCCTTCGGCGCCATGTCCAGCAGGTACCCGAGGCGCGAGGGCACGCCCTTGAAGTACCAGATGTGGGTCACGGGAGCGGCGAGCTCGATGTGCCCCATGCGCTCACGACGGACGGAGCTCTTGGTGACCTCCACGCCGCAGCGCTCACAGACGATGCCCTTGAAGCGGACACGCTTGTACTTGCCACAAGCGCACTCCCAGTCGCGGGAGGGTCCGAAGATCTGCTCGCCGAAGAGGCCGTCCTTCTCGGGCTTGAGCGTGCGGTAGTTGATGGTTTCGGGCTTCTTGACCTCACCGAACGACCAACGACGGATGTCGTCGGCAGTGGCCAGGCCGATGCGAAGCTGATCGAAAGTTGTTGATTCGAGCACTATTTCTCAGTTCTCCTGTGTCGGATATCTGTCGTTGCCTGGCCGGGTCAGATCTCGTCGATCGACGTCGACTCGAACCGGGTGGAGATGTTGATTCCGAGTTCCTCCGCGGCGCGGAACGCCTCGTCCTCGCCGTCGCGGAGATTGACCGCGGTGCCGTCGGCCGAGAGGACCTCGACGTTCAGGCAGAGCGACTGCATCTCCTTCATCAGCACCTTGAAGGACTCGGGGATGCCGGGCTCCTGGATGTTCTCGCCCTTGACGATCGCCTCGTAGACCTTCACGCGGCCCACGATGTCGTCGGACTTGATCGTGAGGAGCTCCTGCAGTGCGTAGGCGGCGCCATAGGCCTCGAGGGCCCACACCTCCATCTCACCGAATCGCTGACCACCGAACTGCGCCTTACCACCCAGCGGCTGCTGCGTGATCATCGAGTACGGACCCGTCGAGCGCGCGTGGATCTTGTCGTCCACGAGGTGGTGCAGCTTCAGGATGTACATGTAACCGACCGAGATCGGAGCGGGGAACGGCTCACCGGAGCGGCCGTCGAACAGCAGCGTCTTTCCGGTGGAGTCGATCAGACGCTCGCCGTCGCGGTTCTTCAGGGTCGAATCCAGCAGACCCGCGATCTCCTCCTCGAACGCACCGTCGAACACCGGCGTGGCGACCTTGGTGCCGGGAGCGGCCTCGAGAGCCTCGGCGGGCAGGTTGGCCGCCCACTCCGGGGTGCCTTCGACCTTCCAGCCGCGCTGCGCGATCCATCCGAGGTGAAGCTCCAGCACCTGGCCGAAGTTCATTCGACCCGGGATGCCGAGCGGGTTGAGGATGACGTCGACCGGCGTGCCGTCGGCGAGGAAGGGCATGTCCTCGATCGGGAGGATCTTGGCGATGACACCCTTGTTGCCGTGGCGGCCGGCGAGCTTGTCGCCCTCGGTGATCTTGCGCTTCTGGGCGATGTAGACCACGACCCGGCGGTTGACGCCCGAGCCGAGCTCGTCGTCGCCGTCCTCGGCGTTGAACTCCTTGACCGCGATGATCGTGCCCTGCTCACCGTGGGGCACCTTCAGCGACGTGTCGCGGACCTCGCGGCTCTTCTCGTTGAAGATCGCGCGGAGCAGGCGCTCCTCGGCGGACAGCTCGGTCTCACCCTTGGGCGTGACCTTGCCGACGAGGATGTCGCCGGGGCGCACCTCGGCACCGATGCGGACGATGCCGCGCTCGTCGAGGTCCTTCAGCAGCTCGGGGCTGACGTTGGGGAGATCACGGGTGATCTCCTCCTTGCCCAGCTTCGTGTCACGGGCATCCACCTCGTACTCCTCGATGTGGATCGAGGAGAGGGTGTCGTCCTTCACGAGGTTCTGGCTGAGGATGATCGCGTCCTCGAAGTTGTGGCCCTCCCACGTCATGAAGGCGACGAGGAGGTTCTTGCCGAGCGCGAGCTCGCCGTTCTCCGTGGCGGGACCGTCGGCGATGACCTCGCCGACCTCGACGCGGTCGCCTGCGGAGACGATGACGCGCTGGTTGTAGCTCGTGCCCTGGTTGGAGCGGTCGAACTTGCGCAGGAAGTAGTCCTGCGTGCCGCCCTCGTCCAGCTGCACGGTCACGACGTCAGCCGAGACCTCCATGACGACGCCGGCCTTCTCGGCGGTGACGACGTCACCGGCGTCGATCGCGGCGTAGCCCTCCATACCGGTGCCGACGACGGGCGACTCGCTGCGCAGCAGCGGGACGGCCTGACGCTGCATGTTCGCACCCATGAGGGCGCGGTTCGCATCGTCGTGCTCGAGGAACGGGATGAGCGAGGTCGCCACCGACACCATCTGGCGCGGGGAGACGTCCATGTAGCCGATCTCCTCGGCGTGGAAGAGGTCGACCTCGCCGCCCTGACCGCGACGGGCGAGCACGCGGTCGTTGACGAACGTGCCGTCGGCCTTCAGCTCGACACCGGCCTGAGCGACGATGTAGTCGCTCTCCTCGGATGCCGTGAGGTAGTCGATCTGGTCGGTCACCCGGCCGTCGACGACCTTGCGGTACGGCGTCTCGATGAAGCCGAACGCGTTGATGCGGGCGAACGATGCGAGCGAGCCGATCAGACCGATGTTCGGGCCTTCCGGCGTCTCGATCGGGCACATGCGGCCGTAGTGCGAGGGGTGGACGTCTCGCACCTCGACGCCGGCACGCTCACGCGACAGACCACCGGGGCCCAGCGCCGAGAGGCGACGCTTGTGGGTCAGGCCCGCGAGCGGGTTGTTCTGGTCCATGAACTGCGACAGCTGCGACGTGCCGAAGAACTCCTTGATCGCGGCGACGACGGGGCGCACGTTGATCAGGGTCTGCGGGGTGATCGCTTCGATGTCCTGCGTGGTCATGCGCTCGCGGACGACGCGCTCCATGCGCGACAGACCGGTGCGGACCTGGTTCTGGATGAGCTCGCCGACCGCGCGGATGCGACGGTTGCCGAAGTTGTCGATGTCGTCGATGTCCAGGCGGATCTCGGCGGGCTGGCCGTTCCGGATGCCATCGAACGACGTGTCACCGCGGTGCAGGCGCACGAGGTACTTGATGGTCGCGACGATGTCCTCGACCGTCAGCACCGAGTCGCTCAGCGGCTTGTCCAGGCCCAGCTTCTGGTTGATCTTGTAGCGACCCACCTTCGCCAGGTCGTAGCGCTTGGAGTTGAAGTAGAAGTTGTCCAGCAGCGCGCGGGCGGCCTCGGCGGCGACCTGCTCGCCCGGACGGAGCTTGCGGTAGATGTCGCGGAGGGCGTCTTCCTTGGTGAGGATCGTGTCCTTGGACAGCGTCTCCTCGATCGAGTCGAAGCCGGCGAACTCCGCCATGATGTCTTCGCTGGACAGGCCGAGGGCCTTGAGGAACACGGTGACCGACTGCTTGCGCTTGCGGTCGATGCGCACGCCCACCTGGTCGCGCTTGTCGATCTCGAACTCGAGCCAGGCGCCGCGGCTGGGGATGACGCGGGCCGAGACGATGTCCTTGTCACTGGTCTTGTCGGGCGTGCGGTCGAAGTACACGCCGGGCGAACGCACCAGCTGCGAGACGACGACGCGCTCGGTGCCGTTGATGATGAACGTGCCCTTGCCGGTCTGCAGGGGGAAGTCGCCCATGAAGACGGTCTGGGTCTTGATCTCACCGGTGAGGTGGTTCATGAACTCGGCTTCGACGTACAGCGGAGCGGCGTACGTCTTGCCGCGCTCCTTGCACTCCTCGATCGAGTACTTCTCCGGCTCGAGGTAGGGGTTCGTGAACGAGAGCTGCATCGTCTCGCCGAGGTCCTCGATGGGGGAGATCTCCTCGAAGATCTCCTCGAGGCCGCTGATCTCGGGAACGTCGGTGCGGCCCTGGGCCTGTGCCTGGGCGACACGGGCCTTCCAGGCGTCGTTGCCGACGAGCCAGTCGAAGGACTCGGTCTGCAGCGCCAGGAGGTCGGGGACCTCCAGGGTGTCCGAGATCTTCGCGAACGAAAGACGGGAAGCTCCGCGTCCGTTCTTGAGGTTGGTGGTGGTGGGGTTGGATGCGTTGCGCGCAGCAGCCAAGGGGATTACCTCCGTGGGCCCGGGCGGGGCTCGTTTTCCTTGTCGTCAGGTGGAGTGCTCCCTTTCATCCCCGAAGCCTGACGACCGCACGCCGCTGTGAAGCGGGGGAACGCAGGCACCGCCGACCACCATATGAGGGCAAGGGGAAGGGAGCGCAAAGAACAACTATATGTCTTGCGACGCGCCATGTCCAGCTGGATTCTTGACGACGTACGGATGCTGAGGTATATGCGCCCGCGGCATCTGGTGCGGCCTCCCCTGAGAGGCCATGATGTGCACATGATCGGGGGGACACCCGTGATCCGCACGCCCGACCAGCGGATCCGTGTTTTCGTCAGTTCCACCCTCCGCGAGCTCGCTGAGGAGCGCGCGGCGGCCCGGCGTGCGATCGAGGCGCTGCGTCTTGCGCCGGTGCTGTTCGAGCTGGGCGCCCGGCCCCATCCGCCGCGGGCACTGTACCGCTCGTACCTCGAGCAGAGCGACGTGTTCGTCGGGATCTACGCGGACAGTTACGGCTGGGTCGCGCCGGAGGAGGAGGTGTCGGGGCTCGAGGACGAGTACAACCTCGCCCCGGCATCCATGCCCAAGCTCATCTACATCAAGGCCAGCGACGCCCGCGATGAGCGGCTCGCCGCGCTCATCGGCCGCATCCAGTCCGACGACACCGCCGCCTACCTGCCGTTCCACACCGCCGACGAGCTGGAGGCACGCCTCGGCGACGATCTGGCGACCCTCATGGCCGAACGGTTCGAGCAGTCCCGCTCCCCCGGTGGTGACGGGGACGACGAGCCGCACGCCGGAGCTCTCGTCTCGCGCGTGCCGGTGCCGTACACGACCACGATCGGCCGGCAGGGCGACGTCGCGGCGGTCGTGCAGATGCTCACGCACGGCGGAGATCGCCTGGTGAGCCTCATCGGTCCCGGCGGCATCGGCAAGAGCCGCCTGGCGATCGAGGTGGCCCTCGCCGCCGCGCACGAGTTCCCCGACGGGGTGTACTTCGTCGCGCTCGAGAACGTGCTGGAACCGGCGCTGCTGCTGCCGACGATCGCGTACAGCCTCGGCATCCGCGACAACGGGGAAGCCGCCATCGAGGAGCGCATCTCCCGCGCCCTGGAAGGGCGGCGCGTGCTGATTGCGCTAGACAACTTCGAGCAGATCGTGGAGGCGGCCCCCGTGCTCGTGCGGCTGTACACCGTCGCGCCGCTGGCGAGCTTCCTCGTGACGAGCCGGGTGGTGCTGCGCATCCGCGGCGAGCGCGTGTACGACGTGCAGGCTCTCACGACCCCCGCCGACGGCGCCCCCGCGACCCTCGAGCGGGCCGAGCGCTCGAGCGCCTGCGCACTGTTCGTCGACCGCGCCCAGGCCGCCGCCCCCGCCTTCGCGCTCACCGAGGCCAACGCCGGCGCGGTGATGGACATCTGCCGCCGACTGCAGGGGCTGCCGCTGGCGATCGAGCTGGCCGCGGCGAAGGTGCGGATGCTGTCGCCGCACGCGATCGCGGAGCGCCTGGAACGCAGCCTGCCGCTGCTGACGGCGGCGGTGCGGGACATGCCCGAGCGGCATCGCACGATGCGCGCGACGCTGGAGTGGAGCGTGAGCCTGCTGCCGCCGGCGCACCGGGCGCTGCTGGAGGACCTGGGGGTGTTCGCGGAGCGGTTCACGCTCGAGGGCGTCGAGGCGCTGGAGCCGGGGCGCGCGTGGGAGGGCGGCGCGATCGAGGGGCTCGCGGCCCTCGTGGACAGCTCACTGGTGACGCAGACCGATCTCGACGGGCGCAGTGTGCTGTCGCTGCTGGCGATCGTGCGGGAGTACGCGCTCGGGCGGCTGAAGGAGCGCGGCGAGGCCGACCTCGTGCGGGCCGCGCACGCCGACTACTACCGCGATCTCGTCGTGCGCCTGGCCCCGCAGCTGCGCGGTCCCGGCCAGGCGCAGGCGGTGGCCGAGCTCGGACTGCAGCTGGCGAATCTGCGGGCCGCCGTGCGGCACCTCGTGCACATCGACCGGCTCGACGACGCCGGAGACTTCGCGTGGGCGCTGCTCATCTACTGGTGGATCATGGGCCTGTTCGCGGGCGTGCGGGTGTGGATGCTGGAGCTGCTCGGCAAGGAGCAGCCCATCACGCAGCACACCCGCGCGGTGGCCTGGTTCTTCTCGCTGTGGGGGCAGCTGTGGCAGCGTCCGGCGCAGGAGGTGGTCGCGGGGCTCGGGGAAGTGACCCGGCTGTTCTCCGAGAGCGGCGACGAGGATGCCGCGGCGATGGCATTCGCGGCGCGCGCCACGGCACGGGTGCAGCTGCCCGATCCCGACATCGACCGCGCCGAGAGCGAGCTGAACGAGGCGGTGGAGCGCCTGCACGCCGTCGGCAACCCGTGGGGCGAGGCGATCACGCGGGTCTCGCTGGGGCGGGTGGCGTGGCTGCGCGGCTCGATCGACGACGCACTGGCGCATCTGGAGCGCGCCACCGCCATCGCGCAGGAGGGCGGCGACCTGTTCACCCGGTCGATCGCCGGCAACCAGAAGGGGCGGCTGCTGATCGTGCAGGGGTCGATCGACGAGGCCGAGCGGGTGTTCGTGCGCACGCTGCTGGACTCGCTGCGGCTGCGCCACGAGGAGGGCGCCGCCTACGGGCTCGAGGGCCTGTGCGCCGTCGCGGGCGCCCGCGGGGAGCCGCGGCTGGCCGGCGCCCTGTCGGCTGCGGCGACGGCCATCCGCCACCGGGTCGGGGTGTTCGATGTGGAGGCGTTCACGGTGCATTCGCTGTCGCTGGATGCGGCGCGGGCCACCGCGCCGCAGCTGGTGGCCGAGGGTGAGGCGCTCGGCGAGGGGCTCACCCTCGCCGAGGCGGTGGCGCTGGCCCTCCCGGAGCCGGAACGCACGCGCGCCGCGGAGGTGCTCGCGCACTGGTGACGGGGCGGGCGACGCCGGGCGCGGCATCCCGAGCACAGGGGAACTCCCCACGACAGGACGATCCGCGCGGGAAACGTCCTGTTCCCGAGAGATCTCCTGTGGCGGGGATGCCGGGGGCTCAGGGGCGGGCGTGACGCAACCGCACCCGCATGCCCGGGCGCGCCTGCGCAAGCGCGTCGAGCGCGGCATCCGTCGCCACCGCGATGACGGGATAGCCGCCGGTGACCGGTCCGTCGGCGCACAGGATCGTGGGGCGCCCGCTCGGCGGCACCTGGAGAGCGCCGGGGACCATGCCTTCGCTGGGCAGCTCCCCCTCGCGCACACGCGGCAGCGGCGGGCCGTCGAGCCGCACGCCGACGCGATCGGCGTCGGGGGTGACCGTCCAGGTGGCGGTGAAGAGGGTGTCCAGCGCGGATGCCGCGAACCAGTCGGCCCGCGGCCCGGGCGAGAGCGCGAGGGCGAGCTCGTCGTGGGGCGGTGGTCCCCACGGGTGCAGATCGAGGGAGGGCACGTCGCCCGCCGTGTCCTCGGCGAGCGCGAGCGTCTCGTCCGCGGCGAGCGGCCCGCGGCCGAGCCCCGCCAGCACGTCGGTCGCGCGGGAGCCGGCGACGACGGGGGCGTCGAATCCGCCGCGCACCGCGAGGTAGGCCCGCACCCCGTCGGCGAACGGGTGCAGATGCAGCTCCGCGCCGGCGGGCCACGCGAACGCGGTGTACGGGTCGACGGGCCGCCCGTCGACGGAGATCGCGCCCCACGCCCCGGTCACCACGGCGACGAGGTCGCGCCGCGCGCGCAGGCGGCATCCACCCATCGTCACCTCGAGACCCGCGGCGTGCGGCGCGTTGCCGACCAGGCGGTTCGCCGTGGCGAGCGCGGCGCGGTCCAGCGCCCCCGAGCGCGCGATGCCCTCCGCCGCGTGGCCCGCGCGTCCGAGGTCCTGCACGGTCGCCAGCGGCCCCGGTTCGATGACCACGACCGCCGGCGCGCCGCCGATCCCCGCGCCCGCCGCCGCGCCGACCCCCGCCCGCCCGTGAGACGGGGGCGCGGCGGGGACGAAGCGCACGCGGGTTCCGGGGGCGAGGAGGGCCGGCGAGGATGCCGCGGGGTCGAACAGCACGGCGTCGGTGCGGCCGATCAGCCGCCACCCGCCCGGGGTCGCCCGCGGGTAGGCGCCGGAGAAGCCACCCGCGAGCCCGACGCTGCCGGCGGGCACCCGGGTGCGGGCGGCATCCAGCCGCGGCACGTCGTACGGCCAGTCCTCGCTCACGAGGTACCCGAACCCGGGCGCGAATCCGGTGAAGGCGACCGTCCACACCGCCTCGCGATGCCGCCGCACCAGCTCGTCGACGCCGACGCCGAGCACCGCCGCGGTGTCGGCGAGGTCCGGCCCGTCGTAGGTGATCGGCAGCTCCACCTCCCGCACGGCGGATGCCGCGGGGGGAGCCGGCGGGGCGTGCGCGATCCAGGCGCGCGCCGCCGCCACCGGCAGCACGCCGGGGTCGACCCGCACGAGCACCGTGCGCGCCGCCGGCACGAGGTCGACCACGCCCGCGGGCCGCGACGACTGCAGTCGGGCGTGCAGCTCCGCGACGGCGGCGAGGGAATCCACCTCGACCAGCAGCGCCGATGCGCCGAACGGCAGGATCCGCGGTGCACCGCCGGCGGCGCTCACCATGGCGCCCGCACCGCCACGCCCTCCGCCTCCAGCGCGGCACGCACGGCACGGGCCATGGCCACCGCGCCGGGCGAGTCGCCGTGCACGCACAGCGACGCGGCATCCGATCGCACGAGCTCTCCGCCCACCGCCACGACGACACCCTCCACCGCGAGCCGCACGGCACGGTCGGCGACCTCGTGCGCGTCGTGGAGGAGCGCGCCGTGCTCGCCGCGGGCGACGAGGGTGCCGTCGGCGCGGTAGCCGCGATCGAGGAAGGCCTCCCGCACGAACCGCAGCCCGGCATCCGTCGCCGCCGCCGCGATCTCGCCCTCGAGCCCCAGCACCGGCACCGATCGCCCGAGTCGCGAGGACAGGTCGGCGACGGATGCCGCCACCGCCCGGGCCGCGCCCGCGTCGGCGGACACCGCGTGGTAGAGCGCGCCGTGGGGCTTGACGTAGCGGATGTCGGCACCGGCGGCGGCGAGCGCCGCGAGCTGCGCGGTGACCTGGGCGCGCAGCAGCGCCGGGTCGACGCTCATGTGCACACGGCCGAAGTTGGCGGGGTCGGCGAAGGACGGGTGGGCGCCGACCGCCACGGCACCGGCCGCGGCCGCCGCGACGGCCGCGCGCATCGAGACGGCGTCGCCGGCGTGGCCCCCGCACGCGACGCTGGCACTGGAGACCACCGCGAACAGGGCCGCGTCATCGGCCGTCGGGACGCCCTCGACCGTCTCACCGAGGTCGGCGTTGAGGTCGATCGTGCGCATGCGACCACGGTAGCCCGCGCGCTGCGCCCGATCGCCGTCGGAATTCAGGCTGTGGGGGCCGATCCGGCCGCCGAATCGGCCGCCGAAGCCGCCCAGCCTGAATTCCGACAGACGGTCCCGCGTTACGAACGAGTAAAGGCTGTCGCCCGACTCGTGCGCCCGGCTCGGCGGCACGGCAGGATGGAGCGCATGCTTCAGGATGCCGCGCCGCTGCTGCAGGTCCGCGATCTCGCCGTCGAGTTCGGAACGATGGACGGCTCCGTGCGCGCCGTCGAGAAGATCGGCTTCGACCTCGCCGCCGGAGAGACCCTCGCCATCGTCGGGGAATCGGGGTCGGGCAAGTCGACGACCGCGATGGCCGTGATCGGCCTGCTCGCCGGCAACGGCCGCATCGCGGAGGGCAGCATCACCCTCGACGGGCAGGAGCTGGTGGGCGCGCCCGAGTCGGTGATGCGCAAGATCCGCGGCCGGTCGATCGGCCTCGTGCCGCAGGACCCGATGTCCAACCTCAACCCGGTGTCGCGCATCGGCACGCAGATCGCCGAGACCCTGCTCGCCCACGGCATGGCCACCCGCTCCAACGTCGACAAGAAGGTCGTCGAGACGCTCGCCGCCGCCGGTCTCCCCGACGCCGAGAAGCGCGCCAAGCAGTACCCGCACGAGTTCTCCGGCGGCATGCGCCAGCGCGCGCTCATCGCCATCGGGCTGGCGTGCAACCCGCGCCTGCTCATCGCCGACGAGCCCACCAGCGCCCTGGACGTCACGGTGCAGAAGACGATCCTCGACCAGCTCGGCCGCATGACCGGCGAGCTCGGCACCGCCGTGATGCTCATCACCCACGACCTGGGTCTCGCCGCCGAGCGCGCCTCCCGGGTGATCGTCATGCACCGCGGCCGCATCGTGGAGCAGGGCCCCGCGCGCCAGATCCTCGAGGACCCGCAGGCCGAGTACACCAAGGCCCTCGTCGCCGCGGCCCCGTCGGTGGCCGCCGTGCGGCTGCGGCCGGAGGTGTTCCGCGGGACCGCGACGACGACGACGGATGCCGTCTCCCCCGCTCCCCTCGCCGCAGCCGCCGAGCCCGCACCCGCCACCACCGCGCCGCGCACGCCCGAGGCGTCGTCCGTGGCATCCCCCGTCGACAACATCCTCGAGGTGGATGGGCTCACCAAGCTCTACAAGGTGCGCGGCAGCAAAGAGGACTTCGCCGCCGTCAAGGACGTGTCGTTCGCGATCCCGCGCGGCGAGACGGTGGCCATCGTGGGCGAGTCGGGGTCGGGCAAGACCACGACGGCGCGCATGATCCTCAAGGCCGTCGATCCGACCGCCGGGGCGATCCGCTTCGAGGGTCAGGACGTCGCGTCGTTGAAGGGACGCGACCTGCGCACCTTCCGTCAGAAGGTGCAGCCGATCTTCCAGGACCCGTATTCGTCGTTGAACCCGATGTTCACGATCGAGCGGATCATCGAGGAGCCGCTGGTGTTCTACCGCCGCGGCTCGGCGAAGGAGCGCGCGGCGCGCGTGCGGCAGCTGATGGACGACGTGGCCCTGCCGCAGTCGATGCTGCGCCGCTACCCCGCGGAGCTCTCCGGTGGCCAGCGCCAGCGCGTGGCCATCGCGCGGGCGCTCGCCCTCTCCCCCGACCTCATCGTGTGCGACGAGCCGGTGTCGGCGCTGGACGTGCTGGTACAGGCGCAGATCCTGCGGCTGCTGGGCGACCTGCAGCGCGAGTACGGCCAGAGCTACCTGTTCATCTCGCACGACCTGGCCGTGGTGCGCCTCATCAGCGACTACGTCTGCGTCATGAAGAACGGGGAGCTGGTGGAGGCGGCGACCTCCGAGGAGATCTTCACCAACGCCCGCGACCCGTACACCCGCAAGCTGCTGGCATCCATCCCCGGCAACGAGCTCGACATCGCCGTCTGAGGCACCCGGCCGCGATCGGCCTCAGCGCCCGCGCGTGCGGGGGTCCATCGCCTCGCGCAGCGCCTCGCCCAGCAGGGTGAAGCCGAGCGCGGTGACGGCGATGCAGATGCCGGGGAGGAAGGCCAGCCACGGCGCGATGGCGAGCTCCGCCTGTGCGTAGGTGAGCATGCGGCCCCACTCGGCCGTCTCGGGGCGACCGCCGCCGAGGCCGAGGAACGACAGCGCCGCGGCGTCGATGACCGCCGTCGCGAGGGTGAGCGTTCCCTGCACGATGACCGGGCCGATGCTGTTGGGCAGCACGTGGCTCATCGTGATGCGCCCGCGGCCGAGGCCGAGGGTCTGCGCCGAGAGCACGTAGTCGGCCGAGCGCTGCTGCAGCATCGACGCGCGCAGCAGACGCGCGAAGATCGGCACCTGCGAGGCCCCCACGGCGATCATCACCGACAGCTGCGACTGGCCGAGCACCGCGGCGATCGACACCGCCAGCAGCAGGCTCGGCACCGACAGCAGGATGTCGACGACACGCATCACGGCGTTGTCGACCCAGCCGCCGAAGGTGCCGGCGAGGAGCCCCAGCACGGCGCCGCCGGCCAGGCCGAAGACCGTGGAGACCACACCGATCATGAGCGACGCCTGCGCGCCCCAGATGAGCTTGGAGAGCACGTCGCCGCCGAAGCGGTCAAGACCCAGCGGGAACTGCGGCAGTTCGCCGGGACCGGGGATGTAGGTGGGGGTGATGTACTTCGCCCCCGGCAGCGCCATCTCGGGGTACGGCGCCAGCCAGGGCGCGAACACGGCGATCAGCACGAAGATCGCCACGATCACGGCGCCGGCCCAGGCGGCGGGGTTGCGGCGCAGGCGCCGGAAGACGTCACGCCAGAATCCACCCTGGGTCTTGGCGGACAGCAGTTCGCGGTCGACGATGGCGGTGTCGTCGACGGGGCCGCCGCTCGGGGCGGGAGGCAGGATGCTGGAGCTCACGAGACCCTCACTCTCGGGTCGATGACGCTGTACGACACATCCACCAGCAGGTTGATGAGCGCGTAGACGATGGCGATGAAGATGATGAAGCCCTGCAGCACCGGGAAGTCGCGGTTGAAGATGGCGCCGGCCAGGAACGAGCCGATGCCCGGGAAGGCGAACACCGTCTCGGTGAGGATCGCCCCCGACAGCAGCAGGCCCGCCTGCAGGCCCACCGTCGTGATCACCGGCAGCATGGCGTTGCGCAGGATGAAGCGGTCGCGCAGCGTGGCGCGCGAGATGCCCTTCGCGGCGCCGGTGCGCACGTAGTCGGCGTTCTGCACCTCGAGCACCGAGGCGCGCGTGATGCGCACGATGATCGCGAGGGGGATGGTCCCGAGCGCGATGGCCGGCAGCAGCAGATGCAGGAACGCATCCCATGCGGCATCCCACTCTCCCGTGAGGATGCCGTCGAGCACGTAGAAGCCGGTGTAGTGCGTCGCATCGATGCGGGGGTTCTGCCTGCCGTCGCTGGGGAGCCAGCCCAGCTGCACGGCGAAGATGTACTTGAGGATGAAGGCCAGGAAGAACACCGGGATCGTGATGCCGACGAGGCTCAGCACGACCGACGCGTGATCGGTGAACTTGCCGTGTCGGCGGGCCGCCCAGTAGCCGAGCGGAATGCCGATGCCGACCGCGAGGATGAGTGCCAGCAGCGACAGCTCGATCGTCGCGGGGAAGCGGCGCAAGAACTCCTCGGTCACCGGTCGCCCGGTCTGCAGCGAGACGCCGAAATCACCGGAGAGCAGCTGCCCCATCCAGGTGAAGTACTGCTGCACGATCGGCTCGTTGAAGCCGTACAGCTCGTTGATGCGGGCCACCGCCTCGGGCGTGGCCCGCTCGCCCAGGAGGGCGACGGCCGGTCCACCGGGCAGCGCCCGGACCCAGAAGAACAGCAGCAGGCTCAACCCGAACAGGGTGGGGATCAGAAGCAGCAGCCTCTTACCGATGGTGCGCAGCAATGCGTGAGTCTCTCGTCGTCGTCGGCGTGGGAGTGCGGTGCGGGAGGAGGGCGGACCTCATCCCGCACCGCACATTACGGCACGGGCCGCGCTTACTCGGTCAGCACGATCTGGTTGAAGACCTCGTCGTTGACCGGGCTCGCCGGGTAGCTCTCGACCCGCGGGTCGAAGGCCAGCGTCGGCGCCGGGTGGGCCAGCGGCACACCCGGGATGAAGGTCGCGACCATCTCGTTGATGTCCTCGTACAGCGCCGACTGCTCCTCGAGGTTCGGGATGCCACGGGCCTCCTGCAGCGCCTGGAACAGTGCCGGGTTGTCGAAGCCCCACTCGTTCGACTGCGCTCCGAAGAACACGCCGACGAAGTTGTCGGTGTCGTTGTAGTCGCCGGTCCAGCCGAGCAGGTGGATGCCGTGGTCGGTGCTGCCGCTGGTGAGATCGAGGTAGTCGCCCCACTCGTTGGAGACCGGGTTGGTGACGACGCCCACTTCACCCAGCTGAGCCGAGAGCACCGTGAAGATCTGCTCCGGGTCGGGCATGTAGGGGCGCGACACGTTGACGGGGTAGTTGAACGTCAGCGTCAGCGGGTTGGCCTCGTCGTAGCCGGCCTCCGCGAGCAGCTCCTGCGCCTTGGCGGGGTCGTACTCGTAGGTCGTGACGTCGTCGTTGTACCCGTTGACCGTGTCGGGCATGAACTGGGTCGCCTTCTCGGTGCCTTCGGGCAGCACCTGCGTGATGAGGGCGTCCTTGTCGATCGCGTACGACAGGGCTTCGCGCACGAGCGGGTCCTGCAGCTCGGGAACGGCCTGGTTGAACGCGAGGTAGAGGATCGTGAACGGCGGACGAGACACCATGGTGAAGCCGTCCTCTTCGAGGGCGGCGGTGTCGGCGGGACCGACGAGGTCGTAGCCGTCGATCGAGCCGGACTCGAGCGCCTGGCGGCGCGCGGTCGGGTCGTCGATGGTGCGGAAGATGATCTCGTCGATCTGCCCGGTGTCGCCCCAGTAGTCCTCGTTGGCGACGAGGGTGACCTGCTCACCCGGTGCCCACTCCTCGAAGACGTACGGGCCGGTGCCGGAGGGGTGCGCCGTGGCGTACTCCGACAGCGTCGGCGCCTCGGCCGTGCCGCCGACCTCGTCGGCGGAGAACTCCGCCATCGCGGTGGGGCTCTGCATCGAGAACGCGGGCAGCGACAGCGCCGGGATGAAGCCGGCGAACGGCTGGTTCAGCGTGACGGTCGCCGTCGTGGCGTCGTCGGCCGAGCACGAGGCGTACACCGCCGATGACGGGTCGGACGCGTAGCCGCGGAAGAGCTTGGTGTAGTAGTAGGCCAGTGCCTCGCTGGCGGCCAGGCCCTCCCAGTTGTACCAACGGTCGAAGTTGGCGCACACCGCTTCGGCGTTGAACTCGGTGCCGTCGTGGAAGGTCACGCCCTCCTTGAGCGAGAAGGTGTGGGTCAGGCCGTCCTCGGAGGACTCCCATGACTCCGCCAGCAGCGGCGCCGGGTCGGCGGTGCCGGGCTCGGTGCCGACGAGGCCCTCGAAGATCTGGCGTGCGACGCGGAACGTCTCGCCGTCCTGCGCGAAGGCGGGGTCGAGGCCCGCGGGATCGGACGAGGCGGCGAAGACGAAGGTTCCGTCGACATCGGCGTCGCCGGTTTCGTCGCCGGTGCCGGCGTCGCGTTGACTCGAGCAGCCCGACAGCACGAGCGCGGCCATGGCCACGCTCGCGGCGGCCAGCAGGGCGCCGCGTCGTTTACGTGAATGGAGCATGGGTCGTGCACCTTCCGATGAGAGGACAGCCGCCCTGGCCAGTCAGACCCCCGGCGGCACGTGTTGATCCTCGACGCTACCGGTGCCCGGCGAGCTGGTTGATTACACCTTTGTCTCGATCCTGTTTCGGCTCGGCCGGTAGCCTGGAGGCCATGGCGCGAGCGAGCATCGAAGAACCGCCCCCGCAGGCGCGCCTGTCGGACGGCACGATCGCGCGCATCGTGCCGTCGCGCTACGTGTCGGGGTTCGAGCTCGACGTCGCCGGCACCCCGCAGTCGCACGTCGACCTCGACGACCCGACACACCTGCATTTCGAGTACGTCGCCCGCATGGGCGCGGTGATCGACCGCCTGCGGATGCCGGGGCAGCCGCTGTCGGCGGTGCACCTGGGAGCGGGCGCACTGACCATCCCCCGCTACGTCGAAGCCACCCGACCCGGCTCCCGCCAGCAGGTGATCGAGCTGGAGCAGGCCCTCGTCGACCTCGTGCGCGAGAACCTGCCGCTGCCGCGCGGCGCGCAGGTGCGCATGCGCATCGGGGACGCGCGGGCGGGCCTGGACCGTCTGCCGCCTGCCCTCATCGGGCAGGCCGACCTGCTCGTGTCCGATGTGTTCGCCGGCGCGCAGACCCCCGCCCACCTCACGACGGTGGAGTTCTACCGGGCCGCGGCGCGCGTGCTGGCATCCGACGGCGTGCTGCTGGTGAACGTCGCCGATGGCTCGGGGCTCGCGTTCGCGCGGCGCCAGGTGGCGACCGTGCGGGAGGTGTTCGCGCACGTCATCGTGCTCGCCGAGGTGCAGCTGTTCAAGGGACGCCGCTTCGGCAACCTCGTCATCGTGGCATCCGATTCGCCCCTGCCGACCGAGTGGCTGCCGCGCCTCATGGCGGCGGGCCCCCACCCGGCGAAGGTCGCGCAGGGCGCCGAGCTGGACGATTTCGTGCGCGGCGCCCGCGTCGCCACCGACGCCGACGCCACCCCCTCGCCGAAGCCGTCGCAGTCCGTCTTCGACCGCTGACGCGCGGGGGCTGGGCGCGGGCGGGCGTGCTCGGGACCGAGAAACCACTTTCTCGCCGGATGAGCGGATGCCGGGGCGGGCGGACGCCGGGGCGGGCGGATGCGGGAGGCGGGCGGATGCCGGGCCAAGCGGGGCGCGCGGGAGCCCGTACGTCCGTCGAGGGTCCCCCGCAGCTGAGAAACCACTTCTCGGCTGAGACACCACGCGGTGCGTGGTTTCCGAGCCGGAAAGTGGTTTCTCGGCGGAAGAGCGGATGCCGGAGGCGGGCGGATGCCGGGGGCGGGCGGATGCCGGGAGGCGGGCGAACGCCGGGGCAAGCGGATGCCGGGGCAAGCGGATGCCGGGGCGGGCGGATGCCCGACGGGCGGCGGATGCCGGGGGCGGGGTTCCGGCGACGCGGCGTGCCCTCGGGCACCCGGCGGCGGGTCGGGTGAGACTGGACAGGCGAGCCGCGTACGAAGGGAGTCGATCGTGAGTTTCATCCTCGGGTACGACCGGGACACCCTGCGCGAGCAGGTCGACCTGGACGCCTGCCAGGAGCGTCTGGACGAGATCGGCGAGCAGCGCAGCCTCGCGGCCCTGCTGGAGCGCGTGTGGCTGCTGAAGGTGCTCGATCGCCTCGACGACGCCCTCGTGATCTCGGAGCAGTCGGTGCGGCTGGCCCGCATGGCCGGGACCCGCAAGGACCTGCTGCGCGCCCGCGTGCTGCACGCGACGATTCTGCAGTTCCGCGGCGCGTACGCCGCCGCCGAGCAGGAGCTGACGACCTGCGCGGAAGAGGCCGAGGGCCAGGGTTGGGCGGCGCTGGGCGCGTTCGCCTACCAGCACCGCGGCAAGGTGCACTACGACGCGGGTGACTTCGTGTCGGCACGCGCGGACTTCAAGCGCGCACTGTTCCTGCGGCAGGAGGCAGGCGCCCCCGAAGACCAGCTGGAGTCGACTCTGCTCGCCATCGATGCCGCCGAGCGGCGCCGCGGCCGCGTACTGACGGCCTGAGTGTCGTAGGTACGTTCTACTCTTCCCTCATGTCGGACCCGCAAGACGTGCGCCTGATGGCGCAGCAGCTCCTCGCCGAACACCTCGACGATTCGTGGTCGTTCGCCTTCGACCACGCCAAGCGGCGTGCCGGCCTGTGCAACTACCGCGATAAACGCATCAGCGTGTCGCGCTACCTCGCGGCCCGCTACGACGACGAGACCAATCGGCAGACGCTGCTGCACGAGGTCGCCCACGCGCTGGCCGGAGCCTCGGCCGGGCACGGCGCCGCGTGGCGACGCACCGCGCGGCAGATCGGCTACACCGGCGGCGTCACCCACCACGGCGAGCCGGCCAACGACCTGGCGCCATGGGTCGGTGAGTGTCCCGCGGGGCATGTCGCCTACCGGCACCGCCGCGTGACGCGGGCGACGTCGTGTGCCAGGTGCGCGCCGACGTTCGACGAACGGTTCCTGTTCCGCTGGCACCGCCGGGAGATCACACCGGCGACCCGGCTGGCGGCGCAGTCGCCGCGCTGAGCGGCATCCACCGCCGGTTCAGTACCGCTCGAACCCGTCGCCGCGCAGCACCGGCACCGCGTCGACCGCATCGATCACGGCGGCGGCGCGCACGTCGTCCGCTCGCCCCTGCTCGATGAGCTCCTGGCCCGATCCTGCGGCGGTCAGCAGGTGCCGCACCGCCGCGCGCAGGCCCCGCAGCGACTCGCATACGGCGGCGGCCTCGGGCGAGGAGTGGTCGATGCCGCGGGCGGCGAGCGCGTCGATCACGGCACCGGCGCCGAGGTCGTCCTCCACCGCGACGCGCAGGCGCGCACCGGGCTCCCGCCCCTCGAGCTCACCCGCGGCGATGACCGCGATGCTCGTGCGGGCACCGCGGCGGTGCTGCTCGGCGAGCACGGCGTCGGCCACCGCCGACGCATTGCGCAGGCACCCGAGCAACACGACGGCACCGGAGGCGGCCGCCCGCGCCGCAAGGGCGGCACCGTTGATCGACACCGCGTGCGCGGCGTCGTCGAGGGGGAACCGGGCGCCGGATGCCACGGCGTCGGTCACCGTCGTCGAGAACCGCAGGACGTCGACCACCACGACGACGTCGGCGGGCGCGAGGCGATCAAGGCCCTCCGCGCCGCGCTCGAAGCGCACCTGGTAGCGGGACTGGTGAAACGGACCGGGCATCGTTCCAGGCTACGCGCCGGCTCGGTCCGCGAGCACCGGCGCCAGGGCCAGCGCGAGGCCCAGCACGTTGCGCGCGCCGCGCTGCAGCTCGCCGATCGTGAGGCCGTCGGCACGCGCGAGCGACTGCAGGATCGTGTCGTCGGCGTACGCCTGCGGGCCGTCGGCGGTTTTCACGCCGCCCGGCATGAGCACGTCCACCTGCGCGCGCACGCGGTAGGCGTTGTCGGTGAGGTCGGGGAAGTCGGGGTCGTCGGCATCCTCCATCCACCAGTCGGTGATGACGCATCCGGTGTAGCCCCACTCGCCGCGCAGGATCGTGGTCACGAGGTCGTGGTGGTAATGCGCCCACACGCCGTTGATCTGGTTGTAGGAGGTCATGATGGTGCGCGGCTGCGCCTCGGCGACGCACAGCTCGAAGCCGCGCAGGTAGATCTCCCGCAGCGCCCGCTCCGAGACGCGGGAATCGTTGCGGGTGCGGTTGGTCTCCTGGTTGTTCGCGGCGAAGTGCTTGGGGCACGCCGAGACGCCGGCCGACTGCACGCCCTGCACGATGGCGGCGCCGAAGCGCCCGGTGACCAGGGGGTCCTCGGAGAAGTACTCGAAATTGCGGCCGCACAGCGGGTCGCGGTGGATGTTCATCCCCGGACTGAGCAGCACATCCGAGCCCTTGCGGAGCATCTCCTGGCCGTGAAGCGCCGCCAGCTCCCGCACGAGTGCGGGGTTCCAGGTCGACGCGAGCGCGGTGCCGGACGGCAACAGCGAGGCGTATGCCGACAGACGCAGTCCGCTGGGCCCGTCGGTCGTCGTGATCGGGGGCACGCCCTTGGCGCGGAGCTCCGGCGAGACCCCGCCGAGCACGCCGGCGTTGCCGGGTGCGCCCAGGGGGCTGTGCATGGTGACGTCGCCGCGGGCCAGCAGCGCCAGCTCCTCCGGCGTGAGCTGGGCGATGAATGCGTCCAGCGTCGCGCGGCCGGCGGCGACGGCATCCAGGCTGATCCCCTGGTCGCCGGTGAACGCGATCGCGTCCGGCAGCCCCGAGAGGATGCGCTCGCGGCGGTCCACGGTCGCCTGCGGTGCGTCCTCCCACGCGACCACGGCCGCGCCGGAGTCGTCGCGGGCCAGCGTCATCCGCGCGAAGGGCGTCTGCGCCGCCGCGGCCTCGGCGACCTGCCGGACGACCCGCAGCTCGTCGACGGGCACGGTCAGCGCCAGGGATGCCGAGCGCACGTCGGTGCCGACGAGGATGGCGTACTCCCCCGGCTCGAGCACGAACGCGCTGCGGTGCCCGGTGACACCGGAGTCGTCGTAGGACGCGAGGTCGGCGAGGCGGAACTGCAGCGTCAGTCGCTCGGTCTCGCCCGGTGCGAGGAGCCCGGTCTTCGCGAAGGCGGCGAGCGCGCGGGCGGGTTTGCCGAGCCGGCCGTCGGGCGCAGCGAGGTACACCTGCACCGTCTCCTTGCCGCTATGGACGGCGTCGGTGTTGCGCACATCGACGGTCACGGTGACGCGGGCCGATGCGGCATCGGCGGCATCCGTCGTCGCTTCCACCACGGTGACGTCGAACGAGGCGTACCCGAGGCCGAAGCCGAACGGGAACTGCACCCGGTCCTGCGCGAACGTCTCGAAGTAGCGGTAGCCGACGAAGACGTCCTCGGCGTAGACGTTAAAATCGGCGCCGCCGAAGTTCGTCGCGCTGGGGTAGTCGGCGTAGGTGTGCGCGATCGTATCGGTGAGCTTGCCGCTGGGGGCGATCTCGCCGGCGAGCACGGCGGCCACGGCGCGCGCGCCCTCCATGCCGCCCTGCCACGCGTAGAGCACCGCGCCGATGCGGTCGCCGTAGTCGCCGAGCCACGACAGATCCATGACGTTGCCGGCGTCGAGGATCACGACGGTGCGCGCGAACGCGGTGGTGACGCGGTCAAGCAGCATCCGTTCGTCGTCGGTGAGGTAGAAGCTGCCCGGCTCGAGCACGCTCTCCCGCGCCTCCCCGGCGGCGCGGCCGATGACCACGACGGCGGTCTCGGCGCGCGTGGCGGCGGCCGTGACGACGGCGGGGTCCAGCAGCATCTCGGGGAAGTGGTGGGGCCACTGCCCCCAGGTGCCTTCGTACGACGGGCGGTTGTCGGCCGCCCACGCGGTGTAGAGCTCGGCGACCTCTTCGTCCACGCGCACGCCGGCGTCGCGGAGCCCCGCGAGCAGGTTCCACACGTAGGGCACCTTCACGTCGCCGCCGGAGCCGTACCCGACCGCGAACCAGTCGATCTGCACCCTGCCGAAAACCGCGACCGGGCGCTCGATGCCCAGCGGCAGCGTGCCGTCGTTGCGCAGCAGCACGGCGCCCTCGGCCGCGGCCTGCCGCGCCGTGCGGGCCAGTTCCGGATCGAGCGTCGGATCGGTGTCCAACAGCAGGGCGGAAATCTGCGCGACGGACTCGACGGGCGGGCGCACGTGCGAGCGGTCCCCGGACTCGGTGGCGGGGTTCGTGGTCATGAGGGTCCTCGGGGTGGTGACGCGATATGGGAGCGCTCCCAAACTAGCGGATGGGAGACTGCTCGCATGCGGATTCTGCTGAAGTTGGTTCTGGACTGCGACGCGGATGCCGCGTGGCGTGCCCTGCACTCCCCGCGCGCGGTGGCCGAGCTCTACGGACCACTGCTCGAGATGGTGCCGATGGATGCCGCCGGACTGCCGACCAGGCTGGAGCCGGGGGCCGACATCCCGGTGGAGCTGCGTTCGGCCGGGCTGACGCTCGGACAGCAGCTCATCCATGTGAGCGACCGTCGGGTGGCGTCGTCGGAGGGCGACGTGCGGGTGATGCGAGACAGCGGCATCCCACTGACGGGGCCGCTGTCCGTGCTCGACGTGTGGGACCACCAGATGGCGGTGTCGCCGGCGCCCGGGGACCCGACCCGCACGCTGTGGCGCGAGCGGCTCGTGATCGGCGGGGCGGCGGCCCCGACGCTGTGGCCGATGCTGTGGGGAGTGTGGCAGTGGCGCGGCGCGCGCCTGCGGACCCTCGCCCGCACCTGGGCGTTCGATCCCGCCCCCACCCCCTGACCCCGCGCCGCCCCCCGCGCGCCACCCCCGAGCCGCTCGAGTGTCGCTTATGGCGGATGCCACGGGCCGCGACTGTGCGCGAGCGACACCGGAGCGGCTCGTGGCTTGGCGCGGCCGGGCTACTCGGCGAGCGCCGCGACCGGGGCCACGCGGGTCGCGAGCCGGGTGGGAACCACGGCGGCCACGAGCGTGAGCACGGTCGTCGCGGCGACGACCACGAGCACCGCGAGCCACGGCACCGCAGGGGCGACGAAGGTCGGCGAGATCCAGTCGGGCGGCGTCCGCACCGCCCCCAGCAGCGACTGCGCTGCGGCCCACCCGTACGTGACCCCGAGCACGAGCCCGAACGCCAGCGCCGTCAGCGTCACGTGCACCGCCTCCAGCAGCACCATGCGGCGCACTTGGCCGCCGGTCAGGCCGAGCGCCCGCAGCAGCCCGAGCTCCCGGCGCCGCTGCACCACTCCGATCGTCAGCAGGTTGACCAGTCCGACGGCGGCGATCACGGCGCTCACCCCGACCAGCACCATCATCACGGCGGCGAACGAATCCAGCGTCTGCGCGATGGTCACGTGCACCTCCCCGCCGGACGATCGCGCCAGCAGCGCCTTCACCGACTCCGTCGCGACGGCGAACATCGTCACCAGCGCGACGCCCATGACGACGCCGATGGCCATCCGGCTCGAACGCTCCGGGTATCGCAGGGCGTTCTCGGCCGCGAGCCGCGCCGGAGCGGATCCGCCGAACGCGCGTCCGGTCAGCCGCAGCAGCGGCGGCATGACCAGCGGCGCGGCGAGGGTCAGCCCGGTGAAGGAGAACAGCCCGCCGAGGAAGGCGACCACGACGCCGAACGGCGTGAGCAGCCCCACCACGATGCCGCCGCCCAGCAGCAGCACCCCCAGCGCGACGAGTGCAACAGCCCAGCCGTTGCGCTTCGGCCGCCCGGCGACCTCTTCCCGCGTCGCCTCGACCGAGCCGCCCAGCGCCTGCAGCGGCGTCACCGACAGCACCCGGCGAGACCCCGCCCATGCCGCCGCCCAGGTGGTCAGCGCGACGGCGACCGCCGGCACGAGCAGCAGCGGACCGGCCACGACGTAGCCGGTGTCCACGCCGGTGATGCGGTCGAGCGTCGGCATCACGGCGATGCAGACGACCGTGGCGCCGACCAGGCCCAGGAACGCGCCGATCGCACCGACGGCCAGTCCCTGCCCCGCCACCTGCGCGCGCTGCGCCCGAGCCGATGCCCCGATCAGCCGCATCAGCGCGATCTGGCGGGTGCGCCCGGCGACGATCGTGGCGAACGTGTTGGCCGTGACGATCGCGCCCACGTACACGGCCACCGCCACCAGCAGCACGCTCAGGATGCCGACCACGAGCGTGAGGGTGCCGGAGTCGCCGTAGAGCGGATCGGCGCGCAGCACCGCGCCGATGTATCCGGTGGCCGTCAGCAGGGCCACCCCGAAGCCGGCGGAGATCGCCGAGACCAGCACGGTCGCACCCATTCCCCGCTCGCGCAGCCACGCGAGGCGAGAGGATGCCGCCGGCCGCGGCTCCGCGACAGCGACCGCTGCGGCGGTCACGCCGGCACCTCGTCGATGCCGAGCTCTGCGACGCCGAGTTCGGCGGCGAGCATGAACGCCGAGATCTCCTCGGCACTCTGGCGCGGTTTGTCGGCGACGACACGGCCGTCGGCGAGGTAGATCACCCGGTCGGCGTGGGCGGCGGCCACCGGATCGTGCGTGACCATCGCGATCGACTGGCCGCGATCACGGGATGCCGACGCCAGCAGGCTCAGCACCTCCCGGCCGCTGCGGGAATCCAGGTTGCCGGTCGGTTCGTCGGCGAACACGAGGTCGGGGCCCGTCGCCAGGGCGCGTGCGATGGCCACGCGCTGCTGCTGTCCACCGGACAGCTCGTGCGGGCGGTGTCCGAGTCTCGCGCCGAGCCCGAGCGTCTCGATGAGACCGTCGATGCGGGCCCGCTCGTTCGCGCTGGGGCGGCGACCGTCCAGGTCGAACGGCAGCAGGATGTTGGCCATCGCGTCCAGCGTCGGGACGAGGTTGAACGCCTGGAACACGAACCCGACGCGGCGGCGACGCAACACGGTGAGCTCGAGGTCCGACAGGTCGGTGATGTCGGTGTCGCCGATCCAGGCGCGGCCGCTCGTGGCGGCATCCAACCCCGCCATCACGTGCATCAGGGTGGACTTGCCCGAACCCGACGGCCCCATGATCGCGGTGAACTCGCCACGGCGGATGCCGACGCTCACCCCGTCGAGCGCACGCACGGCATTGCCGCCCGTGCCGTACGTCTTGGTCAGGTTCTGCACGCGTGCCGCGAGCCCCAGCTCGGTCGAAGTGATCTCCATGACAACGACCGTACGAGCGGGCGGGGGGCGGCCGCATCGGCCCGCGGTGGCATCCGTGTACATCGCAAGGATGATCCCCGCAGCCGCGGCCGCCCCCGAGGCGACGCCCCGCGCTCAGCGGGGGGGAACATCGACAGCGGGGATCAGGCCAGCCCGTGTTCGAAGGCGAACACCACCAGCTGCACGCGGTCGCGCAGCGCCAGCTTCGTGAGGATGCGACTGATGTGGGTCTTCACCGTCGCCTCGGACAAGAACTCGCGCGCGGCGATCTCGGCGTTGCTGAGTCCCCGCGCGGCGAGGGCGAAGATCTCCTTCTCGCGGTCGGTGAGCGCGCCGAACTGCGCCGGCACGGGGCGGGCCGGCTCGGCGAACTGCGCGAACAGCGCCCGCGTCGCGGCCGCGGCGATGACGGCGGACCCGGCGTGCACCGTGCGGATGGCGGCGAGGAGGAACTCCGGCTCGGCATCCTTGAGGAGGAACCCGCTCGCGCCCTGGCGGATGGCCCGGGCGGCCGCCTCGTCGAGGTCGAAGGTGGTGAGCATCACGATGCGCGGCGGGGCACCGTCGAGCACGGGATCGGTCAGCAGCTCCGCGGTGGCGGTGAGGCCGTCCATGACCGGCATCCGGATGTCCATCAGCACGACGTCGGGGCGGGTGGCGCGCACGACGCCGATCGCCTCGCGCCCGTCGGAGGCCTCGCCCACGACGGTGAGGTCGGGCTGCGAATCGACCAGCATGCGGATGCCGGCGCGGAACAGTGCCTGGTCGTCGACGAGGACGACGCGGATCGGGGAGGCGCTCATGCGGTCACCGCCGCCCCGACGGGGATCGCGGCGCGCACGACGAAGGTCTCGCCGTCCACGCCGGCATCCAGCCATCCACCGGCGAGCTGCGCGCGCTCGCGCATGCCGATGAGGCCGTGGCCGCGCCCGGAGTGCTCCGCCGGTGCCGTCGCAGCGCGGGCGTTGGCGACCGACAGCGTCACGTGGTCGGGTCGCCACGACAGCCACACGTGCACCGGACCCGGACCGCCGTGACGCAGCGCGTTGGTGAGCGCCTCCTGCAGGATGCGGTAGACCGCCAGCTGCACGGCGGCCGGCGGCTCGCCCGGCGGGGTCGGATCCACCGACACCCGCAGGTCGACGCCCGCGGCGCGCACCTGCGCGTACAGCTCCTCGAGGTCGGCGATGGTGGGCTGCGGCCCCTCGCCCTGGCTGTGGCGCAGCTGGGTGAGCAGCAGCCGCACGTCGGACAGTGCGGCTCGCGCGGTGGATGAGATCGTGCCGAGCGCGGCGGTGGCGGCGGCGGGGTCCGCCGCGGCGGCATACCGCGCGCCATCGGCCTGCGCGATGACGACGGCCAGCGAGTGCGCGACGACGTCGTGCATGTCGCGGGCGATGCGCACGCGTTCCTGCTCGGCGACCGTGTCGGCCTCGGCGGCCACCTGCGCGCGACGGTTCTCGCGCGCCCGGATGCCGGTGCGCACGAGGGCGCCCGTGGTCCACGCCAGGCCCAGGCCGAACAGCGCCGCGATGAGGATGGCGACGGCGGTGGTGATCCCGGAGCGGCCGAGCGGGTGAACGGAGGGGGCGAAGAGGTACGTCGCGATGGTGATCGCGCCGACGATGACCGAAGCGAAGCCGGCCCAGAACACCCGTCGCGTTCCGTAGGCGGCGGTCGTGTAGAGCACCGCGAAGATCGCGACGTCGGTGGGGCTGGGTTGGCGCTCGAACACCATCTGCAGGATCGCGCCGCACCAGGCCAGTCCCAGGGCGAGGCCCGGCGACAGCCGGCGAACGGCCAGTGCGGCGGCCATCGCGACGGCCAGCAGCGCCGCCGCCACGGCGTTGTAGGGCAGGTCCCGCCCCAGCTCGAGTTCCAGGTAGAACGCGAGGAGCCCGAACAGCCCGGCGCCGCCGACGTCGACGACGATCTGGTAGGTCTTGAGCTGGCGGAACACCCTTCGACGCTACGGGACGGCGGTGGCCGCGGCATCCATCGCGCGATGTATTGCCGCGCGCCGCGTGGCCCGCGCCCCGGCGGCTGCGCGGCGCCCTCGGGCTGCTCGAGTGTCACGAATGGCGGGTCCCGCGCGCCCCGACTGTGCGCAAGCGACACCGGAACAGCGCGGGTGACCGGCGCCCGCGTGCCGAGCGGCCGCGCGGCGTCCCCGGGCGGCTCGAATGTCACGAATGGCGGATGCCGCGCGCCCCGACTGTGCGCAAGCGACACCGGAACGGCGCGGACGACCGGCGCCCGCGTGCCGAGCGGCTCGAGTGTCACCAATGGCGGATGCCGCGCGCCAAGACTGTGCGCAAGTGACACCGGAGCAGCGCGGACGGACGGCGCGGGACGGCGCGGGAAGGCGACCGCGCGGGAAGGCGACGGCGCGGAAGGGGCGGAGCGACGGGGAAGGCTCGGGTCAGCCGCGACCGGCGCGGGCGGCGGCGGCGAGGTCGCGGGCGACGGCGGACACGTCGCCCGCGACCACCCCGGCGGTCACGCGCACATGCGCGGGACCGCCGTCGATGACGAACGGGGTGCCGGCGGCCACGGCGATGCCCGCGGCCGCCAGATGCACGGTGGCCGCCCGCTCGTCGGCCACCGGCACCCACAGGTTCAGTCCGTCGTGGCCGGGAACGGCCACACCTTCGCGGCGCAGCGCCGTGACCAGCGCTTCGCCGCGATCACGGTACACGTGCCGGGCGGCGCCCACGGCGGCGAGCGCCTCGGGATCGGTCAGCATGTCCAGCAGTACCGTCTGCAGCAGGCGCGAGGTCCACCCGGGCCCCAGCATCCGCCGCGCGACGAGCCGTTCCACCAGCCGAGCCGGCCCACCCAGCGCCGCGATGCGCAGGTCGGGGCCGTGCGACTTCGAGAAGCTGCGCACGTGCACGACCTGGTCGGGCAGCCAGAGCCCGAGCGACACGGCCGGCGCCATGGAGATGAGCCCGGAGTGATCGTCCTCGATCACGACCACCCGCGACCCGTCGCGCGCCGCACCGATGACCGCCGCCAGCCGCCGCGCGCGCTCGGCCGACATCGACGCCCCCGTCGGGTTGTGCGCCCGCGGCTGCAGGATCACCGCGGTGGGGCGCTCGACGAGCGCATCGGCGAGCGATTGCGGCCGCACGCCCTCGTCGTCGAGCGACAGCGGCACGGCCTCCGCGCCCAGGGCCTCGACGAGGTCGAAGAAGTAGGGGAACCCGGGCGATTCCACCGCCACCCTGTCGCCGAAGCGCACCACCTGCTCGAGCGTGCGGGAGATGCCGTCCAGTGCGCCGTCGACGACGGTGATCGCCTGCGCGCGCCACGGCCAGTCCCGCTCGAGCACGGCCGCGAGCTCGGGCAGCACCGGCAGGTCGTGATAGCGGCCGGTGTCGGCGCGCAGCGTCACGTGCGAGAACGCCGCCGCCAGCGACGGCAGCAGCGCCGGGTCGGGGGTGCCGAGCGACAGGTCGAGCCGCCAGTCCCCCTCGCGCGCCGACAGCCCCTGCACGCGGCGGGTCAGCCAGTCGCGCCGCACGCCGCGGACGAACGTGCCGGCCCGTCCCCGCGAGACGATCGTGCCGGTGCGGGCGAGGGCCTGCCAGGCGGCGCTGACCGTCGCGGGGCTCACCGACAGGTCGGCGGCGACCTCGCGCACGGTGGGCAGCCGGTCGCCGGGAGCGAGCACCCCGTCGGTCACGAGTCGCGCGATCACGCCCGCGATCCCCTGCGGCGAACGGTCGGGGAAGTCCACCGGCAGCACCACGCGATCTCCCTCTACCACATTCGCGGGCCAGCATTTACGCTCGCGTCACAGGACGAAACCGAAGAGAAATGTTCAACCCGAAAGATAACAGAACGGGGACGACCCGCTGACGCACCCGCGGCATCCGCAGCGTCGACGGTCCGCCATACCCGACGGTCCAGCCAGGAGGCGACGATGACGACGGTACGCGCAGCGATCACCCAGACCACGTGGACGGGCGACAAGGCGTCGATGCTCGACAAGCACGAGGACTTCGCCCGGGATGCCGCCGCGCAGGGCGCGCAGGTGCTCTGCTTCCAGGAGCTGTTCTACGGCCCCTACTTCGGCATCACCCAGGACAAGAAGTACTACCGCTACGCCGAGCCCGTCGACGGGCCCGTCGTGCAGCGGTTCGCCGCGGTGGCCAAGGAGCTGGGCGTCGTGATGGTGCTGCCCATCTACGAGGAGCAGCAGACGGGGGTGTACTACAACACCTCGGTGCTGGTGGATGCCGACGGCTCGACCCGCGGCATCTACCGCAAGAACCACATCCCCCACGTCGAGAAGTTCTGGGAGAAGTTCTACTTCCGTCCCGGCAACCTCGGCTACCCCGTGTTCGACAGCGCCGTCGGACGCATCGGCATGTACATCTGCTACGACCGGCACTTCCCGGAGGGGTGGCGGGCACTGGGGCTCAACGGCGCGCACATGGTCTTCAACCCCAACGCCACCAAGCCCGGGCTCTCGAACCGACTGTGGGAGATCGAGCAGCCCGCCGCGGCGGTCGCCAACGGCTACTTCGTGCTCGCCCCCAACCGCGTGGGCCGCGAGGACAACGAGTACGGCGACGAGGCGGTGACCTTCTACGGCACCAGCCAGGTCGTCGACCCGCGCGGCAACTACGTGGGCACCCTCGGCTCGGCCCACGCCGAGGAGATCCTCGTGCGCGACCTCGACATGGATCTCGTGCAGGAGATGCGCGACGACTGGCAGTTCTACCGGGACCGCCGGCCCGACACCTACACGAACCTGACGGCGCCGTGAGCACCAGACGAACGAGAGGCTGACATGGTCACGACACTGATCACCGGCGGCACGGTCGTCTCGGCCACCGGCCGTGCCCCCGCCGACGTGCTCATCGACGGCGAGACCATCGCCGCGGTGCTGGCACCGGGGTCCACCCTGCTCGGCAGCGATGTCGCGGCATCCGTGGACACCGTCATCGATGCCACCGGCAAGTACGTCATCCCCGGCGGCATCGACGCGCACACCCACATGCAGCTGCCGTTCGGCGGCACCGCCGCCAGCGACACGTTCGAGACCGGCACCCGCGCCGCCGCGTGGGGCGGGACGACGACCATCGTCGACTTCGCCGTGCAGCGCACCGGCGAGCGCATCGAAGACGGCCTCGCCCACTGGCACGAGCTCGCCGCCGGCCAGTGCGCGATCGACTACGGCTTCCACCAGATCGTCGGCGGGGTCGACGAGCAGTCGCTGCGGGCACTGCCGAAGCTCGTCGACGAGGGCATCACGAGCTTCAAGCTCTTCATGGCGTACCCCGGGGTGTTCTACTCCGACGACGCGCAGATCCTCAAGGCCATGCAGACCTCCGCCGCCACCGGCATGCTCACGATGATGCACGCCGAGAACGGCCCGGTCATCGACGTGCTCGCCGAGCAGCTGGTCGCCCGTGGGGAGACCGACCCGTACTTCCACGGCGTCGCCCGCGCGTGGCAGGCGGAGGAGGAGGCGACGCACCGCGCGATCATGCTCGCCGACCTCACCGGCGCCCCGCTGTACGTCGTGCACGTGAGCGCCAAGCAGGCCGTGCAGCAGCTGGCCTGGGCGCGCGACAACGGCAAGAACGTGTTCGGCGAGACGTGCCCGCAGTACCTCTACCTCTCGCTCGAGGAGCAGCTGGGCGCCTCCAGCGAGCAGTGGGGGGCGTTCGAGGGGGCCAAGTGGGTGTGCTCCACCCCGTTGCGCTCCCGCGCCGAGGGGCATCAGCACCACATGTGGCAGGCGCTGCGCACCAACGACCTGCAGATGGTCTCCACCGACCACTGCCCCTTCTGCATGACCGACCAGAAGGAGCTGGGGCGGGGCGACTTCCGCGCGATCCCCAATGGCATCGGATCGATCGAGCACCGCATGGACCTCATGTACCAGGGGGTCGTCACGGGCGAGATCTCGCTGGAGCGGTGGGTGGAGCTGACCAGCACCACCCCCGCGCGCATGTTCGGCATGTACGGCCGCAAGGGCGTCATCCAGCCCGGTGCCGACGGCGACATCGTGGTCTACGACCCCGCCGGCCACACGTCCATCGGCTACGGCAAGACGCACCACATGAACATGGACCACTCCGCCTGGGAGGGCTTCGAGATCGACGGACACGTCGACACCGTGCTCTCCCGCGGCAAGGTCATCGTCGACGACGGCCAGTACCTCGGTCGCAAGGGCGACGGCCGGTTCGTGCGGCGCGGCCTCAGCCAGTACCTCATCTAGGAGCGCCCATGGACTTCGGTGTCGTCCTGCAGACCAACCCGCCCGCCGCCCGCACGGTGCAGCTGGCCCAGCTCGCCGAAGCCCACGGCTTCAGCCACGTGTGGACCTTCGACTCGCATCTGCTGTGGGAAGAGCCCTACGTCGTGCACTCCGCGATCCTCGCCGCCACCCGGCGCGTCATGGTCGGCCCCTTCGTCACCAACCCCGCGACCCGCGACTGGACGGTGACGGCGTCGGTGTTCGCGACCCTCAACGAGATGTACGGCAACCGCACCATCTGCGGCATCGGCCGCGGCGACTCGGCGGTGCGGGTGACCGGCGGCAAGCCGACCACCCTGGCCGAGCTGCGCGAATCGATCCACGTGATCCGGGAGCTCGCGAACTCCCGCCCGGTGGACTACCGCGGCGCGACGCTGCAGTTCCCTTGGAGCCGCGGGTCGCAGCTGGACGTCTGGGTCGCCGCCTACGGCCCACTCGCCCTGAAGCTCACCGGCGAGGTCGGCGACGGATTCATCCTGCAGCTGGCCGACGTGGACATCGCTGCGTGGATGATCAAGACGGTCAAGGATGCCGCAGCGTCCGCCGGCCGCGACCCCGACTCCATCGCGTTCTGCGTCGCGGCCCCCATGTACATCGGCGAGGATGCCGCGCACATGCGCGATCAGTGCCGGTGGTTCGGCGGCATGGTCGGCAACCACGTCGCCGACATCGTGACGAAGTACGGTCACCACGGCGACGTGCCCGACGCCCTCACCGACTACATCACCGGCCGCGCCGGGTACGACTACAACTCCCACGGCCGCGCCGGCAACGACCACGTCGATTTCGTCCCCGACGAGATCGTCGACCGGTTCTGCATCCTCGGCACCGCCGAGGAGCACATCGCCCGTCTCGAGCACCTGCGCGCCATCGGCGTCACCCAGTTCGCCGGGTACCTGCAGCACGACAACAAGGAAGAGACGCTGCGGGTCTACGGCGAAACGGTCATCCCCGCGCTGTCCGCGCACATCACGGCGAAGCGATGACCCGGCGCACGCGGGCGCTCGTCTGGGGCGTCGTCGGCGTGCTCGCCGTGGCGGCGCTGTGGGAGCTGTACAAATTCGCGGGCCCCGCCGAAGGGCTCATCGTCGGCGCCGTCGCGGGCGAGCCGGGCTCGGGGGTCATGATCCTCCCCCGCACCCACGACCGCGCCATGCCGCACATCTGGGAGATGTTCGCCCGGCTCGGCCAGTCGGCCAGCGGCGGGGCCACGCCGCCCCTGATCGTCCCGGTGATCACCGCCGCTCTCACGACCCTCGGCATCGCCGCCGCCGGCTGGGCGATCGGGGTCGTCGTGGGGGCAGCCCTCGGTCTCGTGATGCAGCGCTGGCGGCTGGCCGAGTGGGGCATGCTCCCGTGGATCGTGCTCAGCCAGACCGTGCCGCTCATCGCGTTCGCCCCCGTCATCAGCAGCATCGGCACGCAGATCGACCGGTCCGGAACCCCCTGGCCGCAGTGGTTCTCGGTCGCGATCATCGCGTCGTACCTGGCGTTCTTCCCCGTCGCGATCGGGGCGCTGCAGGGCCTGCGCTCCCCCGAGCGTGCCCACGTCGACCTCATGCGCAGCTACGCCGCCGGCTACTGGCCGACGCTCGTGCGCCTGCGGCTGCCCGCCGCGGTGCCCTACCTGCTCCCGGCGCTGCGTCTCGCGGCCGCCAACGCGGTGCTGGGCGCGGTGGTCGCCGAAGTGTCGATCGGCATGCGCGGCGGCATCGGGCGCATGCTCATCCAGCTCGCGGGCCAGGCCTCCAGCGATCCCGCCGCGCCGTGGGGTCCGACGTTCGGGGCGATCGCGCTCGGGCTGATCGCCGCAGGGTCGATCGCGATCATGGGGCTCGGGCTTTCGAACTACCGGAGAGGCGAGGCGACGGCATGACGCTACGACAGGCGCACGAACCCGATCGGCAGACGGCCGCCGCCGACACCGCGACCGCGGTGCGCGCGACCGGCGTCGGCAAGACGTTCCCCACGAAGGCGGGAGAAGTGGTCGCCCTCACCGCGGTCGACCTCACGGTCGCCGCGGGCGAATTCGTCTCCCTCATCGGCCCCTCCGGGTGCGGCAAGTCCACGCTGCTGCGTCTCATCGCAGACCTGGATGCCGCGTCCACCGGAACGCTGGAGATCTTCGGCAAGCCGGCACCGCGCGCCCGCATCGACCAGGACTACGGCATCGCGTTCCAGCAGGCGGGCCTGCTCCCCTGGCGCACGGTGGCGGCCAACATCTCCCTGCCGCTGGAGCTGCACCGCGTCGCCCGCGGCGAGCGCCGGGACCGCGTGAGCGAGCTGGCCGAGCTCGTGGGCCTCGCCGACTTCGTCGACCGCTACCCCGACCAGCTCTCCGGCGGCATGCAGCAGCGGGTCGCGATCGCCCGGGCCCTGGCCGCACGCCCGCGGCTACTCCTCATGGACGAGCCGTTCGGGGCGCTGGATGAGATGACCCGCGAGTACCTGCAGTCCGAGCTCGTGCGCATCGCCGCCGAGACGGGCGCCGCGGTGGTGTTCGTCACCCACTCCATCCCCGAGGCGGTGTTCCTCTCCGACCGGGTCGTCGTGATGAGCCCTCGGCCAGGCCGCATCACGACCGTCGTGCCCACCTCGCTCGGGGTGCGCGACGAGGCGCTGCGGGAGTCCCCGGCGTACTTCGAACGGGTCACCGCGGTGCGCGAGGCCCTCCACGGCGCACCGCGCACGAGGGCGGACGAACGATGACCCAGACCCAGACCCTTCGCCGCGCGCGTACCGCGCCCGAGTACGGCACGTGGATGCCGCCGGCGTGGCTGCGGGTGGGGGCGCCCATCATCGTCGGCATCCTGGGGCTCGCGCTCTGGGTGCTGTGGGTGGACATGCTGGGCACCGCGCCGCGCATGCTGCCCGGGCCCGTCGCGATCGCCACGGAACTCGTGGCGCGGTGGGGGATCATCGCCGAGGACATGGCGGTCACCGCCACCAACGCCCTCGTGGGTCTCGTCGTCGGCTCGGTGCTCGCCGTCGTGGTGGCCGGGCTCGCCGCCGCGTCCCGTCCGGTCGACGGCATGGTGGCGCCGCTGGTCGCGGCCATCGCGGTCGTGCCGATCGTCGCGCTCACCCCGATCCTCAACACCATGTTCGGTGCGTCCAGTCAGTTCGGCCGGCAGGCGGTGGCGGGCCTGGCCGCCTTCGTCCCGGTGTTCGTCAACGTGCTGCGGGGTCTGCGCCAGACCCGTCCCGTGCACCGCGACGTGCTGCGGGCGTCGGCGGCGACCGGCGGGCAGACCTTCCGCACGCTGACCCTGCCGACCGCGCTCCCCTACCTCATGACGGGACTGCGCATCGCAAGCTCGCTCGCCGTCATCGCCGCCCTCGTGGCGGAGTACTTCGGCGGACCCGCCGACGGCATCGGCACGGCGATCGCGACCTACGCCAAATCGGGCCGTGCGGCGCTGGCGTGGGCGTACGTCGCCGGCGGCATCCTCATCGGTCTGTCGTTCTTCCTCGTCACTGCGCTGCTCGAGCGGATCGTGGCGAGGCGGTCGCCGGGGTGACCGGCATCCTGCACCACCCGAACGAAAGGAACAGCATGAGACACAGCAACCATCGCGGCGCCGCCGCGCTCACCGCCGTCGTCGTCGCGGGCCTCGCGCTCGCCGGGTGCTCCGGCGGAGGCGGCACCGACGACGCCGACGGCGGCTCCGACGCCGAGTTCGAACCGCTCACCTCGGTCTCGCTGCAGCTGCAGTGGCTGCCGCAGGCGCAGTTCGCGGGCTACTACGTCGCGCTCGATCAGGGGTACTTCGAGGAGGAGGGCTTCGACGAGGTCGAGATCATCCCCTCCGGCGGCGACATCGTGCCGCAGGATGCCCTCGTCGCCGGCGACGTCGACTTCGCCGTGGCGTGGGTGCCGAAGGTGCTCGGCACGCTCGAGGCCACCGGCGTGGAGCTCACCGACATCGCGCAGGTGTTCCAGAAATCCGGCACGATGCAGGTGTCGTGGGCGGGCGACGGCATCGAATCGGTCGCCGACTTCGAAGGCAAGCGCATCGGCTCATGGGGGTTCGGCAACGAGTGGGAGATCTTCGCAGCCATGGCCGCGGAGGGCCTGGACGCCACGACGGTGTCGGTGACGACGCAGGACTTCAGCATGAACGCGCTGCTGGACCGCGATGTGGATGCCGCCCAGGCGATGACCTACAACGAGTGGGCGCAGATCCTCGAGGTCGTGAACCCCGAGACCGGCGAGCTGTACCAGCCGGAGGACTTCGATGTCATCAGCTACGAGGACACCGAGGGCGCCATGCTGCAGGACGCGCTGTGGGCCGACACGCAGCGTCTCGCCGACGACCCGGCATACGCCGACGCCGCCGTGCGGTTCCTCAAGGCCGTGACGAAGGGCTGGATCTTCGCGCGGGACAACCCCGAGGAGGCGGCGGAGATCACCTACGACGCCGCCATCAACGCCGAAGCCGCCTTCCCGGTCGGACCGGTGCACCAGCTCTGGCAGATGAACGAGGTCAACAAGCTCATCTGGGGCGGCGGCGACTTCGGCGTCGTCGACGAGGCGGCGTGGGACCGCACCGTCGCCGGGGCACTCGCGGCGACCAACCAGGACGGGCTCAACCTCATCACCACCGAACCCGCCGACACGGCCTACTCCAACGACTACATCCAGGACGCCCTGGACCAGCTCGTGGAGGATGGGGTCGTCGTCGGTGGGCAGTACTCCCCGATCGAGGTCACCCTCACCGAGGGCGGCCAGTAGCACCACCTGCTGCCGGCCGGGCGACCGGCCGGCAGCACCCCTGAAGAAAGGCTGACGATGACCGACAGCACAGACGCCCGCGCGCTGGAGCTGGACCGCACGCACGTGTTCCACTCCTGGTCGGCGCAGCGCTCCCTCTCCCCCATCGTCGTGGCCGGGGGCCTCGGCTCGCGGGTGTGGGACCACTCCGGGCAGAGCTACCTCGACTTCTCCAGTCAGATGGTGAACGTCAACATCGGCCACCAGCATCCGGCCGTCGTCGCCGCGATCCAGGAACAGGCCGCGACGCTGGCCACGATCGCCCCCTCCACGGCGAACCTCGCGCGTGGCGAAGCGGCCGCCCGCATCGTGGCGAAGGCACCGGACGGCTTCACCAAGGTGTTCTTCACCAACGGCGGCGCCGACGCCATCGAGAACGCCATCCGCATGGCGCGGCTGCACACCGGCCGCGACAAGGTGCTCTCGCGCTACCGCTCGTACCACGGCAACACGGGAGCGGCGATCGTGGCCACCGGTGACTGGCGGCGCATCCCGAACGAGTTCGCCCGGGGCCACGTGCACTTCTTCGGGCCGTACCTGTACCGGTCGGAGTTCTGGGCGACGACGCCCGAGCAGGAGTCCGAGCGGGCGCTGCGCCACCTCGAGCGGGTCGTGCAGGCCGAGGGCCCCGACGGCATCGCCGCGATCCTGCTGGAATCCCTCCCCGGCACCGCCGGCATCCTCGTGCAGCCTCCCGGCTACCTCGCCGGAGTGCGGGAGATCTGCGACCGCTACGGCATCATGCTCATCCTCGACGAGGTGATGTCCGGGTTCGGCCGCACCGGCAAGTGGTTCGCGTTCGAGGGCCACGACACCCGCCCCGACCTCATCGCCTTCGCGAAGGGCGTCAACTCCGGCTACGTCCCGGTGGGCGGGGTCATCATCTCCGACGAGATCGCCGCGACGTTCGACGACCGGGTGTTCCCGGGCGGGCTCACCTACTCGGGGCATCCGCTGGCGGCGGCCTCGATCGTCGCGGCGCTGGACGCGATGGAGTCCGAGGGGATCGTGGAGAACGCCCGGCGCATCGGCGACGACGTGCTGGGCCCCGCCCTGGCAGGCCTCGCCGAGCGGCACGAGGCCATCGGCGAAGTGCGCGGCGAAGGCGTCTTCTGGGCGCTCGAGCTCGTCGCCGACCGCGACACGCGCGAGCCGCTGCCGGCGGGGACGATCGGGGCGCTGAAGCAGGGACTGATCGCCGCGGGCCTGCTGCCGTTCACGGCGGAGAACCGCATCCACGTCGTCCCGCCCTGCGTCGTCACCGACGCCGAGGTCGCCGAGGCGATCGACATCTACGACACCGTCTTCGGCTCCCTGCTCTGACGGTGACACGACGCGGATGCCGCAGCCGCGGCATCCGCAGGAAAGGACGATCAACGTGAACGACATCCTCGACCACTGGGTCTCGGGACGTCCGTGGGCGGGCGCATCGACGCGCACCGCCCCGGTGTACAACCCCGCGC
This sequence comes from Microbacterium sp. NPDC058021, assembly GCF_042885955.1. Taxonomy (NCBI): domain Bacteria; kingdom Bacillati; phylum Actinomycetota; class Actinomycetes; order Micrococcales; family Microbacteriaceae; genus Microbacterium; species Microbacterium sp. NPDC058021. The sequence goes on from NZ_JBHVRF010000004.1 coordinate 404,682, forward strand.
TGGGCACCGTGCAGAAGGAGGTGCGCCTGGCGACCGAAGCCGACGTGGGCGCGGTCGTCGCCGCGGCATCCGACGCCTGGCAGGACTGGCGCGACGCCTCCATCGCCAAGCGCACCGCGGTGATGTTCGCCTTCCGCGAGCTGCTGCACGCCCGCAAGGACGAACTGGCCCACATCCTCACCTCCGAGCACGGCAAGGTGCTCTCCGACGCCCTCGGCGAGATCGCCCGCGGCATGGAGGTGGTGGAGTTCGCGTGCGGGCTCGGGCACCTCACCAAGGGCGCCTACTCCGAGAACGCCTCCAGCGGGGTGGACGTCTACACGCTCCGCCAGCCCCTCGGGGTCGTCGGCATCATCAGCCCGTTCAACTTCCCGGCGATGGTGCCGCTGTGGTTCTTCTCCATCGCCCTGGCCGCCGGCAACGCCGTGGTGCTCAAGCCGAGTGAGAAGGATCCGACGGCGGCGAACTGGCTCGCCGGGCTGCTGCGCGAGGCGGGCCTGCCCGACGGCGTCTTCAACGTCGTGCACGGCGACAAGGAAGCCGTCGACGCACTGCTGTCGCACCCCGACGTGCGGGCGATCTCGTTCGTGGGATCGACCCCCATCGCCCGCTACGTCTACGAGACGGCGACGGGTCACGGCAAGCGGGTGCAGGCGCTGGGCGGGGCGAAGAACCACATGCTGGTCCTCCCCGACGCCGACCTCGACCTCGCCGCCGACGCGGCCGTCAACGCCGGCTTCGGCTCCGCCGGGGAGCGCTGCATGGCGATCTCGGTGGTGCTGGCCGTCGACGCGGTCGCCGACGTGCTGGTCGACCGCATCCGCGAGCGGATGGCGACGCTGCGCACCGGCGACGGGCTGCGCGGCAGCGACATGGGGCCGCTCATCACCGGCGCCCACCGCGACAAGGTCGCCTCCTACATCGACATCGCCGCGGGCGACGGGGCCGCGGTCATCGTCGACGGGCGCAACGTGGAGCCCGATGGGGCGGCGGACGGCTTCTGGCTGGGACCGACCCTGCTCGACCGGGTGCCGACCGCCTCCGCGGCGTATCGTGACGAGATCTTCGGTCCGGTGCTGTCGGTCGTGCGCGTCGACGGCTACGAGGAGGGCCTGGAGATCATCAACGGCAGCCCGTACGGCAACGGCACCGCCATCTTCACCAACGACGGGGGCGCCGCGCGCCGTTTCCAGCGCGAGGCGCAGGTCGGCATGATCGGCATCAACGTGCCGATCCCGGTGCCGGTGGCCTACCACTCGTTCGGCGGCTGGAAGGCGTCGCTGTTCGGCGATGCGAAGGCGTACGGTCCGCACGGGTTCGACTTCTTCACCGCGGAGAAGGCCGTCACCAGCCGCTGGCTCGACCCGTCGCACGGCGGGCTGAACCTCGGGTTCCCGCAGCACGACTGAGGCACGGGCGGCGGGTCTGGGACTCAGGGCGCGTAGACCCGCAGACCCGCCGGCACCGCCCTCACCTCGAGGGTGAAGCCGGCGGCCGGCGCCTGCTCGAGCTCGCCGTCGTGCACGTAGACGGCGGGACCCTCGCCCGGGTCCACGCGGACCTGCCATTCATCGGTGACCCGCCGCTCGAACTCCGACGCGGGCGGCAGCATCCGCAACGCCCGCAGCACGCGCAGCGTGCGCCGCCCGAACGCCAGCGACGCCATCGCGCGCACCCGGGACCCCCGCGCGTGGTGCAGCCGCACGTCGAGCACGGGATCCTCCAGCGACGCCCGCTGCATCATCGCGTGACGCCGGGGGTCGCCGGCGCCCACCCCCACGAACACCGACCACACCGTCGCGCTGCGGCCCTCGCGGCTGATGCGCACCGGCTGCGCCTGGGCGAGGGCACTGCGGATCGCCCCCACCCCGCCCAGCCACTTGCCCAGACTCGCCCGCTCGGTGCGCTCGGCGAGGAACTGCGGGTAGGTGCCCAGCGACACGGCGTTGAGCACCGTGATCGGCTCGCCGCCGTCGACCGCCACCTCGGCCACCGTGACGTCGCGAAGCATGCCCGAGGCGAACGCCGCCAGCGCGGCATCCACGTCGGGCATGCCGGCGGCGCGGGCGAAGTGGTTGAACGTGCCGCCGGGGGCCACCCACAGCGGCACGTCGTGGTGCCGGGCGAGATGCGCCATGCGCGAGACCGAGCCGTCGCCGCCGAGCACCCCCAGGGCGCGTGGCCGGTCGCCCGCGGCCATCGCGGCATCCACCACCTCGCCGAGGTCCTCCTCGGGGCCCAGCACGACCACGCGCGCCCGCGGCAGGCGCGCGCGGATCTCCGGCAGCGGGTCGGCGCGCACCACCGCCTCACCGGCACGGCTGTTCGCGAGAATCAGCAACCCCTCACCGTCGGGGCGGGCGGGGGCGTTGTCATCGGGCATTCCGCGACGCTATCCCGCGCGGCCCGACGCACGGCATCACTTGACAGCGCCCGGCTAGGCTGGCCCCTACCTGACAGCCGTCGGCGCATCGCTGCGCCGGCCGACCCCGAAGATCGGAGGTTCCCATGTCCATCAAGGCCGCCACCATCCGTGAGCGCAAGGCCGTCGTCGGCGAACCCGAGGTCGTCGAGGACGCCGGCACCGTCGAGTCGTCGGCGCACTGGCTGTCACTGAAGGATGCCGCCACCGCGTTGCAGGGCATGCAGGCCGCCGACGGGTCGGTGCCCGAGGTCGACGACCACGGCGACGCCCGCGCGTGCGTCGAGGCGATCGTGGCGGCCATCCGCGCGCTCGCGCCGGCGTTTCCGCACGATGCCGACTACCTCGCAGCATCCGTCCACGACTTCCACCGCTGGGCCGACGGCGGGTTCGGGGTGCCGGACTTCCTCGATTCGCTCGTGGCGTTCCAGCCGCAGCGGCAGCGCGTGGACGGCATCCGTCACCTCATCGTGTTCCCGATGTACACGCAGAACGGCTCGCGCAGCCGCTTCGTCGAAGCCGTGCTGGTGGAGGTGATCTGGCCGGATTTCATCGCCGAGCTGGAGACCCGCTACACCAATGGCCTGTTCGTGTCGCTCCGCCTGGTGGATTTCACGCCCGGCTACGACACGAACTCGGCGGTGCTCTTCCCCGAGACGGTCGCCATGCGCGAGATCCCGGCGTTCACGTGGGGCGCGATCTTCCAGGACCGCGAGGCGGCGCGCTACCGGCGCGTCGTGCGCGCGGCATCCGAGATCACGAAGCTCGAGCTGCCGGCCGAGGCTGCGCGGCTGCTGGAGGATCAGCAGCTGGCGGAGAAGACGTTCGTGATGTGGGACATCATCCACGACCGCACGCACATGCGCGGCGACCTGCCGTTCGATCCGTTCATGATCAAGCAGCGCATGCCGTATTTCCTCTATTCGCTCGAGGAACTGCGGTGCGACCTGACGGCGTTCCGCGAGTGCGTGCACATCCAGCGCGACCTGCAGGCACGGGTGGATGCCGGTGAGCAGCTGTCGGCGGCGGAGACCGAGATGCTCGAGCACGCGCGCCTGGTGCAGTACGCGGTGATCTTCGACCGGATCTTCCGGTTCGCGATCACCGGCACGCGGGTGCGCAACTACGACGGGCTGGGCGGGCAGCTGCTGTTCGCGTGGCTGCACCAGCGCGGCGTGCTGCACTGGACCGACACGGCGCTCGCGTTCGACTGGGACGACGTTCCGGCGGCGGTGGTGGAGCTGGGCGACGCGATCGACGAGCTGTACTGGCAGTCGATCGACCGGCCGAAGCTCGCGCACTGGCTCGCCGCCTACGGCCTCGTGAGCGACGTGCTCACCCCGCACCCGGCATCGGTGTGGGCCCGGGGCCTGCCGCAGGAGGTGCTCGCGGGTCCCCCGAAGGGGTACACCGACGCGGTGCTGGATGACGAGTTCCCGCTGTCGATGTTCTACGAGGCGCTCGAGAAGAAGATGCGCGACGTGATCGCCTCGACCGCCGGCATCCGCGGCACGGACTGACGCCCGCCGCGCTGCCCGCCGCGCTGCCCGTCGCGCCGCCCGCGTGCGCGGCGCGCGCGTGAGAAACCACTTTCCGGCTGAGACACCACGCAGCGCGGTGTTCCTCAGCCGGAAAGTGGTTTCTCGGCGGGCGGGGCGGCCGCCGAGCCGGGCGCCGGCGCGACCGGCGCGGCGGCGGATGCCGCCGGGTCGGCGGGGTCGGCGGCGGATGCCGGCGCGTCGGCGGATGCCGGTGCGTCCGCGGGGTCGCCTGCGTAGAAGGCCGACAGCCGCCGATAGGAGCGGGTCGTGAGGGCGAGCAGGGCGGCCACCACCATGACGAGGCCCGCGATGAGGAAGACCAGCGCGATGCCGCGCGCCTCGCCTTCGCCCAGGACCCAGCCCCAGGAGTCCGCCCCGGCATCCGATGCCATGTACGGGATGATCCAGAACTGCGCGATCGGCGCGATGAGGAAGGCCGTGACGGGCGCGGCTGCCGACTCCAACGCCTGCGCGAAGCCGAACACGCGGCCCTGCCGGCGGAAGGGCACGACCTTCTGGATGACCGTCTGCTCCGACGCCTCGACGGCGGGGATCAGCGCCATGTAGAGCCAGATGCCGACGGCGTACAGCCACCACCACTCGCGGATGGTGAACGCCGCGCCCAGCAGCCCCATCACGACCACCGCCAGCAGCAGCGTGCGCACCGGGTTGCGCCCGAGGCCCTTCGCGGCGATGACGATGCCGCCGACGATGAAGCCCGTCGAGGCGAGGCCGAAGACGAGGCCCCAGACCTCGACGGAGAAGAGGGTCAGCCCGTACGGATCCATGAGGGCGATGTAGACGCCGCCGATGAGGTTGTTGAACGTGGCGAAGATGATGAGGGCGAACAGCCCGGGCACGGCGGCGATCGCAGCGATGCTGCCGCGGATGTCGACCTTCGCGACGTGACCCTCGAGATGGGCGGGCTCGGTCTCGGGCACACGCAGGAACATCAGGTGCACGAGTGCGGCGGCCGTCAGCACGACGGCGATGAGGATGGTCCACCCCATGCCGAGCAGTCCGAGCGCGAGCCCCGAGAACACGCTCGTGACGATGAACGCCAGCCCCTGCACGGTACCGACGAGGCCATTGGCGTTGGCGTGCCGCTCGGTCGGCACGAGCAGGGTCACGGTCGTGGACAGCGCGATGTTGCGCATGTTCTCCACCACCGCGCCGAGCAGCACGATGGCGGCGAACACCCAGAACCACGGCTGACCGAGGTCGACCAGCGTCGATTCCGGGAACAGCAGATACAGGATGCCGGCCACGAGGAACGCCGCGAGGGTCGCGAGGCTCGACACCACCATGACGCGGTGCTTGCGGTGGCGGTCGACGAGGGTGCCGAACGGGATCGCGAAGAGGGCGACGAACAGCATGTACGCGCCGCCGATGATGCCGGTCGCCAGCACCGACCGGGTCTCGAGGTAAGCCCAGAACGTCAAGGCGAACCAGAGCGAGCTCGTGGTGAGGTTCGCCACGGCGGTGTTGATCAGCACCTGCACGAACACGCGCATGCCACCGGGCGGCGCGAGGTTCTCGGATGCCGTTGTGTCGGGGGACCCCGTGTCGGCTGCGGTGCCGTCGGTCATGCAGGCGAGGGTAATCACCGCCGCCGACACGGGCCACCCCCTCCGCTGCAGGCGGCGGTCGGCCGCGAGCGCGCCACAGCTAGGCTGAGTCACCGTGACGACCCTCCACGACACCGCGGTGCGCGGCTTTGCCAGTGACAACTACTCCGGTGTGCACCCCGAGGTGCTCGCTGCCATCGCGGCCGCAGGCGGCGGGCACCAGATCGCCTACGGCGAGGATGCCTACACGGTGCGGCTGCAGGAGGTGTTCGCGCAGCACTTCGGCGAGGGCGTCGAGGCGTTCCCGGTGTTCAACGGCACGGGCGCGAACGTCACCGGCCTGCAGTCGATGCTCCCCCGCTGGGGCGCGGTGATCGCGGCATCCACCGCCCACATCAACGTCGACGAGGGTGGCGCGCCCGAGCGCGTCGCCGGCATCAAGCTGCTCACCGTCCCGACCGCCGACGGCAAGCTCACCCCGGAACTGGTCGACCGCGAGGCCTGGGGCTGGGGCGATGAGCACCGCGCCCAGCCGCTCGTCGTGTCGATCACGCAGTCCACCGAGCTCGGCACCCTGTACACGCCGGACGAGATCCGGGCGCTCGCCGACCACGCGCACGGCCACGGCATGCGCCTGCACCTCGACGGCGCGCGCATCGCGAACGCCGCCGCTGCCCTCGACCTCCCGGTGCGGGCATTCACCCGCGACGCGGGCGTCGACGTGCTGAGCTTCGGCGGCACCAAGAACGGCGCGATGCTGGGCGAGGCCATCGTGGTGCTCGACCCCGCGGCATCCGAGGGTCTGCGCTACCTCCGCAAACTCAACATGCAGCTCGCCTCGAAGATGCGGTTCGTCTCGGCGCAGCTGATCGCGCTGCTCGAGGGCGACCTGTGGCTGCGCAACGCCCGCCACGCCAACGCGATGGCCCGGCGCCTGCGCGCCGAGGTGGAGGCGGGCATCGCCGCGGGGTCGATCCGCGGAGTGGAGTTCACCCAGCCCACCGAGGTCAACGGCGTCTTCGCGACGCTCCCCGAGGGTGTCGCCGACGCGCTGCGCGAGAGCTTCCGGTTCTACGACTGGGATGCCGCCGCGCGCGAGGTGCGCTGGATGTGCTCGTTCGACACCCAGCCCGAAGACGTCGACGCCTTCGTGGCCGAGCTGTCCCGCCTCACCCGCGGCTGACCCCGGCGCCGGAGCCCCGGCGACGCCGCCCTCGTCAGGCGGGACGGGGGCGGTATCGCACGGCGACCGCCCCCGAGCGGAACTCGCGGCGATCGACGGGCTCGAGCACGATGCGCTCGCGCAGCCCGGACAGCAGCGTCGGCCCGTGTCCGGCGAGGACCGGCTGCACGAGGAACTCGTACTCGTCGATCAGTCCCAGCTCCGCCAACGCGAGCGGGAGCGTCACGCCACCGACCCACAGTCCTTCGCCCGACTCCTGCTTGAGCCGCTGCACCGCCGCCGCCAGGTCGCCTCCCAGCAGCTCGGCGTTCCAGTCGACCTCGCCCAGCGTGCTCGACACGACGTACTTCTTCGCGCTGTCGATGGTCTCGGCGAACGGGACCTCCCACTCCTCCATCCAGTCCGGCCACGTGCCCGTGGCGGGCTTGCGCCACGCGGACTGCATCATCTCGTAGGTGACCCGACCGAAGAGCAGGGCATCGGCCCGCTCCATTTCAGCGCTCCAGTAGCGCATCGACTCCTCATCAGGGGGGAGCCCGGCCTCGTGATGACAGCAGCCGTCGAGCGTGACGTTGATCGAGTAGCGCAGTGGTCTCATCCGTGGCTCCTTCGTGAGATGCGCAGCGTTGCGCAGACCGCGGTCACCACTGTGGCGGCTATCCCCCCGTGGCGCCAGAGCCCGGCGCGCACTCCGGCGTCGCGGGCCGGGTCATCGGGATGTGGGGAATGTCGTCTTCGACGAAGACCTCCCCGGAGCGGGTGAAACCGAAGCCCTCGTACCAGCGCTCGAGCTGCAGCTGGCCGTCCAGGACGATCTGCGCTCCGGCGCACGCGGCGACCGCGCGCCGCATGAGTTCTGCGGCGAGCCCCGCACCACGGGCCGCCGCGGCAGTCGCGACGCGTCCGATGCGCCGTCCATCCGCCTCCCTGAGGACCCGCAGCGTGGCGAGGACGTCACCGTCCTCCTCCGCCCAGTACAGGCGGGCGCCCGCCTCGATGTCCCTGCCGTCGAGCTCCTCGTATGCCGCCCGCTGCTCGACGACGAACACATCGACGCGGAGCTTCAGGATCGAATACAACACCACGGGATCCATCTCCGCAGGGGCTGCGTCATGGAAGCTCACGGGCACGTCGAACACTCCTTCTTCAGCGGGCCCGACAATTATCTCAAGTCCGCCGTGCCCGCCCTCGCGCCGGCCCCTGCGGGCGGAGCGTCAGCGACCGAGGGCCGCGACCACGTCCACGAGGGTCGAGGGCTCGCCGACGTTGCCGGGGACCACGACGTAGAGACGGTCCTCGCCCTCGGCCGAGACGAGGTCCCACACCGAGACGCCGGGCAGCACCTGCCCGCGCACGCGAGCGCGCGTCGCGCCCACGCCGGTGCGGGCGAGCTCCGCCGAGGTGATGCCGCCCTTGGCGACGACGGCGGCCACATCGGGCACGAGCGCGCGCACGGCCACCGTCAGCGCCCGCATCACGAGCTCGCCGTGCTCGAGGGTGTTGTGCTCGGCGCGGCGGTGCCGCTCGGTCGCGAGGATCGCGATTCCGCCCGCGGCCAACTGCGCGCGCGCCTCGCCGGCGGCGGCGAGGCCGGCGGCGACGGGGTCGGCGAAGGCGTCGTCGGTGGCGATGACGACGGCCGCTCCGTGGCGGGCCTCGAGGGCGTCCAGCTGCGCCGTCGCCCCGGCGGTGTGCGATCCGCACGCGACGAGCGTCGGCACCGGCGAGGGCACGAGCGGGTGGGGCAGCAGGCCCTCGCTGACGACGCCCGCGAGCGCCGCCGCGAGCGGCGCGGCGCTGCGCACGACCACCGAGCGGCCGGTGCGGCGCGCCGCGACGATGCCCTCGGCGACGGCGGCGATGTCGGCATCCGTCTCGGCGTCGGGGACGACCACGGCCCCGGCGGGAGCCGTCTCGATGGCGGCGGCGACGCGTCCCGCGCGCACGTCCGCGAGCGGAACGCCCACGTGCGCGCGACCGGACTTCTCGGCGACGTACTCGGACAGCACACCGGAGGCGAAGGGGAACACCGGGTCGTCGGCGTACTCGGTCTCGTGGGCGGGATGCCGTTCGTCGCCGATGCGCACGAGGTGCACGCCGTCGACGGTCGTGCGTCCGCCGGCGGGGAAGGCCGGGCAGAAGACGATGACCGAGTCGTCCTCGACGAACTGGTCGGTCTCGGCGAAGACGTGGCCACGGAGGGTGGAATCGCCCCGCAGCACGAACTGCAGGTCCTCACCGAGATCGGCGGCCGCCGCCTGCGCGGCGTCGCGCACCTCCCGCACGAGCGCCACCGCAGCGGCCTCGTCGATCGCGCGCGAGTTGGTCTGCACGTACACGCTGTCGGCGGCGGCGAGCGCGTCGCGGATGCCGGCGGCATCCACCTGCAGCAGCACATCCACGCCCGATGCGGACTGCGTGCCGGTGGGGTCGTCGTCCAGCACCACGGTCTTCATCGGTCCCCCTCGGAGCCGGCGCCGCGGCGGTAGGTCTCGATCACGCTCGAGTCGTCACGGGCGGTGAGGCCGGCCTCGGCCGCGGCCAGGAACCGGTCGCGGGCCGCCTGCAGCACCGGCAACTCGATGCCCGCGGCCTCGGCGGCATCGGCGACGAGCCCGGTGTCCTTGACGAAGATGCCGACCTGGCTCAGCACCGGGGCGTCCCCGTCGAGCATGCGCGGCCCACGGTCGCCGAGCATGAAGGATGCCGCCGCTCCCCCGCCCACGACGTCGAGCACGAAGGCGGGGTCGAGGTCGAGTCGCTCGGCGAGCGCCAGCGCCTCGGCGGCGGCGGCGATGTGCACGGCGCACAGGTGCTGGTTGACCACCTTCACCGACTGCCCGTCGCCGGGCTGCGCGCCCACGACCCGCGCGGTGCCCATCGCGTCGAGCACGGGGCGGACGGCGGCGATCGCGGCATCCGCACCGGAGACGAAGAGGACGAGGTCGCCGCGGGAGGCGCGGGCGATGCCGCCGCTCACGGGCGCGTCGACCACGGTGCCGCCGGCGGCCTCGATGCGCGCGGCGCTCTCGCGCACGGCGTCGGGGCCGACGGTGGACGAGACGATCCAGGTGCGGGCGGCGACGACGTGGGCGGCGAGGGCCGCGTCGACGACCGCCGACAGCTGGGCGGGGGTGGCCACCATCACCACGACCACTGCGGCCTCGCCGATCCCTGAGACGTCGGAGACGGTGTCGAGTCCGGCCTCGGCGGCCCGCTCGCGACCTGCGGGGGCGGGCTCGACACCGAGGACCGGGATGCCGGCCCCTGCGATGGCGCCGGCCATCGGGAGCCCGATGGCCCCGAGCCCGACGAAGGCGACCTGCGGGGATGTGCTCATCATCGTTCCCTTCCGGAGAAGCACCGCGGGGTGCGCACGAGCGAGCCGTGCGCACCCCGCGGGCCTTGTCAGTGTCCCGGGACGGCAGCCGGAACGTCGTCGTCGAGCAGCTCGTCGCCCTTCGAGCGGAAGAAGCGCGTGCACGCCATCATCACCGCCGCGAGGAAGGCGAACACACCCAGCGAGACGACACCCCAGGCGCCGCTGTCGGTGGGGACGGCCTCGTTGATGCCGGTGCGCATGATGGGTGCGACGAACCCGCCGAGGTTTCCGAGCGAGTTGATGAGGCCGATGCCCGCAGCCGCGGCGGCGCCGGTGAGGAACGCCGTCGGGAACGACCACGTGATGGGGCCGGCGGACAGGAACGACGCCACGGCGACCGTGATCGCGGCGATGCCCAGCAGCGGCTGCCCGTTGGCCCCGGCCCACGCCGAGACGAGGATCGCGACACCGGTGAGGAGGAAGAAGATCGTGCCCCAGTTGCGGCGGCGGCGGATGGTGTTGGCGTGCTTGCCGAAGTGGTAGCAGGCGAACAGCCCCACGGCCCACGGGATGGCGGTGACCAGACCCACCTCCCAGCCGACGGCCTTGCCGATGAGGCCCGACACCTGCTGCGGCAGGTAGAACGTGGTGCCGTAGACGGCGATCTGCAGGCAGAAGTAGATGATGGTGAAGTACCACACCTTCCAGCTGACCATCGCGGCGCCGATGCCCTTGGGTCCGTCCTCGTGTTTGACGGAGTTCTCGTGGTCCATCACCGCCTTGAGCGCGCCCTTCTCGTCGTCGCTCAGGAACTTCGCCTTCTGCGGCGAGTCGACGAGGAAGAACAGGGCGGCGATACCGGCGACGACGGCCATCATGCCCTCGACGAAGAACATGACCTGCCAGCCGGCCCACGGCGTGAACTGCTCACCGAAGCTGATGAGGCCACCCGACAGCGGAGCGCCGAGCATCTGCGAGAAGGGCTGGGCGAGGTAGAACAGCGCGAACATCTGCACGCGGCGCTTGTTGGGGAACCACTGCGCCAGGAACATGATGACGCCGGGGAACAGCCCCGCCTCGGTGACACCGAGCAGGAACCGCAGCACGATGAACATCGTGTCGTTGGTGACGAAGGCGAACGCCGAGGCCACGATGCCCCACGTGATGGCGATGCGGGCCAGCCAGAAGCGGGCGCCGAACTTGTCCAGCAGCAGGTTCGAGGGGATCTCGAAGATCGCGTAGCCGATGAAGAAGATGCCGGCGCCGAGAGCGTAGGCACCGGCGGTGATGCCACGGTCGACCGAGAGGGCTTCTTCGGCGAAGCCCACATTGGTGCGGTCGAGGAACGCGACGAAGTACAGGATGATCAGCATCGGCATGAGGCGATAGGTCGCCTTCTTGATGCCGGACTCCAAGTGTGGATTCGCCAGCAGGGTGCGCGCTGTGGCGGTATGCGTCGGAACGGACACGGAACTCTCCTTCGAGTGGTGGAACTGCCCAGGGGCGGGGACTGCGCTCGACTCAGGCGCCGAGAGCGGGGACGATCAGGATGAAGCCGATCACGACGCACACCACGCCGATGGCGAGGTAGGCGATGCGGCCTTTGGACCAGGTGGAGGGCATGAGCAACCTCAGTGCATGTAGAGACCACCGTCGACGTTCAGGGTCTGGCCCGTCACGAATCCGGCGTCTTCGCTGATGAGATACGCCACCGCGGCTGCGATGTCGCGGGGGGTGCCGATGCGGGGCAGCACGCCGTCGGCGGCCATGGCCTGCTTCCGCTCCTCGGAGAGGGTGCCGCCCATGATGTCGGTGTCGATCGGCCCGGGCGAGATCACGTTGGCCGTGATGCCGAGGGGGCCCAGCTCGCGGGCGATGGAGCGCATGAGACCGATGACCCCGGCCTTGGATGCCGAGTACGGGGTCTTCGAGAACGTGCCGCCGCCGCGCTGGGCGGACACCGAGGAGATGCCGACGATGCGGCCGACACCGGCGTCGACGAGGGATGCCGCGACGCGCTGGGTGACCCAGTGCACGCCTTCGAGGTTGACGCCCAGCACACGGTGCCATTCCTCGGGGGTGACCTCCAGGTAGGGCACGGGTGAGGAGACGCCGGCGAAGTTCACCAGCGCGACGACCTGCGGCAGCTCGGCCTCCAGCAGGTCGACGGCGGCGATCGCCTGTTCGCGGTCGGCGAGGTTCGCCCCGACGCCGACGGCCTTCACGCCGTGGGTGCGGGCGACATCGGCGGCGGTCTCCGCGGCGGCTTCACCGTCGACGTCGATGATGCCGACGTTCCAGCCGAGCTCGGCCAGGTGGTAGGCGGTGACCCGTCCGATGCCGCGGGGGCTCGCGGCGCCGGTGAGGATGACGGTGCGCTCGGTGGGGAATGCGGTGGCCATGGGGTCCCTTCAGCTGTTGTCGGCGGCGGCCGGGTGGATGGGGGCGGGTCCGAGCTCGTCGATGAGCTTCTGCATCGCCACGTACGCCTTGTTGCGGTACGCGATGAGCTCGGGCGTGCGCTCGGCGGGGACGTCGAGGAACCCGGCGCCGGACTTCGTGCCGAGCTTGCCGGCGGCGACGAGGTCCTCGAGGATCGGCGGCGTCGCGAAGCGCTCGGGGAACTCGGTCTGCAGCGACGCATAGCAGAACGCGTAGACGTCGAGGCCCGCCATGTCGGCGATCGCGAAGGGCCCGAAGAACGGCAGGCGGAACCCGAACGTCGTGCGCACGATCGTGTCGATGTCCTCGGGAGTCGCCACGCCCTCCTCCACGAGCTGGGTCGCCTCGTGGAACAGCGCGTACTGCAGGCGGTTGAGCACGAACCCGGTGGCGTCCTTGACGCGAGCGGTCTGCTTGCCGGTCGCGGCGACGATCTGCTCGACGACCGGGAGGATCGTGGCATCCGTCGTGGCGTGCGGGATGAGCTCGACACCCGGGATGAACGGTGCCGGGTTGGAGAAGTGCACGCCGAGGAAGCGCTCGGGGTGCAGGACCGCCTCCGCGAGGCGGCCGATGAGGATCGTCGAGGTGTTGCTGCCGATGATCGCGTCGGGAGCTGCGGCCTCGCTGATGCGGCGGAGCGTGGCGTGCTTGATCTCGATCTTCTCGGGGACGGCCTCCTCGATGAAGCTCGCGCCGGCGACGGCGTCCTCGATCGTGGCGGCGGTGATGCGGGCGGCGATGGTCTCGGCCGCGTCGGCGGGGAAGAGCCCGTCTGCGGCGAACTGCGCGGCCTCGGTGATGAGGCGCTCGCGGTTGCCCTCGGCGATGGCGAGTTCGACGTCGGCGATGCGCACATCGGCACCCGAGAGGGCCAGCACCTGGGCGATGCCGCCGCCCATGTAGCCGCTGCCGATGACGGCGTAGACGGGACGGGTGTTGTCGGTCATGTTCGTCTCCTTCTGGCTCGACGCGTCAGCGCGTCGAATCGGTGGGGTCGCTCAGGCCCCGGCGGGCTCGGGAAGCAGGGACTGCAGGTAGCGGCGGTTGGTGGCGCACACGCCCAGGCTGTCGCCGCCGTACTGCTCCATGAGGAAGGGCCCGGAGAACCCGAGCTCGATCGCACGGGCGACCATGGCGCGGTAGTTGATGAGGCCCAGCTCCATGCTGGTGGGGGTGGAGGTGTACCAGCTGCCGTCGACGGCTTCGTCGCGGGTGTAGTTCTTCACGTGCCAGTAATTGGCGTACGGCAGGGTCTTCTCGTGCATCTCACGCCAGTCCTCGATCGGGCGGTGCAGGCGGACGAGATTGCCGATGTCGGGGTTGAGGCCGACATTGGAAAGGCCGATCTCCTCGATGAGGCGCACGGCACTGTCGGCGGTGCCGAGGTAGGTGTCCTCGTACATCTCCAGCGACATCGGCAGCCCCACGGATGCCGCGTGCTCGCCGAGTTCGCGCAGCCGCTTCACCGCGAGCGCGCGGGTCTCGGCGTCGTCGGGGTCGACCGAGCCGGGCGCGGTCCAGAACCACAGCGCGCGGCGCTGGGCGTCGGTGAACGGCTGGTGCAGACCGGTGGAGAAGACCTGCAGACCCAGCTCCGCGGCGGCGTCGATCGTGCGGTGGGCGTAGGCGAGGTTCTGCTCGCCGCGGCCGGGCTCGATGACGCTCTGCCGCTGGACGTGCACCGAGATGGGGGTGACGCCATGCGCGCGGGCGATGCTCAGCAGCTCCTCGCGGCGGGAGGCGCCCAGATCGGCGGGACGGATGTGACTGTCGGCGAGTTCGATCGCGGTGAAGCCGAGTCGCGCCACCTGCCCGAAGACGTCGTCCCACACCTCGGGAGCGGCGTCGTGCAGGGCCGTGCCGTCGCGGCCGACGGGCGGGAACCCGTGCATGCAGACGGCGATGGGCCAGGTCTGGCTGTCGAGGGGTGCGGCAAGCGACGTGTCTGTCATGACGGCTCCATTGGCGTGTGATGCGTTTCGTCGATCCTACAGGATCCACGATGAGGAGGGAAGACCCGCCCGCACCCGGGAGCCGGACGTCGTCAGTCGGTGCGTTCGATGTCGAGCGACCGCGACCGGACGAGCTCGATGTGGCGGCGCATCGCCTGCTCGGGCGCCCGTGCGTCCTCGCCCGCGAAAGCCGCGACGATGGCCTCGTGTTCGGCCATGGCCTCGCGCACATCGGTGATGCCGTGCAGCGCCGCCTGGCGCATTCGGTGCAGCTGCGCGCCGAGATTCTCCGACATGTCGGTGAGGTAGTGGTTGCCGCAGTGGTCGAAGACGACCCGGTGGAAGGCGGCATCCGCCGCGAAGTACGCCGTCGTGAGCGCGACGTCCGGCGCCCCCTCGGAGAGGGTCGCGATGACGCGCTCGCCGGCGATCCGGTGGTGGTCCTGTGCGGCGCGCAGCTCCCGCAGCAGCGACGGGGTGGCGGGGGTCGCCAGGCGCGCCGCGGTGGATTCGAGCATGAGACGCGCGTCGAACAGCTCGGCCAGCTGCGAGGGACGCAAGGGCGGCGCGACGCGGTAGCCCTTCAGCGCCTCGCGGGTGACGAGCCCGGTGCGCTCCAGCTGCACCATCGCCTCGCGCACCGGGGTGGGTGAGACCTGCAGCTGGCGGGCGATCGTGTCGATCGACAGCCGTGCCCCGGGTGCCACCTCGCCGCTGAGCAGCAGCTGCAGGATGCGGTCGTAGACGTGGTCGCGCAGGCCCCGGCGCTCGATCGATCCCTGCAGGGCGCCGAGGCCCCGGGTGTCGCTGTCCATCGTCATCGTGACTCCTTCTGGCGTGCGGCGAGGATCCCGGCCGCTTCGTCGAGCACGGCGCCGAAGGCGCGCGGGTCGTGGGCGAACCTGCCGAGGAAGATGCCGTCGACGGCGTCGGCGATCTCGGTGAGCAGCCCCGGGCCGGCGCTGCCGCCGTAGATCAGCCTGGCATGCTCCGGCGCCTGCTCCAGGTGCGCGCGGAGTGCCCGGCAGACGGCGTCGATGTACGGGGCGCCGGCGGGTTCGGGCGCACCGATGGCCCAGAGCGGTTCGTAGGCGATGACGATCTCGCCGTGAAGGCCCGCAGCCCGCGCCGCCGACAGTGCCGACTCGATCTGCCGCACGCATTCGACGACTGCCGCATCGGGTTCGCCGCGCTCCGCCTCGCCCACGCACACCAGCGGCACGAGCCCGTTGCGCTGGGCGGCGAACACCTTCGCCGCCACGACGTCGTCACTCTCGCCGTACAGCCGACGCCGCTCGGCGTGCCCGACCTCGACGAAGCGGCATCCGAGTTCGGCCAGCACGGCGCCGCTGACCTCGCCCGTGTAGGGCCCCGCATCGTGGGTCGCGAGGTCCTGGGCGCCGACGGCGAGGCCGGCCGGGGCCCCGATCTCGACGCACGCAGGGATCGAGGGGTACTGCGGGATCACGAACGGGGTGACCCCCGCCGCCGCAGCGGGATGGACCTCCACGATGCGCGCCACCTCCTCCGCCCACGCGACGGTGCGCGCGTGGGTGAAGTACATCTTCAGGCTCGAGCCGATGAGCATCGGGCCCCTTCCGTCTCGGGGTGGCTCAGGATCCTTCGTAGGCGCAGATCTCCTGCACCTTGTCGGCCGAGGCGCTCTCGGGGTCGAACGTGTAGGTCAGCCATTCGCGGGCGAGGCGGCGGGCGAGTTCGAGGCCCACGACCCGCTGCCCCATGCACAGCACCTGGGCGTCGTTGGAGAGCACCGAGCGCTCGACGCTGTAGGAGTCGTGCGCGGTGACGGCGCGGATGCCGCTGACCTTGTTCGCCGCGATGGCGACGCCCAGGCCCGTGCCGCAGATGAGGATCGCCCGGTCGGCGGAGCCTGCGGCCACCCGCTCGGCGGCGGCGATCGCGATCGTCGGGTAGTTCGTGTGCCCGTCGGCATCCACGCCGACATCGACGACGTCGGCGACGAGGTCGTTCGCGAGCAGGTCGGCCTTGATGCGCTCCTTGTATTCGAAGCCCGCTTCGTCAGAGCCGATCACCAGTCGAAGTGCCATGTCAGTCTTCCTCCTTCAGAACGTCCAGAACAGTATGTGCGACCAGGGCGAACGAGACCGCGCCCGGGTCGGGGGTGCCGAGGCTCTTGTCGCCGTGCGACCGGGCGCGGCCCAGTCGCGCGGTGAGCTCGGACGTCGCCTCCGCGGCGGCGGTGGCGACGTCGGCGGCGTGCGACCACGCGTCGATCAGGGTGTCGCCGGCGGCGAGTCGCGCGGTGAGGTCGTCGGAGAACGGCACGATCGCGTCGATCATCGTCTTGTCGCCCGGCTTGGCCTTGCCGAACGACATGACGGCGTCCTTCATGGCTGCGACCCCCGCGCCCACGGCATCCGCGGTCACCGCGTCGTCGTCGCCCACGGCCGCGCCGAGCGCGACGAGCATCTCGCCCCAGATGGCGCCCGAGGTGCCGCCGCCCTTGTCCGCCCAGGCGTCGCCCGCGTGCTGCAGCGTCGTGCGGGCACCGGCGGCCGCCTCGGCGGCACCGGCGGCGGCCTCGGCTGCCGCGCGGCTGCCGCGCTGCATGCCGATGCCGTGGTCGCCGTCGCCGGCGATGCGGTCGATGCGGCCGAGTTCGTCGGCGTGCGCGTCGAGCATGGCGGCGACCGAGGCGAACGCCCGGGAGATCACCGCGGCGGCCGCGCGCGAGGCGTCGGAGGCGGCCCCGATCTCCTGCGCGTCGTCCAGGGCGGTGAGTTCGGCATCCTCGACGGCCCTGCGGCCGGCGACCTCACCGCGGCGGAAGGCCGGGGTGTCGCAGGGAGCGAGCCACAGCCGCTCGAGTTCGTCGTCGAGCCACAGCAGGGTCAGCGAGGCGCCCGCCATGTCGAAGCTCGTGCAGAACTCGCCCACCTCGGGGGAGACGATCTCGACGCCGGCATCGGTGAGGAGGGTGTGGATCGTGCGGTAGACGACGAACAGCTCCTCGTACTTGACGCTGCCGAGGCCGTTGAGGATGGGCACGACCCGCGCGCCGGCCGGGTCCACGCCCTCGGGCAGCTCGCCGAGCAGCTTCGTCACGAACATCTCCGCGAGGCCGGCGGCGGTGGGGACGTCGACCTCGTCGATGCCCGGCTCGCCGTGGATGCCGAGTCCCACGGCCATGCGACCGGCGGGCACGTCGAACAGCGGCTCGTCGGCGCCGGGCAGCGTGCAGCCGCCGAACGCGACGCCGAACGAGCGGGTGCGGGCGTTGGCGAGGCGGGCGAGTCGCTCGACGTCGTCGAGGTCGTGGCCGGCTTCCGCAGCGGCACCGGCGATCTTGAAGACGACGAGGTCGCCGGCGATGCCGCGGCGCCGGTCGAGCTCGTCCTTCGGAGCGCTCCAGACGTCGTCGGTCACCAGCACCGTGCGGCAGTCGATGCCGGCGGCGCGCATGCGCTCCTGCGCCTGACCGAAGTGCAGCACGTCGCCGGCGTAGTTGCCGAAGCTGAGCAGCACGCCGCGCCCCTCGTGCGCGGCGGTGGCCACCGCGTGCACCTGGTGCGCCGAGGGCGAGGCGAAGAGGTTGCCCATCGCGGCGCCGTGGGCCAGGCCCGGCCCCACGAGTCCGCCGAAGGCGGGGTAGTGGCCGCTGCCGCCGCCGATGACGACGGCCACGGTGGGCTCCGCCCCGCGCGTGGAGCGCACGACGCCGCCGGTGACCGGTCGCACCCAGCGGGCCGACGCCGCCGCGAAGCCTTCGATCATCTCCTCGGCGAAATCATCCGGGTCGTTGAACAGCCGCGTCATCGCGTTCTCCTCTGGAGGGAAGGAAGGGGTACCCACACGATCCTATTGGAAATTGGATCTTGTGGGTACCCCTTCCTCCCCGGCCGAGGGTCAGCGCAGGGCGCCGACGGATGCCAGGGCGAGCCGCACGAGCGTGCCGCGGCCCCCCTCCATCTCGGCCGACAGCGCGTCGGTCGCGGCCTCCTCCGGCGTCATCCACGTCACTTCGAGCGCGTCCTGACGCGGCTCGCACGTGCCGGTGACCGGCACCACGAATGCGAGCGACACGGCGTGCTGCCGGTCGTCGTGGAAGGCGCTCACGCCCGGGATCGGGAAGTACTCCGCGACCGTGAACGGCACCGGCTGCGGCGGCAGCAGCGGAAAGGCCATGGGGCCGAGGTCGTTCTCGACGTGGCGGAACAGCGCGTCGCGCACCGTCTCGCCGTAGCGCACCCGGCCCGACACGATCGTGCGGGTCATCTCCCCGAGCGGCGTCGCCCGCAGCAGGATGCCGACTTCGGTCACCGCACCCACGCCGTCGGTGCGCACCGGGAGCGCCTCGACGTACAGCATCGGCAGCCGCCGGCGCGCCTCCGCGAGCTCGATCTCGGTGAGCCAGCCCGGGTTCTGCGACGACCTCGCCGAGGGTGAGCCGAAGCCCAGTGGATCGCGCGGCGTACCGTCGTCGTTGCGGTCTGCGGGGTCGGGATCGGGGGTGCGGACGGCCATGCTCCTATGTATACCAACCCGGTGTCCCCGCGTCCTGCCAGGATGGAGCCATGACCGTCATTCCCGTCCTCGATCCGGTCGTGGTGCGCTGGTCGGCACCCCCGGCCGAACGGGGCGGCCGGCCGCTGCTGGTGCTGCTGCACGGTTACGGGTCGGATGAGAACGACCTCTTCGCCCTCGCGCCGCTGCTGCCGCCCGAGTACGTGGTCGCCGCCGTCCGCGCCCCGCTGTCGCCGCCGTGGCCGACGCCCGGCTACTCCTGGTATCCGATCGAAGGACTCGACGAGCGCCGCCCCGACGACGTCACCGCCGCCGCGGCGCGGCTGGTGCAGTGGGTGGATGCCGCGAGCGATGCGGCATCCGTCGGTCTCCTCGGCTTCTCGCAGGGCGCTGCCGTGGCGCTGCAGGCACTGCGCCTGCGCCCCGACGCGTTCGCGTTCGCGGTGAACCTCAGCGGCTACGCCACTCCTGGCGCCCTGCCCGGCGACGAGCGTCTGGCCGAGCGGCGCCCGCCGGTGTTCTGGGGCCGCGGCACGCACGACGACGTCATCCCCGCCGAGCTCGTCGACCACACGGTGCAGTGGCTGCCCGACCACGTCGACCTCAGTGGCCGGGTCTACACCGGCCTCACCCACAGCGTCTCGCAGCCCGAGCTGGACGACGTCGTGGTGTTCCTGCGCAAGCGGCTCGACGACGCGGCGCCCACCGCGCCGACTCCCTAGTCAGGGCGCAGCGGCGTCGGGTATGGTGGCCTGCGTTGTGTCCCCCAGGTGAGGAATGAAATGACGAAGATCGTCGCGGCCGCGCAGTAAGCGCGCTGACCGTCGATCCTTCGACGTGGAAGCGCATCCCCTGCGCTGACCCGTCGATCCCGTCGCCTCCCGGCCCGGACGTCCTCACGTCGGCCGATGCCGCGACCCTTCGTGTCAGCGCACCCCTGAGCATCTCGGGGCTGACACCGAAGGAATCGCATGCCCACCACCTCCCTCTCCCCCGCCGTCGTGCTCGACCGCGTGTCGTTCGCCTGGCCCGACGGCACGCCCGCTCTCACCGAGGTCACCGGCGCGTTCGGCACCGCCCGCACCGGCCTCGTCGGCCGCAACGGGTCGGGCAAGTCCACCCTGCTGCGCCTCATCGCGGGGCGCCTCGCCCCGGCGTCCGGACACCTCTCGGTCACCGGCGACGTGGCACTGCTGCCGCAGACGCTGACCCTCGGGGTGACCCGGCCCGTCGCCGACCTCCTCGGGGTCGGCGAGACGCTCCGGGCGCTGCGCGCCATCGAATCCGGTGACGTCGACCCCGCCCACTTCGATGCCATCGGCGACGACTGGGACGTCGAGGCGCGGGCCACCGCGGCCCTCGCCGACGCGGGCCTCCCGCCGGACGCCCTCGACCGCCGGGTCGGCGAGCTGTCGGGCGGCGAAGCCGTGCTGGCCGCCGTCGCCGGCATCCGGGCGCGCCGCGCGGAGATCACGTTGCTCGACGAACCCACCAACAACCTCGACCGCGATGCCCGCGCGCGGCTGGGGCACCTCGTGCGCGACTGGCCGGGGGCGCTGATCGTGGTCAGCCATGATGTCTCGCTCCTGGAGCTCATGGACGAGACCGCCGAGCTGTACGGCAGCGCGCTGTCGACGTTCGGCGGACCGTACTCGCAGTGGCGGGAGGCGATGGCGCGCGAGCAGGATGCCGCGCGCCAGGCCGAGCGAGCCGCCGCGCAGGTCGTGCGCCGCGAGAAGCGCGATCGCATCGAGGCGGAGTCCACGCTCGCCGGCCGTGCGGCGATGGGCCGCAAGGCCGAGCATGAGAAACGCGTGCCCGGCATCGTCTCCGGCGCCCGCAAGCGCGCGGCGCAGGTCTCGGCGGGAAAGCTGCGCGGCATGGTCGCCGACCGCGAGGCCGCGGCGCGGGCCGCCTGGGATGCCGCCGAACGCCGCGTGCGCGATGACGCCCGGCTGCACATCGACCTGCCCGACCCGGGTGTGCCGGCGGGACGGCGCATCGCGACGATCGGCGACGGCGAGCGCGCGTGGATCGTGCAGGGCCCCGAGCGGGTCGCGATCACGGGCCCGAACGGTGCGGGCAAGACCACCCTGCTCGAGCGGCTGGTCACGTCGGCCGGCGGTGAACGCACCGAGGCCCACACCGACCGCATCGGCTACCTGCCGCAGCGCATCGACGGCCTCGACGACGCCGCGTCGGTGCTCGACAACGTGCGGGCGGCGGCACCCGGCATCCCACCCGTCGAGCTGCGCAACCGGCTCGCGCGCTTCCTCATCCGCGGCGCGACGGTGGACCGGCCGGTGGCGAGCCTGTCAGGCGGCGAGCGCTTCCGCGTCGCCCTGGCCCGACTGCTGCTGGCGGATCCGCCGCCGCAGCTGCTGATCCTCGACGAGCCGACGAACAGTCTGGACCTGGGCACAGTCGACGAACTGGTCGATGCGATCGCCGCCTACCGCGGCGCCGTGCTCGTGGTCAGCCACGACGATGTCTTCCTCGAGCGTCTCGGGCCGGACCTCGTCCTCGAGCTGTCGGCAACGGGCACGCTGGCCGAGCGCGAGCTCAGCCGAACGGCACCGCCGCGACCACGGTGACCTCGATCGTCGCGCCGCCCGGCGCCTGGTAGGTCACGGTGTCGCCCACGGAGCGACCCGTGATCGCCACGCCCAGCGGCGACGACGGCGAGTAGACGTCAAGTTCGATCTCGCTGCCCGGACGCACGAGCTCGCGGCTGCCGAGCAGGAACGTCTCCTCGGAGCCGTCGCGGGTGAAGCGCACCGTCACGGTCATGCCCGGCTCCACCAGGCCGTCGTCGGGCTTGGTGCCGACCTCGGCCCGCCGGATGAGACTGCGCAGCTCCACCTGGCGCGCCTGGTCGGCGTCGCCCTCGGCGCGGCTGGTCAGCTCATCGAGTTCCGTCTGCAGCGACGCGAGCGCGCCCGCGGTCATCCACACGGTGTCCTGCTGGTTCGACATGATTCCCCCACTTGGCAAAGATCCTCCAGACTAGCCCTCCGGCGCGCAGAAGGCCAGCGTTCCCCCTCGCCCCAATGGCCGCTGGCTGCGGCACGGTCCGGTAACGATCCCGGAGAGCCGGGGGCTTGTGGCCCCAGGATGAACGCATGCCCGCCCGCAGCCGACCCGCCCGGGCGCTCGGCCTGCTCGCTCTGGCCGCCGCGGCACTGGCAGGCTGCAGCGCGCAAAGCCCCGGACTCGGCATCGCCTGCCCCGCCATCGCCTACGGCAGCACCCTGCGCGTGGCGGTCGAGGGTGACGCGGCCCACGTGAACCTCTGCGTCGGCGACGACTGCACGCCGGCGTCGAAAGAAGCACTCGCCATGGTTGACGGCACGTCGGACGGCGACACCTGGACCTTCAGCGGGCAGTTCCCGGAGGAGTTCACCATCCGCGCGCTGGATGCCGACCGCCAGGTGCTCGCCGACATCCCGGTCGAGGTGGAGTGGGTGCGCACCGGCGGCAGCGAGGAGTGCGGCGGGCCGCTCGAGGCATCCATCACGATCCGGCTCTGACACCGCCGGCGCCTCCCGAAACAGGAGGACTCCCCGCAACAGGACACTCTCCGCCGGAACCGTCCTGTTCCGGTGAGATCTCCTGCGCTGGGGAGATCCGCGGCCCGGCGGCGGATGCCGCGACGTCAAGACCCACCCGATTGTCGGCGGCGGGGACGAAGATGAGGGGATGGTCGACGTCCTCGAACGCTTCGGTCCTGCCACGCAGGACTGGTTCCGCGGCGCCTTCCCCGCCCCCACGACCGCGCAGGTCGGCGCCTGGGACGCCATCTCCCACGGCAAGCACGCCCTCGTCGTCGCCCCGACCGGCTCCGGCAAGACGCTCTCGGCGTTCCTGTGGGCCATCGACCGCATCTTCCACGAGAAGCGCCCGGCGGATGCCGTGCCGCCCCCGGCCCGCGGTCGCCGCCGCCGCGAACCGAACCCCGGCACCAGCGTGCTCTACGTGTCACCGCTGAAGGCGCTGGGCGTCGATGTGGAGCGCAACCTCCGCTCGCCGCTGGTCGGCATCGGGCAGTCCGCGCGGCGCCTGGGCCTCACCGTGCCCGATGTCACGGTGGGCGTGCGCTCGGGCGACACTCCCTCAGCCGACCGCCGCAAACTCGTCGCCGACCCTCCCGACATCCTGATCACCACCCCCGAGTCGCTGTACCTCATGCTCACGAGCCAGGCGGGCCTCACCCTGCGCAACGTCCACACCGTCATCGTCGACGAGGTGCACGCGGTCGCGGCGACCAAGCGCGGCGCCCACCTGGCGGTGAGTCTGGAGCGACTCGAGGCGCTGCGGCAGGAGCACGCCGAGGATGCCGCGACGCTCCCGCCCGCGCAGCGCATCGGCCTGTCGGCCACCGTCCGCCCCATCGATGAGGTGGCGCGCTTCCTCGGCGGATCGGCTCCTGTGGAGATCGTCGCGCCGCGGGCGACGAAGGCGTTCGACCTGTCGGTCGTGGTCCCCGTCGACGACATGCTCAACCCACCCCCGCCTCCCGGCACCCCCGACGCGGATCCCGACGAGGCCGACGAGGCCAGCGGCGACGGCGACTGGTTCGCCCCGTCCGGCGGCGGCCGCGGCGGCGGCACCGCCCCCGAGGCCACCGGGTCGGTGTGGCCGCACGTGGAGGAGGCGATCGTCGACCGCATCCTCGCTCACCGCTCCACGATCGTCTTCTCCAACTCCCGGCGCCTCGCCGAGCGTCTCACCGGTCGGCTCAACGAGATCTATGCGGAACGGCTCGGGCTCGACCTGCCCGAACCCGCGATCCCCGCCGCGATGATGGCGCAGGCCGGTGCGACCGCGGGCGCGGAGCCCGTGCTCGCGAAGGCGCACCACGGGTCGGTGTCGAAGGAGCAGCGCGCGCAGGTGGAGGACGAGCTGAAGTCGGGCGCGCTGCGCTGCGTCGTGGCGACCAGCTCGCTCGAACTCGGCATCGACATGGGCGCGGTCGACCTCGTCATCCAGGTCGAGGCGCCGCCGTCGGCGGCCTCCGGCCTGCAGCGCGTGGGACGCGCCGGCCACCAGGTGGGCGAGGTGAGCCGCGCGGCCCTGTTCCCCAAGCACCGCGGCGACGTGCTGCACACCGCGGTCGTGACCGAGCGCATGCTGGCCGGCCAGATCGAGGCGATCGCGGTGCCGCAGAATCCGCTCGACATCCTCGCGCAGCAGACCGTCGCCGCCTGCGCCACGGGGCCCATCGACGTCGAGGGATGGTTCGAGACCCTGCGCCGCAGCGCGCCGTTTCGCACCCTGCCCCGCTCGGCGTACGAGGCGACCCTCGACCTGCTGGCCGGACGCTTCCCCTCCGACGAGTTCGCGGAGCTGCGCCCCCGCATCGTGTGGGATCGCGATCACGGCACCCTCACCGGGCGTCCCGGCGCCCAGCGCATCGCCGTCACGAGCGGCGGCACCATCCCCGACCGCGGCCTGTTCGGCGTCTTCGTGGCGGGCGAGACCCGCAACGCCCGCGTCGGCGAGCTCGACGAGGAGATGGTCTACGAATCGAGGGTGGGCGACGTCTTCACCCTCGGCACCACCAGCTGGCGCATCGTGGAGATCACCCACGACCGCGTCAATGTGCTCCCCGCGTTCGGTCAGCCGGGCAAGCTCCCCTTCTGGCACGGCGACGGTCTCGGGCGCCCGGCCGAGCTCGGCGAGGCACTGGGCAGGTTCTCGCGCGAGATCTCGACGGCGCCGCACGAGAAGGCCGTTGCGCGCCTCGCCGAGTCCGGCCTCGACGACAACGCCATCGGCAATCTGCTGGGCTACCTCGCCGAACAGCGGGAGGCGACGGGGAGCCTTCCCACCGACCGCACCCTCACCGTCGAGCGCGGCCGTGACGAGGTCGGCGACTGGCGCATCATCCTGCATTCCCCTTACGGCATGCACGTGCACGCGCCCTGGGCGCTGGCGGTCAACGCCCGCATCCGGGAGCGCCTCGGTGTCGAGGGCGCGGCCGTCGCGAGCGACGACGGCATCATCGCGCGCGTGCCGGATGCCGCGGCGGAGCCGCCAGGGGCGGACCTGTTCGTCTTCGACCCCGACGAACTCGAGCAGATCGTCACCGACGAGGTCGGCGGGTCGGCGCTGTTCGCCTCCCGCTTCCGCGAATGCGCGGCGCGCGCGCTGCTGCTGCCGCGCCTGAACCCCAACAAACGCGCCCCGCTGTGGCAGCAGCGCCAGCGCTCGGCGCAGCTGCTGGAGGTCGCCCGACGGCATCCGACCTTCCCGATCATCCTCGAGACGCTGCGCGAAGTGCTGCAGGACGTCTACGACCTGCCCGCGCTGCTGCGCATCGCCCGCTCCATCGCCGACCGACGCATCCGCCTCGTCGAGACCGACACCGCCCAGCCGTCGCCGTTCGCACGGGACCTGCTCTTCGGATATGTCGGCGCGTTCATGTACGAGGGCGATTCGCCGCTGGCCGAGCGCCGCGCCGCCGCCCTGTCGGTCGACCCGGCCCTGCTGGCGGAACTGCTCGGCAAGGTCGAGATGCGGGAGCTGCTCGACCCGGACGTCATCGCGCAGTTCGAACGCGAGGTGCAGCGACTGGACCCGGAGCGTCGCGCCCGCGGCATGGAGGGCGTCGCCGACCTGCTGCGCCTGCTCGGTCCGCTCTCGGCCGGAGAGGTGGCCGAGCGCCTGGTGGCCGACACCGACCCGCTCGCCGAGGCGACGGTGCACCTGGACGCCCTCGTCCTCACCCGGCGCGCGATCCGCGTGAGCATCGGCGGGGTGGAAAGGCTGGCGGCGATCGAGGATGCCGCGCGGCTGCGCGACGCCCTCGGCACGGCACTGCCGGTGGGCCTGCCGACGGCCTTCCTCGAGCCCGTCGCCGATCCCCTCGCCGACCTCGTCGCCCGCCACGCCCGCACGCACGGGCCGTTCCGCGCCGCCGACGTCGCCACCCGGCTGGGACTCGGCCTCGCCGTCGCCCGCCAGGCCCTGCAGCGCCTCGAGTCGCAGGGCCGGGTGACGAGCGGGTTCTTCCTGCCCGACCCCGGCTCGCGCGGGGCGACCGGCGGGGAGCCGGGCGTCGTCGACGAGGGCGACTGGTGCGACACCGAGGTGCTGCGCCGACTGCGCATGCGCTCGCTCGCCGCGATCCGCGGCAGCGTGGAGCCGGTCTCCCCCGAGGCGTACGCCCGGTTCCTGCCGATGTGGCAGCACGTGACGCGGCCGCTCGAGGGCATCGACGGTGTGGTCGCCGTCGTCGAACAGCTCGCCGGCGTCCCCATCCCGGCGAGCGCGTGGGAATCGCTCATCCTCCCCTCCCGCGTCCGCGACTACACCTCCGGCATGCTCGATGAGCTGACCGCGACCGGCGAGGTGCTCTGGTCGGGGCACGGGTCGCTCCCCGGTCGGGACGGCTGGATCGCCCTGCACGTCGCCGACGCCGCACCCCTCACCCTCCAGCCGCCCGACGACGACCTCGCCGAGGCACGCGAGACCGATCCCGACAGCGGCGCCGACAGCATCGCCGCCCGGATCATCGCGGCCCTCGCGGGGGGAGGCGCCTACTTCGCGGCGCAGCTGCGTCAACTGACGGATGTCGAGAACGAGCAGTCCGTCATCGACGCGCTGTGGGACCTCACCTGGCAGGGCCGCGTCACCAACGACACGTTCGCGCCCATCCGCACCCTCCTCGGCGGCGGGTCGCAGGCCCACCGCACCACCCGGCGCACACCACGCGCGCGGCTGTACCGCGGCACGGCGCTGCCCCGGCCCGGTGTCGCCCCGCCCCGGCCGCCCGCACTCGGCGGGCGCTGGTCGCTGCTGCCGACGCCCGAACCCGACGCCGCCGCCCGCGCCACCGCGACGGCGAGTCTGCTGCTGGACCGCTACGGCGTCGTCACGCGCGGCAGCGTGCAGGCCGAGGGCGTCCCCGGCGGGTTCGCGCAGACCTACCGCATCCTGGCGGGCTTCGAGGAGGCGGGCCACTGCCGCCGCGGGTACGTCATCGAGAAGCTCGGCGCGGCGCAGTTCGCCGCCGCCGTGACGGTCGACCGGCTGCGGGAGTTCGCGGGCCTGCCCGACCCCGCGCCGCTGCGGGCGGTGACCCTCGCCGCCACCGACCCCGCCAACCCGTACGGCGCGGCGCTGGGCTGGCCGGCCCTCGACGGCGTCTCCCACCGGCCGGGGCGCAAGGCCGGTGGGCTCGTCGTGATCGTCGACGGTGCGCTGACCCTGTACCTCGAACGCGGCGGCCGGTCGGCGCTGGCGTTCACCGACGACGAGCCGCGCCTGGCCGCCGCCGCCGCCGACCTCGCCGCGACCGCCCGCACCCGGCGGCTGGACACCCTCACGATCGAGCAGGTCAACGGGGAGTTCGTCTACGGCACCGCGGTCGGGCGTGCCCTGCGCGCTGCCGGATTCGTCGAGGCCACCCGCGGACTCACGCTGCGCAAGGTCACGGCTGCGGCCGGCTACCGACAGGCGGCGGCGACGGATGCCTGAGGGCGACACCGTCTTCCGCACCGCGGCCAGCCTGCACGACGCCCTCGCCGGCCGCGTCATCACGCGGTTCGACATCCGGGTACCCGGCAGCGCCACCGCCGACCTCCGCGGCGAGACGGTGACCGAGGTCGTCCCCCGTGGCAAGCATCTGCTGCTGCGTGCGGGCGCGGCGACGCTGCACTCCCACCTCAAGATGGAGGGCGAGTGGCACGTGTATCCCGCGGGCGGCCGCTGGCGGCGCCCCGGACACACCGCCCGGGCGATCGTCGGCAACGACCGGTCGGATGCCGTGGGCTTCGACCTCGCGATGGTCGAGGTGCTCCCCACCGCCGACGAGGGCCGCATCGTCGGACACCTCGGCCCTGATCCGCTCGGCCCGGATTGGGACCCGGCGGAGGCCGCCCGGCGGGTGGCGGCCGATGACCGCCCCGTCCACGTCGCGCTGCTGGACCAGCGAAACATCGCGGGGCTCGGCAACGTCTACGCCAACGAGGTGCTGTTCGTCCGCGGCATCCGCCCCGACGCCCTCGCGACCGCCGTGGATGTCGTGGGTCTCGTCGAGACCGCCGCGCGCATGATCCGCACCAATCGCGACCGGCCCCGGCGCGTGTTCACCGGCGATGCCCGCCCGGGACGGGGCATGTGGGTCTACGGCCGGGAGGGCAAGGCGTGCCGGCGCTGCGGCACGCTGGTGCGGGCGGGGGCGTTGGGGGCGAATCCCCTGGCCGAACGCCACGTGTTCTGGTGTCCCGTCTGCCAGCGCTGACGGTGCGACTCAGCGCCCGATGTACCGGCCCGGCCGGTGGTTGAGGGCGAGGACGAGGTTCAGCAGCACGGCGCCGAGCGCGCTCAGCAGGACGTTGGGCAGCGGCACGACCAGCAGTGCCGCCAGCACGACCGCCAGGTCGAAGATCATCAGCGTCCATCCGGCGCGGAAGCCCGTGGCATCCTGCACGATCAGCGCGATCACGTTGAACCCGCCCAGGCTTCCCCCGTGACGGAACACGATGAGCAGGCCGATGCCGGCCATGAGGTTGCCGGCGAGTGCGCCGTAGACGGGGTTGAGCGACGCGATCTGGAACAGGTTCTCGTGCACGACCGAGAACCCCGACACCAGCCCGATGGCGATGATGGTGCGGATAGTGAACTCCCACCCGCGCTTGTACACCGCCAGCACCGCGAACGGCACGTTGATGACGGCGAACAGCGCCCAGAACGGCCACCCCGTGGCAAAGCCCAGCAGCAGCGACAGCCCGGCGGTGCCACCGGTGACGGCCTCGGACGCGTTGAGCAGATACAGCCCGAACGACGCGGCGAACGTGCCCGTCAGCATCCCGAGCACGTCCTCGGCAACGCTGTGCTCGGTGGCCTTCTTGTCGAAGACGAGCGAAGGTCCGGTCTCGGTCACCCCACCATCCTCCCAGGCCCACGCCCCGGGGAATGAATGCCGCGACCTCGACGTTGTCCCTACTTCGGCGCCGCACAGCGTCGCAGGAGGAGATTTTGGGTAAGAACTACGTCGACATCGAGAACGACCGTGGCGAGACGCTGCGTTACCGCAAGCACGTCAACGGGCGCGGACTGATCGCGCACGGGGCCAAGGTGCACTCCAGCGCCCTGGTCGAAGCGGGAGCGTATGTCGAACCCGGGGCGGAAGTTGCCGCGGGTGTGCGCATCCGCCGTGGCGCCTGGATCGAACCCGATGCCGTGATCGGCCCCAACGTCGAGATCGCCGAGCTCGCCCACGTGGGCTCGGGAGCCGCGATCGGCGCCGGAGCCAAGATCGGCATCCGCACCACGGTCGGGGCGAACGCGCGCGTGGCCGGTGGGGCCCTCATCGGCGACAACGAGAGCGTCGCCGACGGCGAACGCGTCGCGACCGACCGCCGCGGGCTGCGCCTGGCGGCGTAGCCGCACGCGCCGCGTTCTCAGGCGAAGAGCAACAGCACGACGCCCACGAGGGGCAGCGTGCCCTGGACGAGCGCGGGCCGGACGTACCGCCGGCCGGAGGTCACCAGCACGAGTGCGGCGGCGAGCATCGAGCCGAGCCCGAAGAGCACGAGGGTGCGCCCGGCGACGTCGGCTGCGGTGCCGGCATCGCCGACCCAGAACAGCACGAGGCCCAGCGCCACCCCGATCGCGAGGAACAGGTTGTAGAAGCCCTGGTTGTACGCCATCGGCTTCGTCGTGTCGGCGGCGGCCTGGTCGGCCACTCCGAATCGGCGCCAGACCCGCGGCTGCGTCCACTGCACGCTCTCCATGACGAAGATGTACACGTGCAGCGCCGCGGCCAGCGCCGCGAACACCGTCGCCAGGGCGGGGATCATGCTGGGACCATACCGCGCGGGTACGCTCGGGGATATGGCGAAAAGCGGCGCACCCCGACCCGGTCCCCGTCGCCAGGGCAAACGGCCCGCCAAGGCGACGGCCCCGAAGAAGCCCCAGCGCCCCGCCCGCGCCGCCGATCCGGCCGCCCCGGCGCCTCCCCCGCCCCCACCGGCGGGACCCTTCCGGCTCGGCGCCATCCCCGGCGCGACGCCCGGCAAGTGGATCGACCTGTGGCAGCAGCGCATGCCGCACACCCCCCTCGAGCTCGTCCCGCTGCAGGTCGCCGAGCAGCGCGCGGCACTGGATGCGGCATCCGTCGACGCCGCACTCGTGCGACGGCCCATCGACGTCGAGGGCCTGCACGTCATCCCGCTCTACGACGAGGTGCCGGTCGTGGTGTGCGCCGCCGAGTCGCACCTCACCGCCGCCGACGAGCTCACCCTCGCCGACCTGGCGGGCGAGATCGTCATCTCCCCCCTCGACGATGTGCTGCACGTCGACGTGCCGGGCGCCGTCGCCCCGGCCTTCGCGCGCCCTGACGACACGGCCCAGGCCATCGAGACGGTCGCGGCGGGAGTGGGCATCGTGATCGTGCCGATGTCCCTCGCACGCCTGCACCAGCGCCGCGACGTCACCCAGCGCCCGCTGCGGGACGGCCCCGTCTCGTCCGTCGCCCTGGCATGGCCGGTGGAGGCCACCACCGAGCTCGTCGAGACGTTCGTCGGCATCGTGCGCGGCCGCACCGCCCGCTCCTCCCGCGGCTGACCCGCACGCGGGCAGCCGGAACCGGCGGAGCCCCCCGGTCCGCCGGTTCCGGGGACCGAACGCCCCCAGGCCAGTCAGTCCCTCGTGAAACGACGGGTCATCGGCGCCCCAGCATCCGCTGACGATCGCGATGACCCGGTGGGATCCCTGATGTTCACCGCTGATGTCGTTCCATTGATGAAGAGCCGCTCCCACCGGTCCTGATACATCGCAGATGAAGGTTCTTTCAGAAACCCGATCCGTGGCATTGGAAGGGCGCCCGGATGCCGGTGCGCTCGGATGCCGCGGCGAGCGCATCCGACGCCGGCAGCCCCGCCGCGAGCCCTTCGTGCATCGCCGAGAGCAGCTCGCCCGCCTCGTCGTCGGCGACGACCACCGGTGCCGCCACGACGCACCGTGCGCCCGCGTGCAGCCACGCCCGGGTCATGCCCACCGCCTCCTCACCCCAGCGCACCGACGAGCGACCCACTTCGCACGCCGACAGCACGACGACGTGCGGCACGCGCGGCATACGGTCGATGTCGTAGCCGAACAGGGCACCGTCGGCGAGTTCGAGGCCGGAGAAGAGCGGGTTGTCCACGGCGTGCCGGCCGTGCGCGGCGACGTGCAGCAGATCGACGCCGCCCGCAAGATCCGCGACGGCGTCGACACTCGCCTCCGGGGCCGGCAGCACCCGCGCGTCCGCCCAGTGCGCCGCGGCCCGACGAACCTCCTCCTCGGCACGCGCGACCCGGGGGCCCACCGCGAACCCGCACACGGCCACCGTCCCCGAGCCGCCGCGTTCACGCACCCAGCGGGATGCCGACGACGCGAGGGTCGAGGAGCGCCCCCGCATGCCGGGCAGCATGCTCCACGGCACCCCGGTGAGCACCCCCGGCACCGTGATGACGACGCGTCGCGCCGCGATGCCCCGCAGCGACGGGTCGACGAGCGCCCGGGAGAGCGCCTCGAGCCGGGTCGCGAGCGAACGCGCGACCACGCCGGCGAGGGGGCCGGTGCGCACCGCGGCCGCCATCTCGAGATCGGCGCGCAGGCCCGGCAGCTCGTCGCGCGCCGCGGCCCACCCCGGCAGCTCGACGATGCGGGCGCTCCCCCGGGTGACGACCAGGCACGCCAACCCGTGCGGTCCGAACACGTACGACAGCAGCGCCGTGTCGGCATCCAGGGCCGCGTGGACGGCCCCGAGGTCGTGGCGTCGCTCGTGTCCGGCGGCTCCGGTCGCGGACCACTGCCGCTGCCGCACGCGCGAGGCCAAGGCTGCCGCCCGGGGATCGGACATCCACTGTCCCGCCGGGAGGTCCAGGCGCAGCAGCCGCAGCTCTGCCAGGTCCGCCGCCTGCTCGGGGTCGGGCGGCGGACGCAGCGGCACGACCTGTTGGCTGAGGTGCCGCGCACGCTCGGACCACTCGAACACGGCGTCGGGGCGGCCCGAGCGCACCGCAGCCCCGATGCCGGCGAGCACCAGCCCGCTGCCGTGCATCGCCGCCGATGCCTGCAGGTCGATGCTGCCGAACGATCCGCGCCACGCGAGGAGCTCGTCCAGTCCCCGCCCCGCGTGGCGTCGCGCCTCGGCCTGCCGCCCCGCCACCGCGGCACGTGCGGCGCGCACCTCGTGGGCCAGCAGACGCACCTCCAGCGGCGCATCCGCCGCCGCCCGCACCCGGTCGGTGGGTGCACCACGGCGCGCCCGCCACAGCTGGTGCGCCAGCCGCACCGCGTCGGCGTCCCCCGTCATGCGGTGGCGACGCAGCGCCGTGGCGGCGGCGGCGACATCGGACGGCGACGGCGCGCGGCCGACCCCGGTGACCGGCAGCCCGTGGCGGTCGATCGTACCCGCGGCCAGGTGAGCGCGCAGACGCACTCCGTCGGCGCGCGCCGCCCAGCTCTCGGCGCCGAGCGCGCGGAAGCGACGGGCGGCGGAGGCCGCGGTGCGCGCGGCGCGGCGCGGGTCGTGCATGAGCTGCGAGCGTGCCAGCTGGAACTCGGCCTCGGCGCGGGGCTGCGGCATGCGATGCGCGCCGAAGACGCGTGCGGCGGCGGCCAGCAGCCGCTCGCCCTGCGTCACCAGGCCCGCCTCACGCAGCACCTCGGCCATGTCGATGTCGCTGACGGCCGCGTTGACCGGTGACGCCGCGGCGATCGGACCGCGGGCGGCGGACATCTCCGCCATCGCCTCGACGAGGTCGCCGCGCAGCAGCGCGACGTAGCCGAGGTTGTGCCGCGCCTGGGCGACGTCCAGGCCCGTGCCGACACGGCGGTATCGCTCGGCCGCATCGCGCAGGTCGTCATCGGCGCCGTCGAGCAGGCCGAGGTACATACGGGCGAGCGCCCGGTTCATCCGCATGTTCGCCAGCGCCGTGTCGTCGAGGGTGTCGCCGATCGCGGCGGTGAGGAGCGCCTCGGCCTCGGCGAAGCGACCGGCGTACATCGCCAGCATGCCGAGCTGGCCGGTGAGCACGGCGGTCGTGGCGACGCTGATGCCGTCGATGCGCAGGGCGGCGCGGCAGGTGCGCTCCGCCTCGACCGGGTCGCCCGCGCGGTCGAGGATGTGCGCGCGGGTCCCCTCGATGCGCGCACGCAGGTCGGGATCGTCGGTGAGGGCCTCGGCGCGCTGCAGCGCGCGGCGGGCTTCGGGGTAGCGCCCGTGGGCGCACAGGTCCACCGCACGCGCGTGCAGCTGTGCCGCCGGGATGCCCATTCCCACATTCTGTCGAGCCGCCCCCGGCGGCGCGACCGCGGGATCAGGCGAGCAGCGTCGCGGTGAGGGTCTCCTGCTGCTGGGCGAGGGCCTTCGCCAGCACACCGGACCTGGCCGCGACGTCGCCGGCGAGACCACCGTCGGCCAACCCCGCCACGAGCGACCGTGCGAGGAGGCCTGCGACGTAGGGCGCCGCGAAGGAGGTGCCGCTCCACAGCGCGAAGCCGCCGCGCAGGTCGTCGGGATCGAGCGACTCGCGTCTGAGACCGAGCCGATCGTCGCGCGTCCCCGCCTGCACGCCGCCCTCGTACGCCGGGGTGCAGCTGAGCACGCTCACCCCCGGCGCATACAGATGCACCCAGGGGCCGATGTTGCTGAACAGCGCGACCGAATGGTGCGACGGGTTGGCCGCGCCCACCGCGACGTGCGGCGCGGCGTCACCGGGGTCGTCCACGGTGAAGTCCGCTCCCGGCCATTGCCACAGCGCCGCGGGGAACGCGGGCCGGTCGGTGGCGTCGTTGCCCGCGGAGCACACCACGGCGCAGCCGTGACGACGGGCGGCCGCCAGATAGACGTTCAGCGTCTGGTCGAAGTACCCGTCCTCCGGGGTCTCGTGGTAATAGCCGAGCGAGAAGTTCAGCACGTCCACGGCGCGCCCTCCCCCGCCGGTCGCGTGCAGCACGATCTCCTCGACCAGTCGGCGCACCGCCTCGAGCATCTCGCTCTCCCAGACGATGCCCGCCCCGTCCGAGACGCGCACCGCGATGACGTCGGCGTCGGGGCAGGTCTGGCGGACGACCCCCGCGATGAAGGTGCCGTGGCCCGCCGCGTCGTCGATGAAGCCGTCGTACGGACCCTCGAGGTCGCCGTGCGCCTCAGGGTCGGTCGCGGGATCGAAGAAGCCGATGTGGCCGGCGGGACACTGCGGCTCACGGTCGACGACATCCGCCGGCAGCCACGGATGCCGCCCGCACCCGGTGTCGAAGATCGCCACCACCGGGCGTCGTCCGCTGTCCGCGGGGTCGGCCCCGCGCACCGGCGCGGGGCCGACGTAGGTCGCCACCTGACGTCCGCCGCTGCCGGGTTCCGCGTAGCCGCCGATGCCGGGCACGTTGGTGCGCCCGAACGGGTTCGTCCGGCCGAACGGATTGGTGCGACCGAACGGGTTGGTGCGACCGAACGGATTGAGGTCGATGTCGTCCACCTCGATGACGTGGTCCAGCCCCACGCCCTCCAGCGACGAGCCGGTGCGCTGGCGGGTGCGGCGCAGCAGCAGCCAGGCGTCCACCTCGGGCACGGGTTCCGCCGCGGCGCTGCGCTCGGCGGGTTCGATGTCGACGCGGTACACCCGCGGCAGCACGAGGTCCTTCGGCAGCGGCGATGCCTCGTCCGCCTTCGGCCGCTGCACCCGCCAGCCGAACTCGGATGCCGCGTCGGCGAGCGCGCCCAGCACCCGCTCCAGCGGTCCGGCGAGCGTCGAGACGAGGAGATGGTCGGGCACGTAGCGCGTCGGGTACGGGCGCACCGGGTCGGCGGTGGACGCCTCGAACTGGAGCGGCACGCCCTGACGGTGCGTGCGGTTCCAGCGGTCGCGCCAGTCCTGCCTGCGCGGCCGCTCGGCCGGGATCTCGTTGCTCATGGCTCTCCTTCGTCAGGCAGGTCGGGCTCGGAACGCGCTAGATCTCGAAGCGGGGGGTCGTGAGCGCGGCCGCGCCGTCGGGCGCCTCGCCCTCGAGCACGACGCGCAGCCGCAGCACTCCTGCGGGCACGTCGTCGAATGCGAAGCGGCCCGACTCCACCGGCACGGCGCGCTCGCCGTCGGCGTCGTCGTCGCGCAGCAGCACGACCTCCGTCGCGGCCGCGTCGACCCAGCCGTCGATGCGGCGCCCCCCGGACTCCGTCTCGGTCGTGTGCACGAGCACGCTGGTCGTGCCGTCGCTGAACTGCAGTGTCAGCATCTCGGCGTCGCCGCGCATCGCAGCCAGCGCCTCCCCCTCGACGAGGGCCAGCAGCGCGTACTCACGCGACAGATCGGCGGCGGCGACGACGGCGACCATGCGATCGACCAGGTCGGCCGGCACCGGGTCGACCTGCTCCCACGTCCGGCGCAGCGCCCGGAACAGGGCGGCATCACGTGCGGACTCGTCAGCGGCCACGGTCGTCTCCCACCCATCCGGATGCCTGCAGCGACGCGCGCAGCTTGCTCAGGCAGCGTCGCCGGGTCGGCCCGATGGAGCCGACCGGCATGTGCAGTTCCCCGGCGAGCCGGGAGTAGTCGGGGCGCTCCTCGAAGGCGACGGTGCGCAGCAGCCGCCGGCAGCGTTCGTCGAGGTCGCCGACGGCCGCCCACAGGACGCGATCGCGCGCGCCGAGTTCGGCCGTGTGCTCCGCCGCGTCCTGCGCCGGCAGGTGCGGTTCGAGGTCGACGGTGTCGGTGGGCGTGGCTCGCCGATGCTCCTTGCCCACCCGCCAGGCCTCCCGGCGGGCGCACGTGATGAGCCAGCCCGAGACGGCGCGCTCGTCGGAGATGGACGGATGGCTGCGCACGAGGGTGAGCCAGGTGGTCTGCACGACGTCCTCCGCCAGCGTCCGCTCGAGGCCGTACGCGCGCACGACGTGCCACAGCACGGGTGTCATCAGTCGCACCAGGTCGTCCATCGCTGCGGTGTCGCCCCGTCGCCACCGGGCGAAGTCGGCAGCGGCCTGCTGCCAGCGGGAGGGTGGCGTGCCGGGCTCGACGCCCGGGTCCTCCGGTCCGTCACGGAGGCCGGGGTCGGGTTCGGTCATGACGCCCATTGTGGTCACACCGGTGAAGAGTCGGCTAGAGCGGATCTGATACCCCCACAGCGCAACATCTCGGCCGTTCGCCTGCCCCGCCCCGTACAATCGCGCCATGCCTCCCCTCGTGTACGTGTGCGTGCGACCGCAGGCGGGTGCCGCCGCCGGCGAGTACGAGTCCTTCCGCGCCGCGATGCGCCGAGACGACCTGGCGCAGCTGGATCTCGTGCGCGAACCGCTCCCCGACGACGTGTTCGACCGCTATGCGGGCTTCGTCGTGGGCGGGAGCCCGTTCAACGTGACCGATCCCGAATCGACCAAGAACGACGTGCAGCGCCGCGTCGAGGCCGACCTCGAACGCATCGCCGCGCGCGCGGCCGCCGGCACGACGGCCGGTATGTTCACCTGTTACGGCATCGGCATCGTCACGCGCATGCTCGGCGGCGAGGTGACGCGGGCCTACCCCGAAGACACCGGCCCCACCACCGTCACCCTCACCGCCGAAGCCGGCTCCGACCCCGTCTTCGGCGGCCTCGCGAACAGCTTCACGGCGCTGACCGCCCACAAGGAGGGCGCCGGCGCGGTACCCGAGGGAGCGACCCTGCTCGCCACGAACGAGGACTGTCCGGTGCAGGCGTACCGCGTGGGCGACCGGCTGTACGCGACGCAGTTCCATCCCGAGCCGACGGGCCGCGCGTTCACGCAGCGCATGGCGATCTACCGCGACGACGGCTACTTCGACGCGCGCGACTACGACCTCATCGCCGGTCGCGTGCTGGCGGCATCCGTCACCGAGCCCGCGCGGCTGCTGCACGCCTTCGCGCGCCACGTCGACCGCTGAGGACGGCCGGCGCCCTCAGGCGCGGTTGCGGGCGAAGCGGGTCGCGGTGACGATGATCGGGACCAGCACGACGACCGCCGCGGCGATCCACGCCGCGGTCGCGATGGGCATGCTCTCCGGCTCGTCGAATGCCCGGCCCACGCCGATCCACACGAGCCCCCACCCCATCGCCAGGCCCGGCGCGACGCGCCCCCCGCTGGCGATGGCGATGCCCACGCCCACGAGGGCGACGACGACGAGCACCGCGATGCCCACGGCATCCGCCGCCTGACCCCACTCCGCAGGCACGATCTGGGTCAGCCACGCCGAGCTGTTGGCCACGGTGGCCAGCGCCACCCAGCCCAGGTGCAGCCCCACCGTGATGTCGGTGAACAGCGCCTGACGCACGCCGCGCGGGGGGTTCTGCACCGCAAGGTGGAACGTCCATCCCAGCGTGACCAGCAGCAGCACGATCACCAGCACCGTCAGCGGCAGCGTCGTGAACTGCGCCGCGACCAGCCACAGCCCGTTGAGCACCGCGGTCGCCGCGATCCACCAGCCCAGCACCCGCTGCCGCGCATCCGCGCGCTGCGAGGGCAGCGCCTGCCACACCGCGTAGGCGACCATGAGCACGTAGATGACGCTCCAGATGGAGAACGCCTGGCTCGCGGGGGCGAGGTAGGACCCGGTGGCCGACAGCGCGTCGTCCTGCACGTCCTGCACGCGCGTGCCGCCGAAGGCCCCGACGCCGATGACGGCGGCGATCAGCATGAAGGTGACGGCGCTGATCACCCCGACCTGGCGCACGATGTCGGCGGATGTGGCGGTCGTGGTCTGGGCGGTCGCGGTGTGGGCGCTCATGCCCTCACCGTAAATGTCCGCTCCCGCAGGGTCACGGGGTTGACAGCGGGGCGAGCTTCAGTGGAGCGGCGGGCCGATGACCATCGCGGTGTCGGGCGCGACGGCCACGACGCCCGCCGCCGCAGGGCGCGTGCCGGCGGCGGTGTCCGTGGACAGCAGCACCGTGTCATCGAGCCCTGCCGAGGCGTGCCATTCGTGCTCGGAGATGTTCACCAGCACCGTCAGCGCACCGCGCCCGAGCCGGAAGCGCCGGCCGCCGTCGACCTCCACGGCGTCGGCGGAGAGCGAGCCGAATGCGGGATCGGTCAGTTCCGGCCGGTCCCGGCGCAGCCGCGCGAGGTCGCGGTACAGCTGCAGCAGACGCCGGTGCGGCGCGGCCGCCCCGGCATCCGCGTCGATCTCGGACCAGTCCAGCTTGGAGCGCTCGAAGGTGGCGGGATCGTTGGGATGGGGGACGAGGGATTCGTCCCAGCCCATGCGCGCGAACTCCTCCGTGCGGCCCTTCGCGGTCGCCTCGGCGAGCCAGTCCTCGGGGTGCGAGGTGAAGAACTGCCAGGGCGTCGTCGCGCCCCACTCCTCGCCCATGAACAGCATCGGGGTACCGGGGGCGGTGAGGGTGAGCACGGCGGCGATGGCGAGGCGCTCGGGTGAGAGGGTCGCCGTGAGCCTGTCACCGGTGGCACGGTTGCCGATCTGGTCGTGGTCCTGCGCGAACGTCACCAGACGCCACGCCGGGACCTCGGCGGGGATCGGATGCCCGTGGTCGCGGCCCCGGAACGACGAGTGGGTGCCGTCGTGGAAGAAGCCGCGCGTCCACACCTTCGGCAGCGCCTCGAGCGCGGCGAAGTCGGCGTAGTACCCGCTCGTCTCCCCCGTGAGGGCGACGTGCACGGCGTGATGCCAGTCGTCGCTCCACTGGGCGGCGAGGCCGTATCCGGCCGCCTCCCGCGGCAGGATGAGCTTCGGGTCGTTGAGGTCGGACTCCGCGATGAGGCTCAGCGGCCGCCCGAGATGCGCCGAGAGTGCGTCGGCGGCTTCGGCGAGTTCGCGGAGGATGTGCACGGGGCCTTCGTCGTGCAGCGCGTGCACGGCATCCAGTCGCAGTCCGTCGACGTGGTAGTCCCGCAGCCACATCAGCGCGTTCTGCACGATGTACTCCCGCACCTCGGGCTGGTCGAGGTCGACGCTGAGTCCCCATGTGTTGCGGCTCGCATCGCGCAGGTACGGCCCGAACTCGGGCAGGTAGTTGCCGCTGGGCCCGAGGTGGTTGTAGACGACGTCCTGGATGACGGCGAGGCCGGCCGCGTGCGCGGCGTCGACGAACCGCTGGTAGCCGGCCGGACCTCCGTACGCCTCGTGCACGGTGTACCAGAGCACGCCGTCGTAACCCCAGTTGTGCACGCCGTTGAAGCCGTTGACCGGCAGCAGCTCGATGTGGGTGACGCCGAGCTGCACGAGATGGTCGAGCCTCGCCGCTGCCGCGTCGAGGGTGCCCTCCGGCGTGAAGGTGCCCACGTGCAGCTCGTAGACGAGGCCGCCCGCCAGCTGCCGGCCGGTCCACGCGGCATCGGTCCAGACGGCGGGGTCGAGCTCGACGTGCGCGGATGCCGCGTGCACGCCGTCGGGCTGGCGCCGCGAGCGCGGGTCGGGGCGCAGCGCCTCGCTGTCGCCCAGGACGAAGCCGTAGCGGTCGCCGTCGGCGAGGTCGACGTCGGCCGTCCACCAGCCCCCGTCACGCACCGCCAGCTCGACGTCGTCGGTGTCGGGGCGGCGCAGCCGCACCCGCTGCGCGCGCGGCGCCCACACTTCCACGCTCATCCCCAGTCCCCTTTCACCCGTCCGCTCGCACGCCGCCGACTCGTCGATCCGCTCTCACGGCGCGACGGGGGTCAGCACGGCGACGGGGTAGGTCGCCAGCAGCGCGCGCAACGGCACGATCCCGCCTTCGACGGTACGCCCCGTCACCACATCCCGCCACGCGCCCTCGGGCACGATCACGGCGGTGTCGCCCCACCCACCCCGCCGCGCGAGGCCGACCGGCAGGCGGGTGGCCACCGTGATCGCCGCGCCGCGGTCGAACGCCACGACGTGGTGCGAGGCTTCGCCGACCGCCTCCACGGGGCGGTAGCGCGTGAAAGCGGCGGCGCGGTCGCGGCGCAGCCGCAGGGCGCGGGAGACGATCAGCAGCTTCGCGGCACCGTCGGCGTCGACCGGCGGCAGCCAGCCGTCGTCGATCCGCCGCAGCAGCTCGCGACGCACAGTGAAATCGACAGGTCGGCGGTTGTCGGGGTCGACGAGCGACGTCTCCCACAGTTCCGACCCCTGGTAGACGTCGGGGACGCCGGGCCCGGTCAGCTGCAGCGCCTTCGCGGCGAGCGCGTTGGACCAGCCGGGCTGGGCGATCTCGGCGACGAACTCCTCCACCAGCGGGCGGGCGGCGCCGAAGGCGGCATCGACCACGGCATGCATGCGCTCTTCGAACGCGGCGTCCGGGTCCCACCAGCCGGTGCGTTCGGCCGCCTCGCGGGCAGCCTTCTCCGCATAGGCGTGAAGGCGTTCGGGTGTCGCCGGCCACGACCCGACGATCGCCTGCCACAGCAGCGCGTCGAAGGGTCCGTGACCGGTGGAGGCCACCCGGCGGAGGTCCTCGAGCACCTCGGCCCAGCGGTCGGGGATCTCGGCGAGCACCGACAGGCGCGCGCGCACGTCCTCGCCGCGCTTGGTGTCGTGCGTCGACAGCGAGGTCATCGCGCGCGGCCACTGGGACTGGCGGCGTGAGAACGCGGTGTGGAAGCCGTCGACGTCCAGGGCGAACACCGACGGGTCGCCGCCGACCTCGGTGAGGGTGCCCAGCCGCGTCGCGCGGTAGAAGGCGGTGTCCTCCACGCCCTTGGCCATGACGGGGCCGGTGGTCTGCATGAACCGTCGCGACAGCTCGGTGCCCGCCTCCGCCACCCGTCGCGCCACCTCACCGGCGGTGCTGGCCAGGTCGGGGCGGCGGCGTTTCGTCTCGGCGAGTGCGTGGGCGAGGTGCTCCGCCCCGGCGGGCAGGTAGGAGCGGTACACCGGATAGTTCGCGAGGAGTTCGGCCAGCGCGTCGGTGAGCGTCGCGGGGTCGGCGGCGAGCTCGGGCGCCTCGGCGGCGAGCACGCGCACGAGGCGGGCGATCTCGGCCCGCTGGATCGTGTCGGCGATCATCCGCTTGGTCCCGTGGACGAGGTCGGCGTATCCGGTCGAGGCGGCGACCCCCGTCTCACGGCGCAGCGCCGCGTCGAGGCGGTCGAGGCCGGCTTCGCCCGCCGGGTCGACCAGCACGCGGTCGATCTCGGCCATCGCGTCGTAGCCGGTCGTCCCCGCGGTGCGCCACCAGCCCGGCAGTGCCTCGGGGTGGGCGGTCGCGGCGTGCTCGAGGATCTTCTCCACCAGCACGTAGACGCCGCCGGTGGCCTCGGCCAGCCGGTCGAGGTAGGCGCCGGGGTCGGCGAGACCGTCGGGGTGGTCGATGCGCAGCCCGTCGACGAGACCCTCCCGCACCCAGCGCAGCACCTCGCCGTGCGCCGCGTCGAACACGTGCGGCACCTCGACCCGCACGCCGGCGAGGGTCGTCACGGCGAAGAAGCGGCGGTAGTTGAGCTCCCCCGCCTCGCGGCGCCAGAACATCACCTCCCAGTTCTGGCGGGAGAGCACGGCCGCCACGTCGGTCGGGTCGATGCCCGTCGTCGACCCGGGCGCGAGCGGCAGCGCGTGCTCGTGGTACCGCACGAGGCCGGCGTCCGCGTCGACGACGATCTCGCCCGCGGCGATGACCTCCTCGGGCTCGGCACCCAGGATCGGCACGCGCACCTTGCCGCCGCCGTACTCCCAGTCGATGTCGAAGGCGTCGGCGTAGACGCTCGAGCGACCGTGGCGCAGCACGTCCCACCACCACGGGTTCTCGTCGGGCCGGGAAATGCCCATGTGGTTGGGCACGATGTCCACCAGCACGCCGAGCCCCGCCGCGCGCGCGGCGGCCCGGAACCTGCTGAGCCCCGCCGCGCCACCGCGGGCGGGGTCGACCTGGGAGGGGTCGACGACGTCGTAGCCGTGGTCGGAGCCGGCGGTGGCCTTCAGCAACGGCGAGAGGTACGCCCAGTCGACCCCGAGGTCGCGCAGGTAGCCGGTGACCTCCGCCGCGGCATCCAGATCGAACGCCGCCCTGATCTGCAGGCGGTAGGTCGAGACCGGATGCCGCGCCGTCATCGTCCCGCCTCGCCCCTCGGCGCGGCGGCGGGCAGCTCGTCGATGACCCCGGGGCTGGCCGCGAGCGACGCCGCCACGGAGTGGTCCGTGTCGGGGTCGGCGGAGGAGTGCTCGCGCAGCACCACCAGCGACTTCGCCTGCACGCTCACCGAGCCGCCGGGTTCGATCGGCGCGCTGTCGGCGAGTTCGCCGTCGGTGTCGACGAGCACGTCCCAGCTGGGGCTGAACTCGACGTCGGGGAGGTGGAAGTCCACCGCCTCGTCGCCGGCGTTGAACAGCACATAGAAGTGCTGGTCGCTGATCTTCTCACCGCGGCGGTCGCGTTCACGGATGCCGTTGCCGTTGAGGAACATGCCGATCGACCGGCCGAAGCCCGAATCCCAGTCCTCCGGCTGCATGCGGCTGCCGTCGGGACGCATCCACACGATGTCGGGGATGGGCTCGCCCTCCTCCTGCCGTACCGGGCGGCCGTTGAAGAAGCGGCTGCGCCGGAAGGCGGGGTGCTCGCGGCGCAGACGCGCGAGGGCGGCGGTGAACTCCACGAGCGGCTGATCGGCGGCATCCCAATGCACCCAGGTGATCTCGTTGTCCTGCGCGTAGCCGTTGTTGTTGCCCTGCTGCGTGCGCCCCAGTTCGTCGCCGTGCAGCAGCATCGGCACGCCCTGGCTCAGCAGCAGCGTCGCGATGAAGTTGCGCTGCTGGCGGGCACGGGCGGTGAGGACCGTGGGGTCGTCGGTGGGCCCTTCGACCCCGAAGTTCGACGAGCGGTTGTGCGATTCGCCGTCGCGGCCGTCTTCGCCGTTGGC
Organism: Microbacterium sp. NPDC058021; assembly: GCF_042885955.1. Lineage (NCBI taxonomy): Bacteria > Bacillati > Actinomycetota > Actinomycetes > Micrococcales > Microbacteriaceae > Microbacterium > Microbacterium sp. NPDC058021. The sequence continues at coordinate 447,397 of NZ_JBHVRF010000004.1, forward strand.
GTCGTTGTGCTTGTCGTTGTAGGACACCAGGTCGCGCAGGGTGAAGCCGTCGTGCGCCGTGACGAAGTTGATGGATGCCACCGGGCGTCGGCCGGAGTGCTCGTACAGGTCGGCGGAGCCGGTGACGCGGGAGGCGAACTCGCCGAGCGCCTGCGGCTCACCGCGCCAGAAGTCGCGCACGGTGTCGCGGTACTTGCCGTTCCACTCCGTCCACTGCGGCGGGAAGTTGCCCACCTGGTACCCGCCGGGGCCGATGTCCCAGGGTTCGGCGATGAGCTTGACCTGCGAGACCACCGGATCCTGCTGCACGAGCTCGAAGAACGCCGCGAGCCGGTCGACGTCGTAGAACTCGCGCGCGAGGGTCGCCGCCAGATCGAACCGGAACCCGTCGACGTGCATCTCCAGCACCCAGTACCGCAGCGAGTCCATGATCAGCTGCAGCGTGTGGGGGCTTCCGACGTTGAGACTGTTGCCGGTGCCGGTGTAGTCGGTGTAGTACCGCTTGTCGTCGTCTTCGAGTCGGTAGTACGCCTCGTTGTCGATGCCGCGCATCGACAACGTCGGGCCGAGGTGGTTGCCCTCGGCGGTGTGGTTGTAGACGACGTCGAGGATCACTTCGATGTCGGCGGCGTGCAGGGCCCGCACCATGCCTTTGAACTCCTGCACCTGCTGGCCGCGGTCACCCATGGCGGAGTAGGTGTTCTGCGGCGCGAAGAACGCGATGGTGTTGTAGCCCCAGTAGTTGGACAGGCCCTTGTCCTGCAGCGTGGAGTCGTTGACGAACTGGTGCACCGGCATCAGCTCGATCGCCGTCACCCCGAGCTTCTTGAGGTGCTCGATGATCGCGGGGTGCGCGATGGCGCTGTAGGTGCCGCGGATCTCCTCGGGGATGTCGGGGTGCAGCTGTGTGAGGCCCTTCACGTGCGCCTCGTAGATGAATGACTCGGCGTAGGGGGTCTTCGGCTGCCGGTCGCCCGACCAGTCGAAGAACGGGTTGATCACGACGCCCTTCATCATGTGCGCGGCGGAATCGTCGTCGTTGCGTCCGTCGGGATCGCCGAAGGGATAGCTGAACACCTCCTGCCCCCACTGCACCTGGCCGTCGACGGCCTTGGCGTAGGGATCCAGCAGCAGCTTGTTCGGGTTGAAGCGCTTGCCCGATGCCGGGTCGTACGGCCCGTGCACGCGGTAGCCGTAGCGCTGACCGGGCTGGACGTTGGGGAGATAGGCGTGCCAGACGAACGCGTCGACGTCGACGAGCTCGATGCGCGTCTCCTTGCCGCGGTCGCCGAACAGACACAGCTCGACGCGTTCGGCGCCTTCACTGAACAGCGCGAAGTTCGTCCCATTACCGTCGAACGTCGCGCCCAGGGGATACGCGGAACCAGGCCATGCTTGCACGGGGCAACCCTAGTCGAGCGCATGTTTCCCGCAGGTGACACTTGACAACCGCCGCCGCGGACGGCGTTCTCCGCAGGCCCGGCCGCCCGGCGGGGGTCAGGACGCGCCGCGCGGCGGGTTGCCCAGCAACTCGATGCGCTCGGCGAGATATCCCTCGAGCGCCCGGTAGCCCCCCGCGGCGCTCCACCGCACACTCGGGACGTCGCCCTGCAGGGCGAGCGGCCCCGACGGCTCCCCGCCGGCGACGGCCGCCAGATCCAGCGGTTGCCAGCCGACGTGCACGGGCTCGCCCTCGGCGAAGCCGCCCCGGAAGGCGGCGGCCGCCAGCTCCGCGCGCTCCCGCTGGGACTGCGCCGCATACCCGCGACGCACCTCGAAACGCGCCCGCACGATGTCGCCGGTGGCGAGCACGGCGTCGTCGGTGAGCAGCAGCACACCCAGATGCCAGGCCTCTCCGACCGGCACGATGCGCGGCGCCCGGGCGATGCCGAGGATGCGGCGGGCGGGCACCGACCGGGCCAGTCGTTCACGCGGCAGGCCCGCCAGACGCGTCCGGGCGTCGTCGAACAGGGCGGTGATGCCGTCGGTCATGCGTCCTCCTCCGCCATGCTCGCCCGCGCCCGCTCGCCGCGCATCGACATCGCGATGAGCGGGAACAGCAGCACCGACAGCATGCCGGCCCCCACGAGCACCGACGCGAGCGGGCTGTCGATCAGCCCTTCGTCGACCCCGATCGCGGTGACGGCGACGATGATCGGCAGCCCGGTGGCCCCCAGGAGCATGACCGGCATCCGCTCGCGCCACGACGCACCCGCGGGGGCGACGAGCCCCGAGGGAAACCCGCGCACCACGAACATCGCCACGAGCGCCACGGGAACCAGCAGCAGCAGCACGGGGTCGGCCAGGAGCGACGCGAGGTCGAACGTGATGCCGGTGTAGACGAAGAACACCGGCACCAGGAATCCGAACGCGAGCGCTTCGACCTTGCTGTCCACGGCTTCCCGGTCGGCTTCGGCCGCATCCCGCATGAGCAGGCGCCAGACGACACCGGCCGCGAACGCGCCCAGCAGGATGTCGATGTCGAGCACGAGGCTCACCGCCACGAGGGCCGCGAGGATCAGCAGCACGATCCTGATCGCGAACTGGCCGGAGGTGTGCAGGGTCGTGTTGACGATGCGGTGCAGCGCCCCCTGCGGAGTGCGCAGCGCGAACCAGATCGCGGCGGCCGCGATCAGCAGGAACGCGCCCAGCACGACCGTCGCGATGCCCGGCTGCCGGGCGCCGAGGAGCACAGAGATCGCCACGAGCGGGCCGAACTCTCCCACCGCTCCCAGCGCCCCGACCGCCCGGCCGAACGGCGTGCGCAGCTCGCCGTTGTCGCGGAGGATGGGAAGGAGGGTGCCGAGGGCCGTCGACGACAGCGCGACGCCCACCACCACCGCCCCGAGCCCGGGGGCGAACAGCCACCCGACGGCGGTGCCGGCGACGAGGCTCACCAGCCAGCCCACGATCGCCCCGCGCCCGGTGCGACCACGCAGCACCCCGAACTCGATCTCCATGCCGGCGACGAAGAAGAGCATCGCCAGGCCCACTTCGGAGAGCGTGTCCATGAACGCCGACGGCTGCGCCCACCCGAGGAGGCTGGGCCCGACGAGGATCCCCAGCAGCAGTTCGAACACGAGCACCGGAATGCGCAGCCACGGCCCGAGCGCCCGCGCCGCGAGAGGCGCGAGGACCGCGAGCAGTGGCACCAGCAGCAGCGTCGGTTCGAGGTCGTCCACGACCACACCCTAGCGACGCGCAGATGCCGCCTCGACGGCGCCCCGGGCGCTGTCGGCCCCGCGTCTGGCGTTCTGCGCGTCGGCGAGCGCCTCGGCCCGCTCATGCTCGGCGTCGGACACGGCCGACTCGGCGGCGACGGCATCCCCCTGCACCCGTTCGAGATCCGCCTGCAGCTCGGCGACCCGCTCGGCGAGGTGGTCGGCGCGCTCGCGGGCCTTGGCCAGGGTCGCGTCGGTGCGGGCGAGCCGGCGCTCCGCCTCGGAGGCGAGACGCTCGGCCTCCCGCAGCGCCTTCTCGGCCGCCCGGCGCGCGCGGCGCTCGGCGAGGTCGTCGCGGGGCGGCGGCGCGGCGGCGACGACGCCGGGAAGCGAGCCCCCCACGGCCTCGTCGAGGTCGACCGGCTCGATGCCCGTGGCCGTCAGGGGTCGCACGAGCCGGCCGGTGAGCACGGCCGCCGCCGCGGCGGGGTCGCGCACGGCGGCGTCGATCGTGGATTCGATCTCGGTGGCTGCGGCGGCGCTGACGGCGACGCCGCGATCGCGCGCGAGGTCGGCGGCGTTGCGGGCGAGGGCCGCGACCAGGGCCCGGCGCTGCTTGCCGAGACGGGTGAGCTCGGCGGCATCCAGGTCGTCCTGCGCCTCGCGCAGCGCCGCCGCGAGCTCGAGCGCCTCGCCCAGCTCTCCCGCCTGCACGAGCAGATCGACGGCGTAGGCCGCGACGACGGGCTTGCGCAGCGCCTTGATGCCGCGGGCGAGGTCGCCCGTCGCGGCGGCGGCCCTGGCGTTGCGGGCCGCGGTGAACTCGGCCGGCGTCAGCGCGTAGAGCTGGGCCGCCACGTCGTCGAGGTCATCGTGCGCCACGCGCCCATTCTGCACGGGCGGGGCGGCGCGGTCACACCGGACGGACGACGGGGCGCAGCGGAAGCGTCTCGGAACCGTGGAGCTCCAGGTGCAGCCGCTGCATGCGCTCGTCCAGCGCGGCGGCGGAGTCGGCGGCATCCTTCAGCTCCGCCACGAGCCCGTCGGGCACCTGGCGGTCGTACTTGTAGTAGATCTTGTGCTCGAGGCTCGCCCAGAAGTCCATCGCGATGGTGCGGAACTGGATCTCGACCGGCACCTGCACGGGCCCCGTGGACAGGTACACCGGCACCTGCACGATCGCGTGCAGGCTCTGGTAGCCGTTGGGCTTGGGCTCGGCGATGTAGTCCTTCACGGCCATGACGGTGATGTCGGACTGGGCGGTCAGCAGGTCGAACAGCCGGTACGCGTCGGCGCGGAAGCTGCAGGTGATGCGGACGCCCGCGATGTCGGTGATGTGAGCGCGGAGGGTGTCGAAGTCGGCGGCGATGCCCTTGCGCATGACCTTCTCGACGAGGCTGTCGGGGGACTTCACGCGGCTCGTGACGTGCTCGATGGGGTTGTACGCGTGCATCGTGGCGAACTCGTCACGCAGGATCGAGATCTTCGTCTCGATCTCCTGCAGTCCGAACCGGTACTCCAGCAGGAACCGCTGCAGGTCGTCGCGCAGATCGCGCAGCTCACGAGCGGACAGTGACAGGGGTTCCTCGCCCACGGGGGTCGCCATGCCTCGACCCTACGGCGAGCGTGTAGGCGCCCGCTGTGAGTCCGCCCCGTCCGCGCCGCCGTTCACGGGCCGACCAGGGCGGCGGCCTGGCGCGCGGCGCCGAGCGCGACGTACTCCCCCGGCTCGGGCACCTCCACCGGCATCCCGAACACCAGCGGCGCGACCCTGCGCACCGCGTCCGAGCGGGCACCCCCGCCGATGAGCAGGGCACGCTCCAGCGGCACGCCCAGGCCCCGGAGCGCATCGATCCCGGCCGCGAGCCCCGAGAGCATGCCCTCCACGGCTGCGCGGGCGAGGTTCTCCCGCGTCGTGGATGCCAGGGTCATGCCGGTGAGCGACGCGGTCGCGTCGGGCAGGTTCGGCGTGCGCTCGCCCTCGAAGTACGGCACGAGCGACAGCCCGCCCGCTCCCGGCGCGGCAGCCAGCGCGAGGCGCGACAGCTCCGCGTGGTCCACACCCAGCAGTCGGCCGATGGCATCGAGTACGCGGGCGGCATTGACGGTCGCCACCAGCGGCAGGAACCCGCCGTCGGCGCTCGCGAAGCCGGCGACGGTGCCCGTGGCATCCACCGTGCGTTCGGCGCTGACGGCGAACACGGTACCGCTCGTGCCGATCGAGACGACGACGTCGCCGGTGCGGGCGCCCGCTCCCAGCGCCGCGGCCGCGTTGTCGCCCGCTCCCGCGCCCACGATGCGCCCGTCGGCGTCGCGCACGCTCTCCCCCGGGCCCAGCACGCGCGGCAGCGCCGCGTCGTGCCCGAGCGCGGCGATGAGCAGCTCACGGTCGTAGTCGCCGGTCGCGGGATCCCAGTATCCGGTCCCCGACGCGTCCGAGCGGTCGGTGACCAGCTCGTCGAGCACCGGGCCGCGCGGCGACTCGCCGGTCGGCCCGAACCCGCGCAGGCGCCAGGTGAGCCAGTCGTGCGGCAACGCCACCGCGGCGACCCGGGCGGCGTTGTCGGGCTCATGGTCGCGCAGCCACCGGAGCTTGGTGATGGTGAAGGATGCCACCGGCACGAGGCCCGTGCGCCGGGCGAGGGCATCGGCGCCGAACTCGGCGACGAGCTCGGCCGCCGCGCCCGCCGAGCGCATGTCGTTCCACAGCAGCGCGTCACGCACCACGCGCCCCTCGGCATCCAACGCCACCATGCCGTGCTGCTGGCCGCCCACCGACCACGCCGCGACGCCGTCGGGGCTGCCGGGCTCGCCGAGCCCACCGGCATCGGCGATCGCCGCCTGCAGCGCCTCCCACCACGCGGCCGGGTCGACCGAGGTGCCGTCGGGGTGCGCAGCCCGCCCCTCGCGCACGATGGCGCCCGTGGCGGTGTCGACCACGACGACCTTGCACGACTGCGTCGACGAATCGACACCCATCACCAGCGTCATGCCGGCATCCTCTCCTGTGGTGCCCGACGGCACGGGCGAAAGGGACGGATGCCGCTTCACGCGGCATCCGCCCCCTTTCGGGATCTGTGTCAGCGGGCGCCGAGCAGGTGCTCGGTGGCCAGCTGCTGCAGGCGGACGAAGCCGAAGCCCTTGCCGCCGAAGTACGCCTCGGGGTCGAAGTCCTCGTACGCCGAGCGGTCGGCGATGAGGTCGTCGTACGACTCGCCCTCGCCCAGCGTCGGAACCGACAGCTCGTCGACGCGGGAGGCGGCGAGCGCCTCCTGCACCTCGGGGTCGGCGCGGAAGGCCGCGGCACGCTCCTTGAGCAGCAGGTAGGTGCGCATGTTGGCGGCGGCGGAGTCCCAGACGCCCGTCTCGTCCTCGGTGCGCGAGGGCTTGTAATCGAAGTGGCGGGGCCCCTCGTAGGCGGGGACGCCGCCGGGGCCGCCGTTCTCGAGCAGGTCGACGAGCGCGAACGCGTTGTGCAGGTCGCCGTGACCGAACACCAGGTCCTGGTCGTACTTGATGCCGCGCTGCCCGTTGAGGTCGATGTGGAAGAGCTTGCCGTGGTACAACGCCTGGGCGATGCCGGCGGCGAAGTTGAGGCCCGCCATCTGCTCGTGCCCGACCTCGGGGTTCAGGCCCACCAGTTCCGGGCGTTCGAGCGACTCGATGAACGCGAGGGCGTGGCCGAGGGTCGGCAGGAGGATGTCACCGCGCGGCTCGTTGGGCTTCGGCTCGATGGCGAAGCGGATGTCGTAGCCCTTGTCCACGACGTACTGGCCGAGCATGTTCACGCCTTCGCGGTACCGCTCCAGAGCCGCGCGGATGTCCTTGGCGGAGTCGTACTCCGCGCCCTCGCGGCCACCCCACATGACGAACGTCTTCGCACCGAGCTCGGCACCGAGATCGAGCTGGCGCAGGACCTTGCGCAGGGCGAAGCGGCGCACGTCCCGGTCGTTGGAGGTGAACCCGCCGTCCTTGAAGACCGGGGCGGAGAAGAGATTGGTCGTGACCATCGGCACGATGAGGCCGGTGTCGGCCAGCGCACCCTTGAGGCGGTCGATCTGCCGCTGGCGCTCGGCGTCGGTGGAGCCGAAGGCGAACAGGTCGTCGTCGTGGAACGTCAGGCCGTAGGCGCCGAGCTCGGCGAGCTTCTCGACGGCGTGCACGACGTCCAGCGGCGGGCGGGTCGGGCCACCGAAGGGATCGGCACCGTTGTAGCCGATGGTCCAGAGACCGAACGAGAACTTGTCCTCGCGAGTAGGGGTGGGCATGACGCTCCTTCGTTGGTGGCGCTAATTGTTGCTGACGACAACCTATATCAGAACGGATGCCGCGTCCATCCTCTTCGCGCCACCGGCCTCCGCCCCACCCGGCGTCGACGCGGGAGGGGCGGCGTCACCTACAGTTGTGCCGTGACCGGCACCCATGCTCCCGCCGACGGCGTGCGCCAGCGCAACCTCTCGCGCCTCCTGCGTCTCGTCCATCGCGAGGGGCCGCTCTCGCGTGCCGCGCTGACCGAGCGGACCGGACTCAACCGCTCCACGATCGCCGACCTCGTCGTCGAGCTCGCCCGCCTCGAACTGGTCGCGGAGCAGGCGCCGACCGCCGACGGCCGGGTCGGCCGCCCGTCCCCCGTGGTCGCCGCCTCCCCCGACGTCGTCGCGATCGCCGCCAACCCGGAGGTCGACGCGCTGGAGGTGGCGGCGGTCGGCCTCGACGGCGCCGTGCGGGTGCGTGCCCGGATGGAGCTCGACCACCTGGCCACCCCGGAGGAGATCGCGCGACTGCTGGCCGACCAGGTCGCGGCCTGGCGGGCCGACGCACTCGCCGGCGCCCGCATCGTGGGCGTGGGCCTGGCGGTCCCGGGTCTCGTGCGCGCCTCCGACGGGCTCGTGCGCACGGCGCCGCACCTGGCCTGGACCGATGTCCCGGTGCGCGACCTCGTGTCGCAGGCCACGGGGCTTGCGACCACCGTCGGCAACGACGCGAGCCTCGGCGTCATCGCCGAGCACCTGTTCGGCGCCGCGCGCGGCATCGACGACGTCGTCTACCTCAACGGCGGCGCCAGCGGCATCGGCGGCGGGCTCATCGTGCAGGGCATCCCCGTCGGCGGCGCCGGCGGCTACGCGGGCGAGTTCGGGCAGAACCGGCCCGGCATCGCCACGGTCACCGACCGCCGTGCCGGCGAGGGCGTGCTGGAGGACGAGGTGAGCCGCGCCCGGCTGCTGTCGGTCGCCGGCCTCGCATCTGCCGACGAGCCGACGCTGGCCGCTGCGCTGCACGCGAGCACCGCGCCGTCGGTGACCGAGGAGGTCGCCCGTCAGCGCCGCATCCTCTCCACGGCGCTGGCCAACGCCGTCAACGTGCTCAACCCCTCGGTCGTGGTGCTCGGCGGGTTCCTCGCCACCCTCGCCACGCAGGACATCGCCGGGCTCCGCCAGCTCGTGCGCGCGCAGGCGATGCCGGCGTGCGCAGAGGACGTGGAGATCCGCCCCGCCCTGCTCGCGGAGGACCGCCTGCTGGTCGGGGCCGCCGAGGCCGCCTTCGAGGCGCTGCTGCGCGATCCGTCGCCGGCGACGGCGGGCGGCGAAACCGTACGCGAGGCGGCGCGGGCGGAGTAGGGTCGGCCCCATCACCGTCGAGGGAGCCGTCATGCCGACCAACCGCCGTGCTCGCACCGAGGCAGAACTGCAGGCCCTGGCCCGCGACCACCTGTGGATGCACTTCGCCCGGCAGTCGGTGATGACCGACGGACCGGGTGTACCGATCATCGTCCGCGGCGAGGGCCATCACATCTGGGATGCCGGGGGCAAGCGCTACATCGACGGGCTTTCGGGCTTGTTCGTCGTCAACGCCGGCCACGGGCGCACGCGCCTCGCCGACGCCGGCGCCCGGCAGGCCGAGCAGCTGGCGTTCTTCCCGATCTGGTCGTACGCCCACCCGGCCGCGATCGAGCTGGCGGCGAGACTGGCGCACCTCGCCCCCGGCGACCTCGATCACGTGTTCTTCTCCACGGGGGGCGGCGAGGCGGTCGAGACGGCGTTCAAGCTCGCGAAGCACTACTTCAAGCTCGTCGGCAAGCCTGGCAAGCACAAGGTCATCTCGCGTGCCATCGCCTACCACGGCACGCCACAGGGCGCCCTGGCGATCACGGGCCTGCCGGGCATGAAGCAGATGTTCGAGCCGATCACCCCCGGCGGCTTCCGGGTGCCCAACACCAACAGGTACCGCGCAGCCGAAGCCGGCTTCACGGGCACGACCGACGACGAGTTCGGGGTGTGGGCGGCGGACCGCATCGAGGAGATGATCCTGTTCGAGGGACCCGACACGGTCGCCGCGGTCTTCCTCGAGCCGGTGCAGAACTCCGGCGGCTGCTTCCCGCCGCCGCCGGGATATTTCGCCCGCGTGCGCGAGATCTGCGACCGGCACGATGTGCTGCTGGTCAGCGATGAGGTGATCTGCGCGTTCGGCCGCATCGGCGAGACGTTCGCCTGCACCGCCTACGGCTACCAGCCCGACATGATCACCTTCGCAAAGGCTGCCACGAGCGGGTACGCGCCGCTGGGCGGCACGATCGTGAGCGAGCGCATCTACGAGCCGTTCGCGCACGGCGACGTGTCGTTCCCCCACGGCTACACCTTCGCCGGCCACCCGGTGTCGGCGGCGGTGGCGCTGGAGAACCTCGACATCTTCGAGGAGGAGCGCCTCAACGAGCGCGTGCGCGAGAACTCCCCCGCCTTCCGCGCCACCCTCGCCAAGCTCACCGATCTGCCGATCGTCGGCGACGTGCGCGGCGACGGCTACTTCTTCGGCATCGAGCTGGTCAAGGACAAGGCCACGCGCGAGACGTTCGATGCGGACGAGTCCGAGCGGCTGCTGCGCGGATTCCTCTCGACGGCGCTGTACGACGCGGGGCTGTACTGCCGCGCCGACGACCGCGGAGACCCCGTCGTGCAGCTGGCGCCGCCGCTGACCATCGGACAGACCGAGTTCGACGAGATCGAGCAGATCCTGCGCGGCGTGCTCAGCGAGGCGTGGACGCGGCTGTGATCTGATCGACAGCCCCGCGCTGCCAGTGCCCCGGCTCGTCGAACGCGCCGTACCGCACGTCGACGCCGTCGCGGTCGATGGTCGCCAGGCACAGCAGCAGCGACTGGGTCGGGTAGCCGAACGGGCGGTTGTCCCGCACGATGGCGCGGTCGTCCTGCGGCGGGAGCGCCGCCGACGCGTCGAGCACGTCGAGCCAGGCGTCGAACCAGTCACCGCCGCCTGGCTCCGGTCGCGCCCGGCGGAAGCGGTCGAGCCAGGCCGCGATCCGCGGCGTGGACGGGTCGTCGACCTCGTCGTGCGCGACCATGTGGATGCCGGGGGCGAGGGTCTGCTCGCGGCGGCGCAGACCATCCCACGACACCACGCGCACGATGCCGGGCGTCACCTCGACGAGGTTGAATCCGCGCGTCGTGGGTGCGGCGGCGGGCAGGCGACCGGCGGCGGCCTCCAGCGCGATGCGCCCGCGCGTGGTGACCTCGTCGTCGCCGCGGTCGGAGAGGTCGGCGCGGTTGAGCACCACGGCCAGCCGGTGCGCCGCGAGATCGGCGGCCAGCCACGCGCCGCCCGCGCGGTTGTCGCGCACACCCACGGTGTCGGGATAGGCCTCGTCCCACCAGGGGCCCAGGGGATCCCACGATCGGGCGGGGTCCTCATCGCGTACCGCGATCAGTCGCACCGCGTCGCCTGCCCGCTCGGGCACGCGCACGATCACCGTGCACATCGCGTTCCCCTCTCCCGGCCGGCCGGCCGGTCGCATGCAAGAATCGAGCCGTGTTCGTCGTGGTCGGAGTGACCGGTGGCATCGCCGCCTACAAGTCGGTGCATCTCGTGCGCCTCCTCATCCTCAACGGTCATGACGTGCAGGTGATTCCGACCGACGACGCGCTGCGGTTCGTGGGCCTGCCCACGTGGGAGGCGATCAGCCGCAACCCCGTCACCACATCGGTGCACGACGACGTGGCGCGCGTGCGTCACGTCGCGCTCGGACAGCGCGCCGACCTCGTCATCATCGCACCGGCCACCGCCAACACGCTCGCCAAGATGGCGGCGGGGCTGGCCGACGACCTGCTGGGCACCACCCTGCTCGCCACGCGCGCGCCGGTCATCGTGGCCCCGGCCATGCACACCGAGATGTGGGAGCACCCGGCCACGCAGCACAGCATCGCCGTGCTGCGCGAGCGCGGGGTGCACGTCGTGGGGCCGGCGTCGGGGGCCCTCACCGGCACCGATTCGGGGCCGGGCCGCATGAGCGAGCCCGACGAGATCGCCGCCGCCGCGCTGGCGATCGCCGGCGCGCGCGACGACCTCGCGGGCCTGCGGGTCGTCGTGACCGCCGGCGGCACGCGCGAGCCGCTCGACCCGGTGCGCTTCCTCGGCAACCGCTCCAGCGGACGCCAGGGCGCGCAGCTGGCGGTCGCCGCGGCCGACCGCGGCGCCGCCGTCACCCTGGTGGCGGCGCACATGGATGCCGACGCGCTGGCGGCGGCATCCGCTCATCGCCGCATCGACATCGTCCGGGTCGGCACGGCCCTCGAACTGCAGGAGGCCGTCACCGCGGCCGCCGCCGGCACGCAGGTCGTCGTGATGGCGGCGGCTGTCGCCGACTACCGCCCGGCTCGGGTCTCCGACGCCAAACTCACGAAGGAGGGCGGCGATGCGACCCTCACCCTCGAGCTGGTCGAGAACCCCGACATCGTCGCGGGGCTCGCGGCGGACCGGGCGGCCGGCCAGACGGTCGTCGCCTTCGCCGCCGAGACCGAGCCCGACGCCGGCGCACGGCTCGAGCGCGCGCGCCGCAAACGCGCCCGCAAGGGAGTGGATCTGCTCGTCGTCAACGAGGTGGGCTGGCAGGCGGGCTTCGAAGCCGACCGCAACGCGATCGCGATCATCGGACCCGACGGCGAGGTCGTCGCGGAGGCGAGCGGCACCAAGCGCGAGACGGCGGATGCCGTCTGGGACAGCGTGCAGGCGCTGCGCGCCCGCGGCTAGCGCCAGGCGCTGCGGGAGCCGGGAGCCCGCGGCATGAGTTCCCCGTCGACGACATCGAACGCGGGCAGCTGATCGAAGAGCGCGTCGTCGTCGGCCTCGGCCGGATTCGGCTCGTCTGCGGGAGAACGCACGGGGTCACCTCCTCGGGTCGTGTCCCCCACTCTGCCGTCTCCTTCCCCGGTGACGTCCGGGGTTGACAAAGCAAGTCCTGTGCGCTGAGGTCGCCGCGCGGTTATCGTGTCGGGGTGGGAATCATGTACTACGGCGGGGAGACGCCGATCCGCATCGAAGACCGAGCCCTGGCGCACCTGAAGGTCGTCATCGCCACGAAGCTGCGCCGCGGCGAGAGCTTCACCGTGTCGTGGCGGCACGCCGACGATGCGCCGCGGGGGCGCAGCACCATCTGGGTGCACCCGTCCATCCCGCTGCGGTTCATCTTCGACGACCCGGAGCCGGCCACGCTCAGCCGGGAGTGGATCGAGGAACTGGCGAACTCGGCCAACTCCTCCGGTGGCATCATGCTCGTCACCGAGCACCTCGACGAGGGCGCGGAGGGGCCCCTCAGCGAGGCGACGCCGTCGAACTGATCCCGCTCAGGCCTCTTCGGGCGTGGCGTCCTCGCGGGGCTCCGGCACGACGGTGAGACCGTTGGGCCCACTGGCGGCCTGCATCAGCGCTTCGACCCACACGCGGTTGATACGCGGAGCGCGGCTGCCGTGGAACGAGAACTGCAGCGGCACCGAGGGGTGGATCCAGAAACTGCGGCGGTCGCCGCCGGGGCCCGCATCCACATCGAACATGAACGGCTCGCCGCGGCGCAGCTTGTTCATGAAGACGATGCGCAGGTGAGCGAGCGTGCGGTCCTCGACCTCGACCGAGTTGCCCACCGTGTCGTAGATGAATCTGCCCATACGCTCAGCGTACCGGCGCGGGGGCAGCGCAACCGCCTCGGGTCAGTCGGCGCGTCCGCCGAGCATCTCCCGCGCACCCGCCTCGACGTCGACCGGGATGACCAGTGGCCGGCCGGCGCAGAACGCCTCCCACTCGCGCACCAGCAGCGCCTCGATGCGGGCGGTGCCCACGTGCGGATATTCCGCGGCGAGCCGGGCCGCCGCCGCCTGGAACGACACGACCAGCACGCCGTCGACGTGCAGCGCGTCGCCGTCGGCGGGGGCCTGCGCCAGATCGTTCACGCTTCCATGGTGTCATTCGGATCCGGGACGGTCGAATGTCAATCGGCGGGATAACTGGGGCGGCGAGTAACTAGCCCGAACGGCCCTATTCGTGCGGGGCAACCTGGTCGACCGCGTCCTGCAGCCGCGAGAGGCATTCGATGACGGCGCGCGACTCTTCCGGGGTCATGTCCCGCACGGCCTCCATCATGCGCGCGTGCATCGGCCCGAGGGTGTCGCGCACCTCGTGATCGGACTTCTCGGTCGCGATGACGTGGATGCTGCGGCGGTCGGTGGGATGCGGTTGGCGGACGATGTGCCCGGACTTCTCGAGCCGGTCGATGATCGCCGTCGTCGAGGCGGTCGACACCGCGAGGTAGCGCGCCAGCTCCGACGGGGAGACGAGCCGACCCTCGCCCTGAGCCTTCAGCAGGTAGCGGAGCACGAGAAGTTCGTTCTCGCCCATCGACATCGACTCGCGCGTGCGCCGGCGCATCGCGAGCTCCGCCGCCCGGTACAGCCGGAACGCCTGCAGCACGTCCACGGCACGGCGCTGGCGATCATCGTCGCCATCGCGGTACCAGTAGTGCGCCGTCGTGGAGTCGGGAAAGGGCACGTCGGCATCCTATTGCGTCAGCGGGCCGCAGGCCACGACAGGCCCGGCGCCACGAGGATCTGCCACAGCCACTGCGCGGCGACCTCGACCGGCGGCAGCGGGTCGCGCGCCACCCACGCGCCGATGACCCCGAGCGCGGTGCCGGCGATGCCCGCGCCCACGACGTCCAGCGGCATGTCCGCGAACACGTCGGGGTCGGCGAGGCCGACGGTGTCGCTCACGATCGACTCGATCCGCGCCCGCAGCCGTCCGGCCACGACCGCCGACCCGTGGTCGCCGAGCACCCGCCGGTACAGCGTCGCGTTCTGGGCGACGTGCTCGAGGTAGACCATCAGCTCGGGCGGCATGGCCGGCGGCGCGCTGGCGCGCGGCGCCGCGCGCAGCGGCGCTGCCACCTCGCCCAGCGCCTCCTCCAGCGCGTCGGCGAGGAGGGTCTCCTTGTCGCCGTAGTGCTGGTAGAAGCTGCTGCGGTTGACGCCCGCGCGCTGCACGATGTCGCCGACGGTGAGCTCGTCCAGCGACCGCTCGCGGGCGAGCGCGAGCAGGGCATCCTGCAGACTCGCCCGGGTTCGCGCGGCACGAGGATCCATGCCTCGATTGTGCCAGCCGGGCGAACGCTGAGAGTTGACCCGCGCGACGGTTTCGCCGACATTCGCCGGATAGATTGGATGCCGGCCCGACGCCGCGCCCACCCCGTCTTCCCGTCGAAAGGCACCACCGTGGCCAACCTTCTGTTTCGCCTCGGCAGGGTCAGTGCCCGCCGCGCCTGGACCGTCATCATCGGCTGGCTCATCGTGCTGGCCATCGCCGCCGGGTCGTTCCTGGCCTTCGGCGGCACGCTCGCCTCGAGCTTCAGCATTCCGGGAACCGAGACCGAACGGGTCAACGACCAGCTCGCCGACACCTTCCCCGATCTCACCGGAGCCAGCGCCACCGCCGTGTTCACGACGGAGGACGACGCCCCGTTCACCACCGGCCAGCAGGATGAGATCGGCGCTCTGCTCGACGACATCGCCGACGTCGACGGTGTCGCCGCCGTCACCGACCCGTTCACGGTCGAAGCCGAGCGCGCCGGCCAGGCCGCGCAGATCGACGACGGCCGCGCACAGTTGGAGGCGGGGATCGCCCAGCTCGACGCCGCCGAGGCGCAGCTGGAGGCGGGGCAGCAGCAGCTGGATGCCGCGGTCGCCCAGGCACAGGCCGCGGGAATGTACGACATGGTCGCCGACCAGCTGACCGCGCAGCAGGAGCAGCTGAACGCCGGATGGGCCGACCTCGAGGCCGGCCGTGGCCAGCTCGACCAGCAGGCCGCGCAGCTCGAAGACGGCGCCGCCCTCATGGCCCTCGCGGACGGAATCCGCGTCATCTCCGACGACGGCGCGACGGCGCTGGCGGCGATCCAGTTCGACGAGACGATGTTCGACCTGCCGCAGGAGGTCAAGGACGAGGTCGCCGACCTCCTCGAGTCGGCGGACATCGCCGGCGTGCAGGTGGACTACTCCTCGACCATCGCCGCGACCACCGAGGGCCTCATCGGCGTCGGCGAGATCGTGGGCGTGGTGCTGGCGGGCATCGTGCTGCTGATCATGATGCGTGCGTTCCTGCCCGCCATGACGCCGCTGCTGAGCTCGCTCGTGGGTGTCGGCGTCGGCGTCGCCGGCTCGCTCGCCTTCTCCGGCGTCGTCGACATGGCCTCGGTCACCCCGATCCTCGGCGTGATGCTGGGGCTCGCCGTCGGCATCGACTACTCCCTGTTCATCATGAACCGCCACCGCACCCAGGTGCTGGCGGGCATGGAGATCGACGAGTCGGTGGGGCTCGCGAACGGCACCGCCGGCAACGCGGTCGTCTTCGCCGGTTCGACGGTGATCGTCGCGCTCGTGGCGCTGCTGGTCACCGGCATCCCGTTCCTGGGCGTCATGGGCATCGTCGGGGCCGTGTGCGTGTTCATCGCGGTGCTGGTGTCGGTCACCTTCACCCCGGCGCTGCTGGGGCTGCTGGGCACCCGGGTGCTCACCCGCAAGGCGCGTGCGACGATCGGCCACCCCGACCACGTCAACCGCGAGGTCCGGCCCATGCGCACGCCCCGCGCGATCGGCGCGGCCGTGCTGGCGATCGTGGCACTGCTGATCATCGCCATCCCCGCGCTGTCGATGCGTCTGGGTCTTCCCGATGGCTCGGGTGAGGCCACCGACACGACGCAGTACCGCACCTACAAGACGATCGAGGCCGAGTTCGGTGCGGGCCAGAACGGTCCGCTGCTGGTCGTGGCGGAGATGCCCGACGCGGTCGCCGAACCCGACCGGCTGCCGACGCAGATCGCGCTGGGCACCGCATTGTCCGAGCAGGAGGGTGTCGTGGCCGTGGCACCGGTCGCCGTCTCCGACGACGGCACGACGTTCGCCTTCCAGGTGGTGCCCGACGGCGGGCCGACGAGCACCACGACGGAGCAGCTGGTGCACGATCTGCGCGCGCTGTCACCGGTCGGCGGCGAGATCGAGCTCGGCGTCGCCGGGCAGGCATCGGGCAACATCGACGTCTCCGAGAAGCTCGCCGCCGCGCTGCCGGTCTACCTCGCGGTCGTGATCGGCCTGTCGCTGCTGATCATGATCCTGGTGTTCCGCTCGATCCTCGTGCCCGTCATCGCCACCGCCGGCTTCGTGCTGTCGCTGTTCGCCGCGCTCGGCGCGGTGACCGCCATCTACCAGTGGGGCTGGCTCGGCGACCTGTTCGGCGTGCACGACCCCGGCCCCGTGCTGAGCTTCGCGCCCATCATCATCATGGGCGTGCTGTTCGGGCTCGCGATGGACTACCAGCTGTTCCTGGTGTCGGGCATGCGCGAGGCCTACGTGCACGGCCTGCCCGCCCGCACCGCCGTCGTGGCGGGGCTGCGCAGCGGCCGCGCGGTCGTCACCGCGGCGGCCATCATCATGGCGTCGGTGTTCGGCGGGTTCATCTTCAGCCACCTGGGCATGGTGCGTCCGCTGGGCTTCGGCCTGGCGATCGGTGTGCTCTTCGACGCGTTCGTGGTGCGTATGGTGCTGGTGCCCGCGGTCATGCACCTCTGCGGCGACGCCGCCTGGTGGCTGCCGAAGTGGCTCGACCGCATCATGCCCGACGTCGACGTCGAGGGCGCCGCCCTCGAGCGGGCGCACCCCGTTCACGGGGTGGCCGCCGAGGAGCCGGCACGCGCCTAGCCTGCCGGCGCCGCCCGCACCAGTGGTCGCATCGGCGCGGGCGGGCGGCGAGACTGGGTCGATGGACGCCCTGAACGACGCGGTGCTGACCGGTGGCGACACCCTGTGGACCTGGGTGGTGCTGCCGGTGCTGGCGGTGCTGGGCGTGTACTTCACGGTGCGCTCGGGGGTCGTGCAGTTCCGGCTCATCCCGGAGATGTTCCGCGTGCTCACCGACCGCACCCCGCGCGACGAACACGGCGAACCGCAGTCGGTGTCGGCGTTCCAGGCGTTCACGCTGTCGGCGGCGTCCCGCGTCGGCGTCGGCAACATCGCCGGCGTCGGCACCGCGATCGCCATCGGCGGCCCGGGCGCGGTGTTCTGGATGTGGACGATGGCCTTCATCGGCGGCGCGTCGAGCTTCGTGGAATCCACCCTCGGTCAGCTGTTCAAGGTACGCGATGCCACCGGCTTCCGCGGCGGCCCGGCTTACTACATGCAGTACGGCCTGAAGGCACGGTGGATGGGGATCCTCTTCGCCGTGATCCTCATCGTGTGCTTCCCGTTCGCCTTCAGCTCGCTGCAGGCCAACACGATCGCCGCGACCGTCTCGGCCAGCTTCGGCGGCGACGTGGGATGGATCCCGTGGGTGGTGGGGGCCGTGCTGGCAGGGCTCACCGCGCTCATCGTCTTCGGCGGGCTGCGGCGC
Organism: Microbacterium sp. NPDC058021; assembly: GCF_042885955.1. Lineage (NCBI taxonomy): Bacteria > Bacillati > Actinomycetota > Actinomycetes > Micrococcales > Microbacteriaceae > Microbacterium > Microbacterium sp. NPDC058021. The sequence continues at coordinate 465,267 of NZ_JBHVRF010000004.1, forward strand.
ATCGCGCACGTGACCGAGGCGGTCGTCCCCGCGATGGCGCTGGGCTACCTGCTGCTGGGGCTGGTGATCGTCGGGATGAACATCGAACGCCTGCCGGAGGTGTTCCTGTCGATCTTCACGCAGGCGTTCGGCTACAACGAGGTCGTCGGCGCGACCCTCGGCGTCATCATCATGAACGGCGTCAAGCGCGGCATGTTCTCCAACGAGGCCGGGCTGGGCTCGGTGCCCAACGCCAGTGCGACCGCGGCGGTGACCCACCCCGTCAAGCAGGGCCTCGTGCAGACGCTCGGTGTCTACTTCGACACGCTGCTGGTGTGCTCCATCACGGCGTTCATCATCCTCATCGCCACGCCCGACCTCGCCGGCGCGGAGCGGGGGATCGGGCTGACCCAGGACGCCATCGTGGGCACCCTCGGCCCGTGGTCCAACGTGCTGCTGAGCATCATCATCTTCCTGCTGGCGTTCAGCTCGATCCTCGGCAACTACTACTACGGGGAGTCGAACATCGAGTTCATCTCGCCCACCCGGCGCTTCCTGCAGACCTACCGGGTGCTCGTGGTCGCGGTCGTCTTCCTCGGCTCGATCGCCTCGGCCGACCTCATCTGGAACACCGCCGACGGCATCATGGGCGTGATGGCGCTGGTGAACCTCGTGGCGATCGCACTGCTGTCGGGCATCGCGTTCCGGCTGCTGCGCGACTACACCCGCCAGCGCCGGGCGGGCCGCGACCCGGTGTTCACCCGCGACCTGCTGCCGGAGGTGACCGGCATCTCGTGCTGGGAGGACGCGCGCACCGTGACGGGCACGATCGATCTGCCTCAGTCCCGGCCGGCCTCGGGTCCGTAGAGACGGGCGATGTCGGGGGAATCGAGCCACCCCGCGTAGGCGGGTGTCTGCGGCCAGCCCTCGGGCGAGTCCTGCCAGTCCTCCTGCCGCCCCCAGGGAAGCAGGTCGATGAGCGGGAAGATGTGGCTCAGCTGCTCGGCGCCCCTGCCGTCGGTGTGCCACGTGCGGTAGACGGTGTCGCCGTCGCGGAAGAACACGTTGTATCCGAAGCCCCCGCCTGCGGGCGCACCCACGTCGGCGCCGAAGGGACTGTCGGCGGTCGAGTACCACTCCATCCGCTGGCCGACCTTCTCGCGGTACGCCAGCGCGGCATCGATCGGGCCCTGCGTCACGATCACGAAGCGCGCGTCGTACGGGTCGAGGAAGCCGAGCCGCGAGAACTGGGACATGGAAGACGTGCAGCCCCCGCACTGCCATTGCGCGTCGTCGCGCCACATGTGGTGGTAGGTGATGAGCTGGGTGCGGCCCTGGAACACGTCGACCAGGCGCACCGGTCCGTCCGCGCCCATGAGGGTGTAGTCGGGCAGCTCGACCATCGGCAGCCGACGGCGCTGCGCGGCGATGGCGTCGAGTTCGCGGGTCGCCGCCTTCTCGCGCACGCGCAATGCGGCGAGTTCGCGCTGCCACGTCTGCGCATCCACGACCGGGGGCTTCCCCGCCCTCGCCACGGCCTCAGTGCTCATGTCGATCCTCCCGAAGTGTACGGCGTTCACATGCTATGTTCACAGGGTACACATCGACCGGGGAGAGTCAAGGATGCCGTCTGAACCGGTCACCCGCGCAGCCAGGTCCGGCTACCACCACGGCGACCTGGCCAACGCGCTGCTCGAGGAGGGCCTGCAGCTCACGCGGCACGGCGGGCCGGACGCGGTGACCGTGCGCGAGGTCGCCCGCCGGGTGGGGGTGGCCCCCACCGCGGTGTACCGCCACTTCGCCGACCGCGACGCCCTCGTCGCAGCGATCGCCCTGCGCATCCAGCAGCAGGTCGCCGACCGAATGCGCACGGTCGAGGATGCCCGGGCGGGCGGGGCGGAGACCCCCTCGGCCCGCGCCCGCCTGCGCGCGGTGGGGCTCGGATACGTCGGCTTCGCCCTGGCGGAGCCCGGCTGGTTCGACGTCGCGTTCGGGTCGGCCACGGCGCTGCCGAGCGATGTGGATCCCGCATCGCTCCCCGCGCCGCTCGCGACGCTCGTCGAGGTGCTCGACGATCTCGTCGCCGAGGGCGATCTGCCCGCCGCAGCACGGGAGGGCGCCGAGTGGCCGTGCTGGTCGACGGTGCACGGGTTCGCCCTGCTCGCACTGCGCGGACCGCTGCGCGCACTCCCCCGCGACCTGCTGTGGCATCACGCGCAGCAGGCCGTCGACACGATCATCGACGGCCTGCTGGCTCCGCGCTGAGGCGCGCGTTCAGGCGAAGTAGGCGCTGGACAGCGCCATGCCTCCGCCGGTCGCGAATGCGCCGAAGACGAAGACGACCGACGACCCGAAGGCCGCCATCCTGTCCCGCCGACGCCGTCGCGGTTCTCCCCAGTGCGCGCTCGCGCGCGCGTCGTATCCCAGCATGTCGTTGTCTGACCCTTCTATCCCCAGAAGACGTGGTCACCCCCAGGTGACGACTCCTTCATCCTGACGCCGCGGGATCTGCCAGACTCGGGTGCATCGCACCTGGTTTTGTGCGCGGGCCGGTCCGGCCCTTCCCGACCCGAGGGAAAAGAATGACGATGTGGCAACGCGTGCGCACCCCCCTGCGCGCGACGCAGGTCGCCCACCAGGTCGACGAGTGCGCCCGCGCGCAGCGCGGTGTGCTCGTATTGAGCGCTCCCGGTGACGGTGCCTCCCGGTTCGCCTCCGACATCGCCACCCAGCTGCGCATCGGCGGTCACGTCGTGATGCGGCTGGACGACGTCGATCGCGCCGAGGGCGGGCGACGGCCGGCCGCCCCGCCCGACACGATCGTGGTGGCATCCGCGCGCATCGGCGTGCCGCTTGCCGATGACCTCGCGGCGTTTCTGGCCGAGCGCACCGACGTCGTGCAGCTCGCCGCCCTCACGCGGGTCGAGGCGGCCGACGTCGTGACCGCGGCGATCGGGCACCCGCCGACGGCGCGCCTGGTCGAGGCCCTCTGGCGCAGCTCGCACGGCAACCTCGCCGCGCTCCGGGCCGCGTACGACGAACTGGATCGGCGCGGACTCATCCATATCTCCCGCGGGCAGGCGCACATGACCCTCCCGGTGCGCGACGCACTGGAGGCGATCGACGCCGACCCCGCGCGATGGGTCGCGGACACCGGGACCTCGCCCCTGCACACGGTCGCACTCGAGCCGCTGGTCACGATCGACGACCTGGCCCTGCTGCACGACCCCGGCACGGTGCGGGAACTCGTGCGACGGGGCCTGCTGCGCGCGGACGGCGCCGGCGAACGACCCGTCGTCGTGCACCCGCCCCTGCTGGCCGAGGCGCTGCGTCGCGAGGCCGCCCCTGAGCAGCGCGACGACGGCTACCGGGCGATCGGCCGGCTGCCGGGTGCGGCGGGGCGCCTCCCCGCCTTCGCCGCCTGGGCACTGACTCAGGGGCGGGAGGTGTCGACCGCGGATGCCGTCTGCGCCGTCAAAGCGGCATTCGCCGTGCACGACTACGCCGCCGGCGTGCGGGTGGCCGACATCGCCCTGACGCGGCCGTCGGCATCCCCCGCCCTGCGCGCGCACCTGCTGCTCGTGCGCGCCCAGTGCCTGCGGATGCTCGAGCGACTCGGGGAAGCGGAGGCGAGTCTCACCGAAGCCGCTACGCTCATCGGCGCAGACCCGCCGGCGTCGGCGGAGGACCGCGAACGCGACGCGATGATCGCGCTCGAGATCGTCGCCGCGCGCGCCGACCTCATCCACTACCGGGAACGCTCGCCCGATGCCGCACTGGCGCTGTTCGATGCGGCCCGCGCCCACTGGCGGGCCGACCACGATCTCCCCCGCCGCATCACCCTGGACGCTCTGACGGTCCTGCACCTGTCGTACGCGGGACGCTTCCAAGATGCCGTCGCGGCGTACCGCACCCTCGTCCACGCCCCGCCGGGCCCCCTCGGCCGCCGCCTCGAGGCCTTCCATGCGATCGCGCTGGATGCGCTCGGCCGCAGCGACGAGGCACTGGTGGTGCTCGGACGCCTGGACCGCCAGGCCGAGACCGCACCGCACAGCGACTGGGTGGTGGAGGAGCATCTCGCGGCGCGGTTCACGATCGTGCTGCACGGCGAAGGAGTGGTCGCGCTGGCACGGGAGACCGCGTGGTTCACCGCGGTGGATGCCAATCGGCTGGTCCTCATCGCCCCCGGCATGCGCCGCCTCGCCGATGTCGAGGTCGCCCTCAACGTCGGCGACGTCCCGGCCGCCGTGGCGGCGGGCCACGACGCGGTGAAGTCCCTCGAGCGCGACGGCCCCGAGGACTACCTGCCCCGCGCCGCGTCGCTGTACGCCCACGCCCTGGCACTCGATTCGCATGCCGAGGGGGCGCGTGCGCAGCTGACGCGTCTGACATCGCTGGCGGGCGTCACCAACTCGCCCACGGGACCCGAGATCCGCGCGACGGTCGCCGGGACGCTGAGCGCCCTGGGCGAGCACGACGAGGCGCTCGCCCAGTGCCGCGCCCTGGCCGCGGAGGGGCTGATCGGCGCCGCGATGCGGGGCGCCGCGACCGGCGTCATCCGCCGCCACCGGGCGATGTGCGAGTTCGCGAGCGCCCTCGCGGTGACCGGCCCCGTGCCACTGCTGACCCGCTCGCTCGCCGCCGCCGTGCTCTCGCAGCACCCGCGCGACGCGCTGCTGGTCAGTCGCACGGCCGCGGCGGCCGGTCAGTACGCCATCGCGCATGCCGCCGCCGCGCTCGCGCGCGACCAGCTCGCCCCCGGCTCCTCGCTCCACGGGACGGCCGTGCGTCTTGTGGCGGCCGCGGCCGTACACGCGCGCGGGCTCGACACCGAATCCGCCGCGGTGATGCCGCTGCTGACGAAGCGGGAGCGTCAGGTCGCGGACCTCATGAGCCAGGGGCTCGGCAACGCGGAGATCGCGGAGACGCTGCAGCTGTCCAAGCGCACCGTCGAGGGGCACATCAACCGCATCTACGGCAAGACCGCACTGCGCGACGGCCCGCACGCGGGCTGAGGCGGGGGCCGCTACGCGGCGAGGGTGTGCTCGTGGATCTCGGTGGTCAGCGAGACGCCGTTGAGGTCGAAGTAGACCTGCCCCTCGGTGACCGACAGCGTCGCGGTGTTGCGGCGCTGCACCGCCGCGGCGGCGGCGTCGACGAACCCCGGATCGAAGCTGTGCAGCGGGATCGCATCGGCGCGATGGATGGTCTTGCCCGCCCACGCGGCGAGCAGCTTCTGCGGGTCGCGGTGGGTGTAGACGGTGGTGCGGTCGGCGAGCTTACTGCCGTAGTGCAGGCGCGCGGCATCCGGTGCGCCCACTTCGATCCAAGCGGTCACGCGACCGGTGAGGTCGCGCACGACGAGCGCCGGCTCGTCGGTGGCCGAGATGCCCTCGCTGAAGGCGATGCCCTCCTCGTACTCCAGGCAGTAGGCCAGCACCCGCGTCATCATGAACGCGTCGGTCTCGGATGGATGCCGCGCGACGCGCAGCGCCAGCTCGTCGTAGACGCCGCGGTCGACGTCGGCCAACTGCACCGTGAAGGTGTGGATCACTGCGCCTGCGGCCATAACGAACGAGCCTACGCGCGCTGCGCGCGCCCCCGCGCCACGGCGTCAGGCGAGGATGCTGGGCTCGAGATCCCCGAGCGTGCGGTAGCGGGTCTTGCGGGTGACGGCGATGGCCGTGAACAGGAACCCGGCGACCAGCCAGCACAGCAGCACGGTGGCGTCGGTGATCGTGCGCGAGAGATCCCCGCCGTACATGAACTGGCGCATGCCGTCGACGACATAACTCATGGGCAAGAGGTTGTGCAGCACCGCGAGGGGTCCCGGCAGCGTCTGCCAGGGGAAGGTGCCGCCCGCCGTCACCAGTTGCAGCACCATCAGCACGAGCCCCAGGAATTGGCCCACCTCTCCCCACCAGACGTTCAGCGCCAGGATGATCGCGGTGTAGGTGAGGGAGGCGAGCATCATGATGCCGAGGGTCCCCAGCGGATAGACCATCGGGAAATCGAGCGCGAACAGGAGCACCAGGAACAGCAGGCTCATCTGGATGAGCCCGAACATCCCCGGGGTCAGCCAGCCGGCGAGCGTGATGCGCACCGGGGAATGCAGCGCCGCGACGGCGCGGCGGGAGATGGGCTTGACGATGAGGAAGAGCGCGTAGATGCCGATCCATCCCGCGAGCGCGCCGAAGAACGGCGCGAGCCCGGCGCCGTAGTTGGCCGCCTGCGCGACCCCGTCGGTCTCGAGCTTGATGGGATCGGCGATGGTGCGCGCCTGCGACTGCCGCAGGTCCGCGCTGCTGTCGGGGATCTCCGCCGCCCCGCTCTGGAGCGCATCGCGCAGCGTCGCACTGCCCGACGACAGGCTGGCCGCGCCGTCACGGAGCGTGCCGGCGCCGTCCGAGAGGGTGCCGAGCCCCGACTGCAGGGTGGCGAGCCCGTCGCGCAGCGTCACCGCGCCGTCGGCGACCTCGCGGCTGCCGGAAGCGAGCTCGTCGATCTGTCCGACGACCTCCTGCACGCGCTGATCGCCCGCCCGGATGCCTGCCCCGACGGCGTCGAGCCGGGTGAGCACGGCGTCGATGGTCGGGGGATCCAGGCCCAGCGCGAGGAGATCGGCGGTGATCGCGGCGCGCGCCGCGGGCAGGTCGGCGGTGAGCTGGTTGACCACACCCGCGACACGGTCGGCGGCTGCGGCCACCTCGGCGTTCCCACCGGCCACGCGGGCGGCGCCGTCGGCGAGCGTCGCCGACCCGCTTTCCAGCTCTGCGGCTCCCGTGACGGCGCTCGCGGCGCCCTCGACGAGCCGCACCGTGCCGTCGGCGAGCTCGACGGTGCCGGCGGCGAGTTCGGCGGCGCCTTCGCCGGCCTCGACGATCTTGCCGCGGATGGTGGAGATGGAATCCAGCAGAGTGGATGCCGCCTCCTGACCGACCTCCTGCGCGACGGTCGAGCGGATGCGCTCCACCGCCTGCGAGCCGATGGTGCTGGCCAGGTAGCTGTTGGCGTCGTAGGTCTCCAGGACGATCTCCGCCTGGCGCGGGTCGTCGCCGGAGACGGAGGTGAGCGCGGCGGAGAAGTCGGCCGGCAGGATGATGGCGAAGTCGTACCGGTTGTCCTCCAGACCGCGCTGCGCCGCCTGGTCGGACACCCGATGCCAGTCGAAGTCGCCGCGCTTGAGCAGCTCGGTGGCGACCTCGTCGCCGATGTTGCGTGCGGCGGTGTCGCCTTCGGCGGGCACGCCGGTGTCTTCGACGACGAGGGCGACGGGGATGTCGGAGAGCTTGGCGTAGGGATCCTGGTTGGCCCAGAGGTAGAGGCCGCCGTACAGGATCGGCACGATGACCAGCGCGAGGAGGGCGAGGGTGGACAGCCGGGTGGAGGTCAGTCGCCGCAGCTCGGCGGCGATCATGTGCGGCACCTTGAGGCGCGGCACCGGCAGCGACGGGCCGTTCACGCCGCACGCCCCGGGTCGGCGGTGGCGGCTTCGATCACGGTGGCCGACGCGTCTCCCGCGATCATGAGCATGGCGAATCCGCGCTCGGCGATCGCCTGACCCTGGCGCCACCACTGCAACGGCGGACCGCCGTGCCGGTCGGGGGCGACCAGCACGAGCCCCTCGACTCCCGGCCGCAGCAGGGCCAGCTCGGTGAGCAGCTCGATGCGATCGCGGGGCGCGACGTTGACGATCGGCAGGCGCGCGATATGCGCGAGGCTCTGGTCGCGCAGCCAGGCGCGCACGGCACGGTGGCCGGCCGAGCGGCCGGCGAACATGAGCTCCTCGGCGGTGACGCCGGCGACGGTGACCCGCGACGCCGGCTCCGAGATGTCGGGGGCGTCGACGAGCGCGACCCGGCGGCGGATACCGGCATCGTCGGCCTCGCCGTCGATGCGGATGCTGCCCGAGTCCGGGCGCATCCGCCCCGAGGCGATGAGCCCGAGCACCGTGGGACGCTGCATCGTCTCGGCACGGACGAACGTGGCGCGCCCGGTCTCGTAGTCGAAGCTGATGGCCGGAAGGGACTCGCCGTCGCGGCCCTTGCTCACGTCGTGCAGCTCGATCTTCATGGCCCCGCCCTCCCGCGCCGACGGTGTCCCGCCGTGGTCCCCGAGTCTTCAGGCCGGATGCGGGTACGTCCACCCCTTGCCGCGCGTAGGAGAACCGTGAGGTTTCCCGGCGCACCCGTATGGGTTCCGTGAGGACCGTCGTCGCGGCAGCCGGCCGGGAGTTGGATCGGGGATGCGTCCCGTCGGACGCCCGGCATTCACCCGTATGCCGCTGCCCTCCGAAATGGAGTCTTCCGTGCTCGACCTCGTCTACGTGCTCGGCGTGATCGCCCTGTTCGTGATCGTCGGCCTGCTGGGCAAGGCGGTGGAGAAGCTGTGATCGTCTTCGAGCTTCTCGCCGTCGTGCTGGGCGTTGCCGCCATCGTCTACCTGCTGCTGGCCCTCGTGAAACCGGAGCGGTTCTGATGGGGTGGCTGTACGCGATCCTCGCGCTCGGCTCCGTCGCCGTCGTCCTGGCGGTGCTCTACCGCCCGCTCGGCGACTACATGGCGTGGGTGTACACCTCGCGCAGCGACGGGGCGGTGGAGCGGGGCCTGTACAAGGTCATCGGCGTCGATCCCCGGGCGGAGCAGACGTGGCAGGCCTACCTCCGGGGCCTCCTCGCCTTCTCGGCGGTGGGCCTGCTCATCGTCTACGGCCTGCAGCGCCTGCAGCAGTGGCTTCCCTATTCGCTCGGACTTCCCGCCCCGAGTGAGCACCTGTCGTTCAACACGGCCGCCTCGTTCGTGGGCAACACCAACTGGCAGTCGTACTCACCGGAGCTGACGCTGGGGTACACGGTGCAGATGGCCGGTCTCGCGGTGCAGAACTTCACCTCGGCCGCCGTCGGCATGGCTGTGGCCATCGCCCTCGTGCGCGGGCTCGCCTCCCGCCGTTCGGGCACGATCGGCAACTTCTGGGTCGACCTGACGCGCGGCATCCTCCGCATCCTGCTGCCCCTGGCCACCCTCGCCGCGATCGTGCTGGCGATCGGCGGCGTCGTGCAGAACTTCAACGGCTTCACCGAGGTCTCCACGCTCTCCGGCGCCGTGCAGTCGATCCCCGGCGGTCCGACCGCCTCGCAAGAGGCGATCAAGCTGCTCGGCACGAACGGCGGCGGGTTCTTCAACGCCAACTCCGCGCACCCGTTCGAGAACCCGACCGCCTGGACGAACGTCTTCCAGGTGCTGCTGATGCTGGTGATCCCCTTCGCTCTGCCGCGCACGTTCGGCCGCCTGGTCGGCGACAATCGCCAGGGCTACGCGGTCCTCGCGGTCATGGGCGTGCTGTTCACGCTGTCGTTCACGATCCTGACCGCCCTCGAATCCGCCGGCCAGGGCGCCGCCCCCCAGCTCGCCGGCAGCGCCATGGAGGGCAAGGAGCAGCGTTTCGGCATCATCGGGTCGACCCTGTTCGCCACGACGAGCACGGGCACCTCCACCGGCGCGGTGAACTCGATGCACGACTCGTACACGGCGCTGGGCGGCATGATGCCGATGCTGAACATGATGCTGGGCGAGGTGACGCCCGGCGGTGTCGGCTCGGGCCTGTATGGCCTGCTCGTCCTCGCGATCGTCGCGGTGTTCATCTCGGGCCTGCTCATCGGACGCACACCGGAGTACCTCGGCAAGAAGATCGGCCCGCGGGAGATCAAGCTCGCCGCGCTGTACATCCTCGTCATGCCGACCCTCGTGCTCACCGGCACGGCACTGAGCTTCGCGCTGCCGGGCGTGCGGGAGGAGATCGAGGATGTCTCGATCTGGAACCCCGGTGTGCACGGCATGTCCGAGGTGCTGTACGCCTTCGTCTCGGCCGCCAACAACAACGGCTCCGCCTTCGCCGGACTCACCGCCAACACGCCGTGGCTGAACACGGCACTGGGGGTGACGATCCTGCTCGGCCGGTTCCTGCCGATCGTGTTCGTGCTCGCGCTGGCCGGCTCCTTCGCCGCGCAGGACACCGTTCCGGCCACCAGCGGAACCCTGCCGACGCATCGTCCCCAATTCGTCGGGATGCTCACGGTCGTGGCCGTGTTGCTGACCGCACTGACCTTCTTCCCCGTTCTCACGCTGGGTCCCCTGGCTGAAGGGCTCGTCTGACATGTCCACACTCACCGCTCCGACACCGCAAGCGCAGCGCACCGCCCCCACCCGCGGCGCGTTCTCCTGGGCGCAGCTGGGGGCGGCCCTCCCGGGCGCCTTCCGCAAACTCGATCCGCGCCGGCAATGGCGCAACCCCGTCATGTTCATCGTCTGGGTCGGCGCCGCGCTGACCACGACCCTGGCGGTCGCGGAACCGTTCCTCGGCGGCCCCGCCGACTCGGGCGGCACTGCCGTGCCGGCATCCTTCACCTGGGCGATCGCCGTCTGGCTGTGGCTGACGGTGCTGTTCGCGAACCTCGCCGAGTCGGTGGCCGAAGGCCGCGGCAAGGCGCAGGCCGAGACGCTGCGCCAGACCCGCACGAGCACGACCGCCCACCGGGTCACGGCGTACGATGCGGCCGGCGACCCGGCCGCCGACGGCACCGCGACGACCGATGTGCCGTCATCGGATCTGCGCCTGGGTGACACGGTGGTCGTCTCGGCCGGCGAGCTCATCCCCGGCGACGGGGACATCGTCTGGGGCATCGCCTCGGTCGACGAGTCGGCGATCACGGGCGAGTCCGCCCCCGTCATCCGCGAATCCGGCGGCGACCGCTCGGCCGTGACCGGCGGCACCCGCGTGCTGTCGGACCGCATCGTGGTGCGCATCACCTCCAAACCCGGCGAGACGTTCGTGGACCGGATGATCGCGCTCGTCGAGGGTGCCGCCCGGCAGAAGACCCCCAACGAGGTCGCGCTGTCGATCCTGCTGGCGTCGCTGTCGATCATCTTCGTCGTCGTCGCGCTGACGTTGAACCCGATCGCGTCGTATGCCGCCGCCCCCGTGAGCATCACGGTGCTGATCGCGCTGCTGGTGTGCCTCATCCCCACCACGATCGGGGCGCTCCTCTCGGCGATCGGCATCGCGGGCATGGACCGACTGGTGCAGCGCAACGTGCTGGCGATGTCCGGCCGGGCCGTCGAGGCGGCGGGCGATGTCACGACGCTGCTGCTGGACAAGACCGGCACCATCACGTACGGCAACCGTCGGGCGGCGGCGTTCGTCCCCATGACGGGGGTGCCCGGGCAGGAGCTCATCCGCGCGGCCGCGCAGTCGTCGCTGGCCGATCCCACCCCCGAGGGCGTCTCGATCGTGAACCTCGCCGCGCACGAGGGCGTGACGGTGGGAGGCTCGGCCGCGGGCGACATCGTGCCGTTCACGGCGCAGACGCGCATGTCGGGCCTGGACCTGCCCGACGGCACCCTCATCCGCAAGGGCGCCGGCTCCGCCGTCACCGGCTGGCTCGAGTCGGAGGGGCGCCGCCTGCCGGACGGCGTACGGGCCGAGCTCGACGAGCACACCGAACGCATCGCGCGCTCCGGCGGCACCCCGCTCGTCGTCGCCACCCGCACCGCCGACGGAGAGGGCCGCGTCCTCGGCGTCGTGCACCTGAAGGACATCGTGAAGGAAGGACTCACCCAGCGCTTCGCCGAACTGCGGTCGATGGGCATCCGCACCGTCATGGTCACCGGCGACAACCCGCTGACCGCCGCGGCCATCGCCCGGGAGGCCGGCGTCGACGACTTCCTCGCCGAGGCCACCCCCGAGGACAAGCTCGCCTACATCCGCACCGAGCAGGCCGGCGGCAACCTCGTCGCGATGACCGGTGACGGCACCAACGACGCCCCGGCGCTCGCGCAGGCCGATGTGGGGGTCGCCATGAACACGGGCACGTCGGCGGCGAAGGAGGCCGGCAACATGGTCGACCTCGACTCCGACCCGACCAAGCTCATCGACATCGTGCGCATCGGCAAGCAGCTGCTGATCACCCGCGGGGCGCTGACCACCTTCTCCATCGCGAACGACCTCGCGAAGTACTTCGCGATCATCCCGGCGATGTTCATGGGGGTGTTCCCGGGCCTCGCGGCGCTGAACATCATGGGGCTGCACTCCCCGGCATCCGCCGTGCTGTCGGCGATCATCTTCAACGCGATCATCATCGTGGCGCTGGTTCCGCTGGCGCTGCGCGGGGTGAAGTACCGCCCGCAGGACGCCTCGAAGACCCTCGGGCGCAATCTGCTCGTCTACGGGCTCGGCGGCGTCGTCGCGCCCTTCATCGGAATCTGGCTCATCGACCTCGTCGTGCGCCTGTTCCCCGGGTTCTGAGCCCTGAGGAGTCACAGAAATGAACACATCCACCCGCTCCACCGGCCGTACCCTCTGGGTCGCGGTGCGCGCCATGGCCGTCTTCACCCTGCTGCTGGGCGTCGGCTACACGCTCGTCATCACGGGCGTCGGGCAGCTGATCCTCCCCGCCCAGGCGAACGGGTCGATCGCGCGTGACGCCGACGGCGAGCCCGTCGGCTCGGCGCTGATCGGCCAGTCGTTCGCCGACGCCGACGGCGCACCGCTGCCGGAGTACTTCCAGCCGCGGCCCTCCGCCGCCGGCGACGGGTACGACGGCGGCGCGTCGAGCGGCTCGAACCTCGGCCCCGAGAACGAGGACCTCGTCGCCGCGATCGCCGAGCGCACGGCGCTGGTCGCCGAGTTCAACGGCGTCGCCGAGGCCGATGTGCCGGCCGATGCGGTCACCGCGTCGGGCTCGGGGCTGGACCCCCACATCAGTGCCGACTACGCCGGCATCCAGGTCGAGCGCGTGGCCTTCGAGCGCGGTCTCGACCCCGACGAGGTGCGCGATCTCGTGGCGGCGCACACGAGCGGGCGCACTCTCGGGTTCCTCGGCGAGCCGTCCGTGAACGTCCTGGAGCTTAATCTGGCACTGGACGAGCTGGAGGGCTGACGCATGGGCGCACGGGGGCGGTTGCGGGTACTGCTGGGCGCCGCTCCCGGCGTCGGCAAGACGTACACGATGCTCGAAGAGGGCACCCGTCTGGTCGGCGAAGGCAAGGACGTGGTCGTCGCGGTCGTGGAGACCCACGGCCGCGCCGCCACGTCGGCGATGACCCAGGGGCTCGAGATCCTCCCCCGCCGCACCGTGGCGCACCGCGGCGTGGAACTGACCGAGATGGACGTGGATGCCGTCATAGCGCGGCGTCCGCTGGTCGCCCTCGTCGACGAACTCGCCCACACCAACGCGCCCGGGTCCCGCAACGACAAGCGGTGGCAGGACGTGGACGAGCTGCTGGATGCCGGCATCGACGTCATCTCCACCGTCAACATCCAGCACATCGAGTCGCTCAACGACGTCGTGGAGCAGATCACCGGCGCTCCGCAGCGCGAGAGCATCCCCGACGCGATCCTGCGCAAGGCCGACCAGGTGGAGGTCATCGACCTCGCCCCGCAGGCGCTGCGCGACCGGCTCGCGGGCGGGCTCGTCTACCCCGCCGAGCGCATCGACGCCGCGCTGTCGAACTACTTCCGCCTGGGAAACCTCACCGCGCTGCGCGAACTCGCGCTGCTGTGGCTGGCGGACGAAGTCGACCAGGCGCTGCGGCACTACCGCGCCGAGCAGGGCATCGACAGCACGTGGGAGGCCCGCGAGCGCGTCGTCGTCACCCTCACCGGCGGGCCCGAGGGCGAGACGCTGCTGCGCCGCGGTGCGCGGATCGCCGCCCGTTCGGCCGGCGGCGAGCTGCTCGCCGTGCACGTGACCAGCCAGGACGGCCTGCGCGGCGCGAACCCCGCGGCACTCGCTCAGCAGCGCGCCCTGGTCGAGACGCTCGGCGGCACCTTCCACCAGGTGGTCGGCGACGACGTGCCGGCGGCGCTGGTCGAGTTCGCGAAGTCCGTCAACGCCACCCAGCTGGTCATCGGCGTCAGCCGCCGCAGCCGGCTGCTCGCACTCGTGACCGGTCCCGGCATCGGGGCCACGGTCATCCGCGAGGCCGGCAACATCGACGTGCACATCGTCAACCACGACGCCGCGGGCGGGCAGTTCCCCCTCCCCCGCATGGGCGGCGCACTGACCATGCGCCGGCGCATCGCCGGCTTCGCGCTGGCGCTGGTGAGCGGCCCGCTGCTGACGTGGCTGCTCGTGTCGATCCGCAGCGAAGAGTCGATCACGAGCGACGTGCTCGCCTACCAACTGCTGGTCGTGGTCGTCGCCCTCGTCGGCGGGCTGTGGCCGGCGATGTTCGCCGCCGTGCTGTCGGGGCTGACGCTGGACTACTTCTTCATCGCGCCGCAGTTCTCGATCAGCATCAGCGACCCGCTGCATCTCGTCGCCCTGGGGCTGTACATCGCCAATGCCGTGCTCGTCAGCTACGTCGTCGACCGCGCGGCCCGCCAGACCCGCGCCGCCCGACGCGCCGCGGCGGAGTCGGAGCTGCTGCAGACCGTCGCCGGCAGCGTGCTGCGCGGCCAGGGGGCGCTGCAGGCGCTCGTCGAGCGCACCCGTGAGGCGTTCGGGCTCGCCGGGGTGCGTCTGATCGTCGACGGCCAGATCGTCGCCCGCAGCGGCGAGCCGGTCACCGACGAACACCACGTCGCGGTGCCGGTGGGCGATCGCGGGCGACTCGAACTGCACGGCCACGACCTCGAGGCATCCGAGCAGCGCCTGCTCGGGGTGATCGTGGCGCAGCTCGGGGCGGCGATCGAGCACGATGCGCTGGAGGTGGCGGCGAGCGAGGTCGAACCGCTCGCCGCCTCCGACCGGGTGCGCACGGCCCTGCTGTCGGCATTGAGCCATGACCTCCGCCGGCCGCTGGCGGCCGCCACCGCGTCGGTCAGCGGCCTGCGGGCGGCGCGCAACGCGTTGACCGAGGAGGATCGCGACGAGCTGCTCGCCACGGCCGATGAGAGCCTCAGCACGCTCGCCACGCTCGTGACCGACCTGCTGGATGTGAGCAGGCTGCAGGCCGGGGTGCTGGCGATCTCGACGACCGCCGTCGACCCCGCCGACACGATCCTCCCCGCCCTCGAAGAACTCGGCGCCGACCCGCAGCAGGTCGAGCTGGACCTCGACGACACCGTGCCGCCGGTGGATGCCGACGCCGTGCTGCTGCAGCGCGTCGTGGTGAATCTGCTCGCCAATGCCCTCCGCCACGCCCCGACCGGCACGAAGGTGCGCATCGCGACGAGCACGTTCGCCCGCTCGGTGGAGATCCGGATCGTCGACCACGGTCCGGGCATTCCCGCCGAACGGCGCGATGATGTCTTCGTGCCCTTCCAGCGTCTCGGCGACACCGACAACACCACGGGGCTCGGCCTCGGCCTCGCGCTGTCGAAGGGGTTCGTCGAGGGGATGGGCGGAAGCCTCACCCCGGAGGACACCCCCGGTGGCGGGCTCACGATGGTGATCTCGCTGCCGGCAGCGGGTTCGACCGCAGACCTCCCCCGCTCCGAAAGCAGCATGCGCCCGTGAAGATCCTCATCGCCGACGACGATCCGCAGATCCTGCGCGCGCTGCGCATCACCCTGACGGCCAAGGGGTACGAGATCTTCACGGCGACGGACGGGTCCGCGGCGATCGCCGCGGCGATCGATCACCACCCCGACCTGTACCTCATCGACCTCGGGATGCCCGGTTTCGACGGCATCGCGGTGATCCAGGCGATCCGGGGCTGGTCGGAGGCGCCGGTGCTCGTCGTGTCGGGCCGCTCGGGCGCGGCGGACAAGGTCGAGGCGCTGGATGCCGGTGCCGACGACTACGTGACGAAGCCGTTCTCGGTGGAGGAGCTGCTCGCCCGCATCCGCGCGCTCACGCGTCGCACTCCGCAGCAGTCCCCCGACCCCGTCGTCACCCTCGGCGACGTCACGGTGGATCTGGCATCGCGCGACGTCACCCGCCCCCGCGACGGCGGCGTCGACCACATCCGCCTCACACCGACGGAGTGGCAGGTGCTGGAGCTGCTCATCCGCAACCCGGGGCGGCTCGTGACACGCCAGACGCTGCTGACCAGCATCTGGGGGTCGACGCACGTCGCCGACACCGGATACCTCCGTCTCTACATGTCGCAGTTGCGCAAGAAGCTCGAACCCGACCCGGCCTCGCCCCGCTACCTCATCACCGAGGCCGGAATGGGCTACCGGCTCGCCCTGCATCCCGCCTGACCCTGCCCGCGCACGGCGGCCCGCCGTCCGGGGTGGGTGCCGGTCGGCGGGTGGGCGTGGTGGTTAGAAGGGTGGTGGCGCCCCGCTGCCGGTCGCGGCGGTCGCGGTCGTGGTGGTGGTCGCGGGGGTGGTGGTGAATTCGAGGGCGCCGTGGGGGATGTCGAGGTAGCGCCGGCCGGTGGGGCTGGTCCATTCAAGGGTGCCGTCGGGGTGTTGGGTGACGGTCCACGCGGTGTGGTGTTTCAGGGTGTGGTGGCGTTTGCAGAGGTGGGCGAGGTTGCACAGGTGGGT